>JAJQEA010000190.1 GCA_021201905.1 Clostridia bacterium
TTTCATGCGCCGCAGGGCTTCAATGCATTTTCCCTCGGTGCCGTGCATATTGTAGAGCTCTCCCTTGGTCACAAAGGTGTACACCTGAACGTCGTCCACATAGGCGCCTTTGCCTCCGCTTACGCTGATGGTGAAATCCGAGGGCTGGCAGTTGCTGAACTTAAGCTCCACCTTCCGCTCCTCCTTCACGTCCACGGTCCTTGTCTGGGATCCCATGCGTATGGTCAGACTGCATTTTTCCTCCGCCCCAGTCCTCAGCTTCACATACGTATCCTTTCCTGTGTTGCCCGTCATACGGCTTCCCAGATTCTGGTAAATATTTCCGCCGGAGGGAATCACAGCGGATTTTCCGTTCTCGTCCTCCGCAATGTAGCTTCCCCCAGAAAAACGCCATCCGTCCGTGCCAAGGGCAAACTGGGCGTTGAACAGCTTATTGTCCCCGTAATCCCGGTAGGTCCATATGCCGTATCCCATGGTGGAATTCTTAAGAATGGGAGCAACGCCTTCCAGATACAATGCTTTTTCATCGTCCCGCAGCTGGGCATTGTGCTCGTATCCAACGGTATTATCCGTAAACAGGAACTGGTCCAGATATACCGGCTTCCCTCCGCTGTACACATGAAGGCGGTTCAGGAACACCGGCATCTTTTCCAGTGCCTCCGCTGCCGTCACGCGCTCATGCTCATTTAAAAAGCCCATGGGAATACCGTACATCGCGCTGGTATAGGCGGCGCTGCCGCTGGGAAAGGTGGAGGAATGCATGAAGCCCTCCTGGCTCCCGTCCCTGTGCTCCACCGGGTCCACATCCAGGCGCACTTCCATGGACAGGCCGGGAAACACAGTCTGGCTGTCAGCCAGAAGTTCATTTAAAAACTGGTCGTAGAACCCGTAAAATACACTTCTGGCTTGGGAGTCCTTTGCCGGAAAATACAAGTCGTCATAGCCGGACAGCTTGTGCCCGTACATCTCCTCCAGTTCTTCCAGCTCGTAATTTTCCCTGGCGTAATCCACATATCCGCAGTCCCTGGCCATGCTGCGTCCCTTTGCCCCGTTTCCCAGGGACGCGCTGGAATCCGTGAAGTTCCAGAAGTCCTCCCAGGTCAGGAAACCACCGCAGAAGTTCTCATGGGAGGACGCCGCCTGATAGAGACGGCCCACATATTCCAGCCAGGCCGACCGCTCCGTGCCCTCCTGCATCAGCCCCTGGTACCGGTCCATCACATTGCCGGCCCCGCAGTAATCCCAGGTGTATCCCACCCTCAGCATCACGCTCAATCCCTGGGCGGCGGCGGCGTCCATGACACGGTCCAGCTTGTCCCAGGCATACTGGTTATATGTACATGGGGTCATGCCGGGCTGGAATTCCCTCCAGGGCACCACCAGGATGATATTGTTAAAGCCGTCCTGCGCAATGCGGGCCAGCTCCTGGTCCATATGGCGGCTCTCGCTGTTCCAGAAATTGATAACCCAGTCATCGGAATAGTAGGTGGCTGATTTGAGGTAACCGGCGGTCCCAGCGGCATGTTCCTCTGCCCTGGCAAAGCCGGATGTGAACAGGAACACTGCCGCCCCCAGTAAGGCCGCAGCCTTCATGTATGGTCTTTTCATTGGTTCTCTCTCCTTTAGCTGTGGTTCTTTTCTCCGCCCCGTTTTAACTCAGGCCACACAGTGAGCAGCATGGTCCCGAAGCAGGCGGCTCCTCCGATGAAGTTGGAGATGGGCTCTGCCATCAGTATGCCCTGGGTTCCCATTCCGAATACCGTGGGCAGCAGGATGATAAGGGGTATGACGATGATGACCTTCCGGAAAATGGAAAAAAATACCGCGTTTCTGGATTTTCCCAGCCCCACAAACACGGACTGGCCCGCAAACTGAAGGGACATCATGAAAAATCCGAAGAAATACATGCGCATGGCCGGAATTCCCGCCTCCACCATGTCGCCCTCCCGGTTGAAGATGCGGATAAAGAATGCGGGAAACCAGTCCACAAATCCCCAGGCCACCACTGTGTACAGAATACAGGCCACGGACATGAATACAATGGACTTCTGCACCCTTTTATATTCCCCGGCTCCGTAGTTAAACCCCAGCACGGGCTGGGCGCTGTTGGTCAGTCCGTTTACAGGCATGGAAATGACCTCCCTGACCGAGTTGATTACGGTCATGATACCAACATAGAGGTCGCCGCCGAATTTCTGGAGCATGGAATTATACATGATCTGCACAAGACTGTTGGTGATGGACATGGTAAAACCGGACATACCCAGGCCCACGATGCGAAGCAGCCTGCCGCCGTCCGGCCTCATGGCCGAAAGCCGCAGCTTCAGGATGGTCCGCCTGCCGGTGAGGAAGGCCAGAATCCACAGGGCTGACAACATCTGGGAAAGGATGGTGGCCAGGGCAGCCCCCTTCACCCCCATGTTGAAAACAAAGATAAAGACAGGGTCCAGCACAATGTTGGTGACCGCCCCCAAAAGCACGGTCATCATGCCCACGGTCCCAAATCCCTGGGAATTGATGAAGCTGTTCATGCCCAGGCCTGTCATGACAAAGATATTGCCCATGAGGTAGATGGTCACATAGGCGTCCGCGTAGGAAATGGTGGCGTCGCTGGCCCCAAAAAGATACAGCATGGGCCTCTTGAACATCAGGCCCAGGACCGTCAGCAGAATCCCCACCGCCACCATCATCACAAAGGAATTGCCCATGATGGCCTCGGCCTCTTTCTCGTTCCCCCTGCCTCTCTCAATGGAGCACAGGGGAGCGCCGCCCATGCCAAAGAGATTGGCAAAGGCAATCACAATGGATATGATGGGCAGGCAGAGCCCCAGCCCTGTCAGAGACAGGGTTGCGTTCTCCGGTATCATTCCTATGTAAATGCGGTCCACGATGTTATACAGCACATTGATGAGCTGCGCCAGGGTCATGGGGACCGCCAGCTTCATGATATTTCCCACCACGCTGCCCTTGGAAAAATCGTTCTTTTTTTGATTGTCCGATTGATTGTCTGATTGATTAACCGACTGTTTCATACTCCCACCACATTTCCGTTTGTTCTGTCTGTTTTGTCCCTGCCCCACTGGATGACTTTAGAAAATGCTGCCGTCACTTCTCAACCGCAGCCAAATCCTCCGCCCGGTCAATGTCCCTAAGTTCCTCCTCCGGCACCTCCATGGTCCACACATCCTCAGGGTGGGCCTTCATGATTACGCTTCCTCCCCTGTCTCCGCGAAGCCCCATCAGTTCTTCCCTGTAGGCGCTGGCGAATATGGCCGGATTCCCCCGCTTTTCCTGATGGCACACACATCCAATGCCCTTCCCGGACAGACGGTAACCATGTATGAATTCCTTCAGGGTAAACGGACTCATATAGGGCTGGTCAGCCACTGAAAACAAAAGCGCCTCTGATTCAGGGGAGGCAGCATCCGTCCCCAGCCTGAGGGAGGCGGTGATTCCCTCACCGCTGTATCTGTTAAGGACGGTCCCCAGTCCCTGGCTTTGGGCCTGCTTTAGAATCTCCTCATACTGGCTGACCACCAGAACCTCTGTCTGGCACCCCTCCTTTTCCAGCTCCCCCGCCCCACGGCAGATGCAGTCGAGCCCATGGCGGTAAAGAGCCTTCCCCTTAAAGGGTACCAAAAGCTTATTAGAGCCAAAACGGCTTCCAAATCCGGAAGCCATATAGATAAACGATATCTTCATCCCTCATACCATCCTTTAAAATAACCGGGCTGACACATCCTGGTCCAGCTGTCCGCTTGCAATCCCAGCTGCCTCTCCCATGCCCTCCAGCATGTTCCCGGCCAGCGCCGCCTGCTGCGGGGTGTCGGCCTGGTTGAATACCGGCAGGACATCCGTCTCCGGATAGTCCGCACGCAGGGGCAGCAGGTATCCATGGGTCATCAGCGTCATCATATCTTCCCTTTGTATGACCCAGTCCGCCCTATTTTCCGGATTCCGGCCAAGTCCATCCGACCCGCCGGCCCACGGCTTACAGTCATCCTCACGGTGTCCGCGGCTGTGGCGGTTCATCAGAGCCCTGGCCTCCTCCAGCCTCAGGCAACAGTCCTCAGCCCGCTTTCCAAGGGATGACAGGCCGTTGAGACATAAAATCAGGTCTGTATTGTCCGGTATCACCGGCTCCCCTGGTCTTGGCACCTTCAAAGGCAGGCGTCTGGAGCCGTCAGCCTCCACCAGCACCAAATCCGCCAGGGAACAGGCCTCCCTATACAATTCCCGGCCTGTAAACCCAATCTTTCCCTTCTCCGCCGGCCTTCCGGCCACTGCCAGGCCGTGACGCCAAAGAATGGTCCTGATTTCCTCCGCATTGCCCTCAAAGGCTCCAAATGCGTTGGGGCAGGCCATATGGGTGGTTGTAACCACCAGGACCTTAAGTCCCCGTCTCACGGCCTCCCAGGCCAGTCTGCGAATGGTGGAGGTCTTTCCCCCGCCCCTGCCAGGGATATCACAAAAGGGCCCGGTCCTTTCCCGGACCGTGCCTGCTCCATCCGTCCCTCCAGCTCCAGGCCATGCCACAGGCTGTCTGTTCCGGTCCATATGCCATACTCGTAAAAATAAGCCCTCATGGCATTTTCTCCACTTTTACAGTTTTTGCAAAATTCTATTTTAATACTTTGATTATTTTATCATAAAACAGCGGATTGGGGAAGATCATTTTCCCGTCCATTGAAAACCCGTTGAAAAAATTCCATTCAAAAACAGCCGGAAACAAGGGGCATCCCCCTGCTTCCGGCTGCTGTTCTATTCCTGCTGGATATTATTTCTGAATATTATTTCTGGATATTATTTCTGATAACACCATACAAATCAAAACTCAGGACACCAAACACTAATATAACTCCGATAACTGCCATAACTGATTCCTTCCTTCCAATATGTTTTCCATCACTGTGATAGATTCATTATATGTCAGGCAGACCTGTTTAGCAATCTGCATTATATCTAATCTTTTGGTGAACACCCATCTGTTTTTTGTGCATGAATACAAAATATTTTAGATTGACTAAAAATTTTTGTATTTATTTCTTTTTGCCCATCCTGGCAGCTCTCCGGGCAATCAGTTCCCCTGCTATGCTGATGGCAATTTCCGCCGGTGTCTCGGCTCCTATGTCTGTGCCGATGGGCATATGGCAGCTTTGGATTTCCTCCAGGGAGAAGCCGTCACTCAGCAGCTTATCCGTCACCACCCGTATCTTGTTCCTGCTTCCCATGATGCCGATATAATATGGGTGCAGGGCCATGGCCTGCTTCTGCACGTAATAATCAAACTGGTGCCCTCTGGTCATGACGCACACATAGTCTCTGGGGCGGATATCCACGTAATCGCTGATATGTTCCATGTCCCCCACCACGGTCCTCTCTGCCTCTGGAAACACCCGGGGATTGGCAAAGGCCTCCCTGTCATCCATGACCACGCAGCGGAAACCCACATGGGCCAGCACCGGAACCAGCTCCCTGGCCACATGACCGCCTCCGAATATATAGACTGTCCCCGCCTGTACCAGGGGCTCGATATAAAACCTGCGTCCGCCCACTTCCTTCTGGAGGGCATTGCTTCCGAAAAGCTCCTCCTCCAGCTGTCCCAGCCCCCTGATACCGGCCAGGCCCAGACTGGGGCTGTACAGACCCATCTGCCAGCATGTCTCATCGGTGATATCCAGTATGAGCCAGCTGTCCTCATCCTTATCCAGTGCGTCCAGAACCTGGCCGCAGAAGCCGGACAGCGCCTGGTCGCCGGGGCGGATGTACTGGAAATATACCACCACATTTCCGCCGCACACCATTCCGATATCCGCCACCTGGTTCCTGGTAAGGGTAAATCCTTTGGCAAAGGAAGCCTTGTTCTCCATGGCCTTAAGGGCTGTCTGCATCGCCTGGTACTCCACGGCGCCTCCGCCCACAGTTCCCTCTATGGACCCGTCCTTCCTTACCAGCATCCTGGATCCGGTTCCCCTGGGAGTGGAGCCGGAGCTGGCAATGATGGTCACCAGGACGGCCTCCTCCCCCTGTTCCAGTAATTGTCTTAACTCTGTAAATAATGTTTTCATGACTCCGTCTCTTCCTCCCCGGAAAAATATTTTTTGTAAAGCCGTTCCCCCTCCATGCGCAGTTCCTTTTCCATCCGCAGGTAGCGGTCCAGAAAATCCTTGGACTTGGGCGTGAGCTGTGAAAAACCTCCCTCCGCCCCGCCTGACTGTGTAATCAGAAGAGGATATCCCAACTGCCGCTCCGCCTCCTTTAAAATCTTCCATCCCTTGGTATAGGACATATACATCTGCCTGCAGGCTGTCTGCATGGAGCCTGTATGGTCGATCAGAGACAGGAACTGGGCTGCCTGGGGGGCCGAAAAATCCTTCATTGCACTCCAGTGTCAGCTGCACCTGGGGATATACGGCCAGCTTTTCCCTGCCCAGACTGCCCAGGGCGCAGTCCTCATCCGATTCCACGGCCATGATAATC
>JAJQEA010000220.1 GCA_021201905.1 Clostridia bacterium
CTGCATTCTGTCCGGGTGATTTTACGGACAGGAGGACCTGCGAGGCATATTTTAAGGGAGTCCGGTATGTAATTCACGCAGGCGCACGTTCCACTGTCTGGGGCAGATGGGAGGATTTTTACCGGACCAATGTGGCCGGTACCGCCCTTGTGGCGGATCTCTGCCTCGAAAATGGGATTGAGCGTCTGGTATATATATCGTCCCCAAGTATCTACACGGTAAAGGGCGACCGCTGTGATATCCGCGAGGAACAGGCGCCGGGCAAGAATGACCTGAATCATTATATCAGGTCCAAGCTGATGGCGGAACGAGTGGTTGAGGATATACACCGGAAGGGGGTTGGAGACCGTCATTCTCCGTCCCCGCGGGCTGATTGGGGTGGGGGATGCGAGCCTTGTGCCCCGGCTGCTGCGGGCCAATATGCGGATTGGAATTCCGCTTATGAGGGACGGCCATAATACAGTGGACCTTACCAGCGTGGAAAATGTTGCTCAGGCCTGCCAATTGGCCCTGACCGCCAGGGAGGCGGATGGTATGGTGTTCAATATTACCAACGGCGAGCCCATGGAATTCAGGAAATTGTTGGAGTGTTTTCTTGGAGCTATCGGTCAGAAGCCCCATTACAGAAAAATGCCTTTTGAAGCTGTCTATGGCATGGCTGCGGCCATGGAGTGGGCATACAGGACCTTCCATCTTCCGGGGGAACCTGCACTTACGAGATATACCGTGTGCACTCTGGGATTTTCACAGACCATGGATATCAGAAGGGCCAGAACGATACTGGGATATGAGCCGGAAAAGACACTGATGGAATCCATAGAGGAATATGGAAGGTGGTGGAAAAACAGGGCAAATCTGGCTCCGGATCGTATCACCAGGGTAAGGATGTATCACTGCGGCTCCTGTACCAATGACCTGGGCCTCCTTTTTAAGGGGCATCCCGGCCAAAAGAGGGAGTTTCCGGCCAGAGCGTTTCTGATACAGCACCGGAGCCTGGGCAATATATTGTATGATACAGGATATTCACAGGCTGTCTATGAGGATGGATTTTTTCTTAAGCTGTACCGCCGGCTGAACCCGGTCCATGTAGAGCCGGAGCAGGTCATTGATGAGAAGCTGAGGGCAGACGGCATAAATCCTGAGAGCGTCCGGACCATTATCCTGTCCCATGCCCACCCGGACCATATTGGAGGGCTTAAAAATTTCCGCGGGTATGATTTGGTGGCAACAGAACCGGTACATAAGGCGCTTTGCAGACCGTCCGTGAGGAATCTGGTGTTTCCTAACATGCTTCCGGACACGCAGCCCAAGCTTCTTCCGGGCATGCTTCCAAGTATGCCCAGGGAGGGATTATCAGGACTTCCCCAAAACCGGCTGTCAGAACACTTTTTATGCAGATATTTTGAACAGGTATATGACCTGCTGGGAAACGGAAGCATCATAGACGTTGTGCTTAACGGGCACTGCAAGGGGCAGATGGGGATATGGATTCCGGATTTTAAACTGCTTCTGGCAGCAGACGCCTGCTGGGGCGGTGATTTAGTCCGCCATATGCTTAAAATGAGGCTGTTTCCACGTCTGATACAGGATGACTTTAGGGAATATAAGAAAACATTAAAAGGGCTTTGTGAGCTTCATAGGGACCATCCGCAGATAAGGTTTGTGTTTACCCATCAAATAGGAAGTGAGGAAACATATGAATGATAAGCTGTCTGTTCTTACATACTATTTTTACTACAAATACAAAAAGCAGTTTTCAGACAGAAACGCTCTGAGACAGTGGCAGGAACAAAAAATCAGGAAGCATCTGGGGTATGTGGTAGAGCATTCCAGGATTTACAAAGGAAGGGAAACACTTTCCTCCTGTCCGGTCATAGACAAGACGTTTATGATGGAACATTTTGATGAGCTGAACACGGTTGGAATTGGCAGGGAGGAGGCCATGGAATTTGCAGAGCGGGCAGAGCGGCAGCGGGATTTTTCACCCAAGCTTAAAGGGGTAACCGTAGGGCTCAGTTCCGGCACATCGGGAAAACGGGGGATTTTTCTGGTGTCGGATGATGAGAAAAACCGCTGGGCAGGATATATTCTCGCAAAATTCCTGCCGGGAAGCATTTTGGGGAAGTATTCCATTGCATTTTTCATGAGGGCGGACAGTAATCTATACCAGGCAGTGAAGTCCAAAAACATACAGTTCCATTTCTTTGATATTTACAAAGATATGGAGGAGCATAGAAAACGGCTGGAAGAAATCCGTCCTCGGATTTTGGCAGGCCAGCCGTCACTCCTTCTTATGATTGCAGAGGATGTGAGGCAGGGAAAAACAGAGATTTGTCCCCGTATTGTCATATCCATTGCCGAGGTGCTGGAACAGGCGGATGAGCAGCGGTTAAAGGAGGCATTTGGCCTCACGGTGATTCATCAGGTCTACCAGTGCACCGAAGGCTGTCTGGCCTCCACCTGTTCCATGGGAACGCTCCATCTGAATGAAGATATCGTGTTTATTGAGCGGGAGTATCTGGATGAAAGGCGGTTTGTGCCTGTGGTCACTGATTTTGAGAGAAAGGCCCAGCCCATCATCCGCTACTGGCTGAACGATATATTGGTGGAGCGAAGGGAACCCTGCGGCTGCGGCAGCCCCTTCCTGGCCCTGGAGAAGATAGAGGGGCGTGAGGATGATGTGTTTTCCTTTCAGGGGGAGGACGGAAGGAAGGTGCCTGTGTTCCCGGACTTCATCAGGAGATGTATCCTGTTTGCGGACAAAGGTGGCAGTGAATACGAAGCAGGGTCTGCCGGCGATTACAGGATTGTACAGGAGACAAACGGGCGTCTGACCGTATACGCGGATCTGACGGATTTTGGCAGGAAGAGAGTCTTAGAGGAATTTGAACTGCTCTCTAAGTACCGCGGCTTTTTGCTGCTGTATATTTCCTTACGGCCTTAATGCTGTGAATTGGGAAGATAAATGTAGCGTGTGGAGCGCAGGGGTGGGGAGCCGGAGAAGGGAAGGTACATATGAGGGAACGCAAGGTAAAAATAGCAGGCTGGGGAAACGCCCTGTCGGGAAAGAAAATGGATTTTGAGGGCCAGACCCGGTACCGTCTGGATAAAGATGAAACCCTGTTAGAGCTTGCGGTCCGGTCTGCCCGAAAAGCATTGGACCGTGCGTCCATGGATATCACTGATATGGACTGCATTGTATGCGCCATGGCAACCCCGTTACAGGCCATTCCCTGTAACGCTGTTCTGGTACACGAACAGCTGGCCAAGGGACTGGACATACCGGCCATGGATATCAATACCACCTGCACCAGCTTTATATCTGCATTGGATGTGATGTCCTGCCTGATTGAAATGGGGCGGTATAAAAATGTGCTGATTATATCAGGCGACACGGCGTCCGCGGCCCTGAATCCAAGGCAGAAGGAGAGCTATGAGCTGTTTTCGGACGGCGCCAGCGCCTGTGTTTTAACGAGAGCGGAGGAACAGGAGCCGTCGGGGATTCTCTACAGCTGTCAGAAAACCTGGTCGGAGGGCGCCCATGATACGGAAATCAGAGGCGGAGGAGGCATGATGCCTGCCTTTTTCATGAATGATGATAACCGTGAGGATTTTTATTTTGATATGAAAGACAAACGTATCCTGAAGCTTTCTGCCCGGAATCTGCCGGGATTTGTGGAACAGTGTCTACAGGAGGCGGGAGTGAGACGTGAGAGCATTGATCTGGTGGTTCCCCACCAGGCCAGCCGGGCCCTGGATATTATTATGCCCAGGCTGGGCTTCAGGAAAGGAACCTACATAGACCGTGTGTCGCAGTATGGAAATATGATTTCGGCCTCAGTGCCCTACGCGCTTTGTGAAGCCATTGAGGAGGGGCGGGTGATAAAGGGAGACACGGTGCTGCTCATTGGTACGGCAGCCGGTCTCACGGCAAATTTTCTTTTGATGCGGATCTGAGTTTGATACACTTGTTGCAGACTGTAAAATTCTGGTGTAAAATCATATCATACGGACTGTTATGACAGGTCTTTGAGCTGGAGGTTCTATTATGGACATGTTGGTTTTCGGGATTGCCGCGGCGGCGTCCTATTGGTATGAAACAGAGTTTTTCTTATTTTTCGGCAGCGCATATGTCATGTGCAGGTTTCTGCATAAATGGTATATGCCTCTACTGGAGTCCTGGCCGCCTGAACGGGGGGAGACGGGGCGCCGTGTTTTAGGGTGCCTGCCCCCTGTTTCGTTACTAATCATACTCTTTGTATTACTGACCATGGCATCCTATGACGTGGTTGGGATTTGGGTTGTTTTTTACATTATTATGGGGTATGCGTGGCTTCGCGGCGGGATTTACATGATGGAGTGCCTGGATTTGTCATGGCCGTTTGACGCGGTGCATCTGGACAATAAAGCCGCGGTTTTTCCTGCTGCCGGCGGATTTTTGGGCGTGACCCTTATATATGCGGGAGCCAACACAGGGGATGGACCCGGATGGTGGGTCGTCTTATTTACGGCAGGACTGGGGTTGACTGCCTGGCTTGGCCTGGCTCTGGTGTTGAATCTCTTGACTGATGTATCTGAGCGGGTCAGCGTGGACCGTGACATGGGCAGCGGCATCCGTTTTGGGGCGTATCTGCTTGCCAGCAGCCTGATACTGGCCTATGCGTCAGGAGGGGACTGGACCTCCACACAGGCCACCCTCACAGAATTCACCATTGGATGGCCGGTGCTTCCCCTTATGCTGTTTTCACTCCTGGTAGAGTGGTTTTACATACATCCGTCCCAATCCCTTGGGGACAACCGCCTGGGGGCCAATATACTTCCGTCAGTTCTTTGGGGGAGTATTTATCTGGCCTACGCCGGTATTGTGCTTTTGATCTTACACGGGATGCCTGAACGTATTTCCGGCGGGGTGCTCCTGTGAGCGGGGCGGTGTTGGCCCGTATTCCCGGTGAACGGTATTCAGATTACCGTTATGAGGCGATTTTCAGGGCATACAAATGGGACCCTCAGGTGGAAGACCACAACACAGTGGCTGAACATGTGGTGCTTCTGGACAGGCAGACGGCCAGACAACTGGAGCTTTGGGCGGAGCAGCTGTCGGCTGAAACCATGGAGATAGAGCAGGCCATGATGGAACGGAGGGATTTGGTGAAAAAGCTGGGCCTGCCGTCCAGGGTAAAAAAAGCCATACCCAGAATGGACGGTTATTCTGCAAAGAAGCATGTAAGGCTCATGCGCTTTGACTTTCATCCCACCGCAGATGGCTGGTCGGTTTCGGAAGTCAACAGTGATGTTCCGGGAGGATTGGCGGAAGCGTCCGTGCTTCCAAGAATCGCGCAGCGGTATTTCCCTGAATATGAACCGCAGGGTCATGTGGCCCGCAGCCTGCTGGAGGCATTCCAACAGAAAACCGCACCCGGTGAACGGATTGCCTTTGTACACGCTACCTCATATGCGGACGACCGACAGGTTATGCAGTTTTTAGGGGACTATTTTGAAGAGAACGGATACCGTTCCCTGTATGCTGCTCCCGACCATCTCACCTGGAGGGAACAGCAGGCAGTAAGCCTGATTCAGGGACAGGAGGGTCCCGTAGGCGGAATTGTACGGTTCTATCCCCTGGAATGGCTCCCCAATCTTTCCAGACGAACGGACTGGGGCGGTTACTATGATACGCAGACCCCGTCCTGCAACCATCCAATCGCAGTTTTTGCCCAGTCCAAGCGCCTGCCTCTCATATGGGACGAGCTGGGGTTTGAACTGCCTGCATGGAGGGCGCTGCTTCCTGAGACCCAGGATCCGGGGGACGGAACTTTTGGGGAGGACTGGATTTATAAACCGGCCCTGGGCCGTGTGGGGGAGGGAATCTCGATTCGGGAGGCGCTGACACCAAAGGAATACAGGAGAATTAAAAGGGACGTCCGCTGGCATCCAAAGGACTGGATTGCACAGAAACGCTTTGAAAGCAAACCGGTTTCTGGTGAGGATGGGGAACCTTTTCATCTTTGCGTGGGAGTGTTTACAGTGGACGGAAAGGCTGCCGGTTTTTATGGGCGCATCAGCCCGTTTCCGCGGATAGATGCCAGGGCAAAGGACATACCCCTGTTGGTAGAGAAGGAGGATAAATCCAATGAATGACAATTACAGTACATACCGGATCTGGGCGCCGGACAATGCCCTGTGGACTCAGTGGGCCAAGCCGGTGCTGTTTGCCAGAACGCTGCATCCGGTTCCGGAGAAGCTGGAGCTGCCTGCCGTTAAATGGGCCCCTTATGGGGACGGCAGAACCACTTTGTTTGTGGATTTGCCTGGGAAAAGAGGCGTGCTGGAGGGCCTGGCCCTGGCCCAGACGGGCTACCGTCCGGTCCCTCTCTATAATGGAGTCTACGGCGCCGACAAGTGGTCTATGGCTGCGGATGTAACGTCCGTGGCGGAAACTCTGTACCAGGGCGCGGATTACCTTAGCTGCCAGCATATC
>JAJQEA010000278.1 GCA_021201905.1 Clostridia bacterium
GCAGGATTCCGGCGCCCATGTTGTAAACCAGGTTGACGATGATGCCCAGGAAATAGATGCGGATATACACCACCGAATGGCCCATGACATCCTCCGGTGTCTTCATGGCTTCCAGTGCCCAGGGTGAGCCCACCAGCCCCACAATCATGAATATAATGCCGCCAATGACGGAAAAAGCAATGGAAGTATGTATGGCCCAGTGGACCTTATCCGCCTTTCTGGCGCCGTAAAACTGGGATATGACCACCGTAGCGCCGCTGGACAGGCCCACAAAGAAGCCCACCAGCAGGTTAATCAGGGTGCTGGTGCTTCCTCCCACCGCGGCCAGAGCCTGCTTTCCCACGAACCGGCCCACCACCATGGCATCTGCCGTATTATACAGCTGCTGGAAAAACGTTCCGAACAATACGGGAAAGAAAAACAGCAGCAGCTGTCCGAAAATGCTTCCTTCCGTGATACGGTTTCCCTTTACAACCTTTCCCTCCATACCTGCACCTCATGTCTGTACATTTTCATAAAAAATCACAAAGAATAAAACAGCACCCACCAGTTAGGTCAGCTGATGGGTACTACCTTCAATTCCTATCTTATATCATGGACCGGCTTTTGTCCACCGGATTTTATTCTGCGGCCGCTTATTCTATGCTATTCCATGGCCTTTTACTCTGAGGCCTCATCTTTTGCGGCTACCTCTGCTATGGATTTGACCAGACCGGCAATTCCCTGGATATCCGAAGGAATGATAATCTTATTGGCCTTTCCGTTGGCAGCTGCCTGGAACGCCTCCAGGCTCTTAAGCTGAAGGACCGCATTGTCGGCCCCGGCCTCCTTGATGTAGCGGATACCGTCTGCCGTAGCCTTCTGTACGGAACGGATGGCCTCTGCCTGGCCTTCCGCCTCTCTAATCTTCTTCTCCTTCTCTGCCTCAGCGGCAAGAATAGCTGCTTCCTTCTCACCTTCCGCGTTCAGCACAGCTGACTCCTTGTGGCCTTCCGCCACCAGAACCATGGACTTCTTCTCGCCCTCAGCCCTCAAAATGGATTCACGGCGCTCACGCTCTGCCTTCATCTGTTTCTCCATGGCCTCCTGGATGGCTGCCGGAGGAATGATGTTCTTAAGCTCTACCCTGGTAACCTTGATGCCCCATGGGTCCGTGGCCATGTCCAGCGACTCCTGCATCTTGGCGTTGATGGTTTCCCTGGAGGTCAGGGTTTCGTCCAGCTCCAGGTCACCGATGATATTACGCAGGGTGGTGGCTGTCAGATTTTCGATGGCAAGGAGCGGACGCTCTACGCCGTAGGCATACAGCTTCGGGTCCGTGATGTAGAAGAATACCACCGTATCAATCTGCATGGTTACGTTATCCTTGGTGATAACCGGCTGGGGAGGAAAATCCTCCACTTGCTCCTTCAGATTCACCTTCTTGGCCACACGGTCGATGAAGGGAACCAGGAAATGAATGCCCACGCTGTATGTGCCCAGATAGGCGCCCAGCCGTTCCACCACCAGGGCTTGGGCCTGGGGCACGATTCTGATACAGGTGGACAGAATGAATAAAATAATGACCGCAATGATGATAAACGTGATAAATCCTCCGATTGCTCCAAACATATGAATCCTCCTTGTGTTTCTTTATGCTTTTTCCACATCATGTTCCCGCTTCGCCGCAGATACAAGCAGCTTAGCCCCGCTGACAGCGGATATAACCACTACGTCACCCGCTTCAAAGGTATCCCCCTCCTCAGCCGCCCTGGCAAGCCAGGTCTCACCGGCCAGGATGGCAGTCCCTGTGCCTGCCACATTATCAATACGGTCCTTGACCACGGCCTTGCGGCCTGTCAGACTGTCAACATTGGTCTTTGTCCGCTTGCTGTACAGGTACTTGTACGCAAAGGGACGGACCATGAGAAACAACAGGAAGGACACTGCCACAAACACCGCCAGCTGGGGATACAGACCGCCTCCACACACCTGCACCACCAGAGCCGCCAGGGAACCCCCGGCAAACCAGATGCTGGTCAGGGATATGGTAACTCCTTCCACTACCAGAAAAACCACAAACGCGATAAGCCAAATAAGGGACATATAAATCTCCTTTCATCTGCACAGAATATGGAGAAAATTGGTTACTTATTCTTATTGTATCATAGTCAGACTTAAAATCAATCAAGGGATTGTAAATTTATCATATTCTTAATATAATTGTAAGCAGTACGAAAGGTTATGGGGCGGTTAAGAACGCCGCTTCTGTTATTATATGTTTTTGCAAACAGGTTATACTTAACAGGAACTTAAATACACATGATTAGGGGGCACTGCATGAAACGTATACTCTTACTGGGAACAGGCGGTACCACTGCCTGCAAGCGCACGGATAAAGGGCTCAAGCCCATCATTACATCGGATGAAATCCTGTCCTATGTGCCTGACAGCCAAAGCTACTGTGAAATCCACTCCATCCAGCTGATGAACATAGACAGCACCAACATACAGCCCTGCCACTGGTTGGCAATCGAAAAGGCAATCGAGGAAAACTACGGCCAGTACGACGGCTTTGTCATCACCCACGGCACGGACACCATGGCCTATACGGCCGCGGCCCTGTCCTACCTGATTCAGCATTCGCCAAAGCCCATCATCATCACCGGGGCCCAGAAGCCCATTGACATGGAAAATACGGACGCCAGGACCAACCTGGCCGACAGCCTTCTCTTTGTCTCCTGCCCCGGCGCCCATGACGTGAACATTGTCTTTGACGGCAAGGTCATTGCGGGCACCAGGGGAAAGAAGGAGTGGACAAAAAGCTATCACGCCTTTTCCAGCATCAACTTTCCCTATGTGGCCATCATCCAGGACGGCCAGATTCTGTTTTACCTGGACGACAAGGACAGGGACAAAAACCCGGTCTGCTTCTACCGCCAAATGGACGGGGATGTGGGGCTCATGAAGCTGATTCCCTCCATGGACGCCTCCCTGCTGGATTACATGGCACAGCATTACGACGCCGTCATCATAGAATCCTTTGGAGTGGGCGGCCTGCCGTCCTACCAGGACGGGGATTACCACAACGCCATCGCCCGTTGGACAGGCCTTGGAAAGACGGTCATCATGACCACCCAGGTCACCAACGAGGGCAGTGACATGTCCGTCTACGAGGTGGGCCGGAGCATCAAACAGGAATTCGGCCTTCTGGAGGCCTATGACATGACACTGGAGGCAGTGGTCACTAAAATCATGTGGATACTCGGCCAGACAAAGGACCCGGCGCAGATACGCAGGATGTTCTATGAGACCGTAAACCGGGACATACTCTGGAAATGGAGTGAAAATTAATACCCTGCCCCTTTGGAGGCAGGATACCGACAGGAGAGATCCAACATGAAGATAGCAGTCATTTTAACCCGTTTTTTAAAGGACTATGTGGAGTCCTATTTTAAGTCCCTTTCCCTTGACTGTGATTTAACTTATTTTATCTACCATGATTTTGCCCATGCAGGGGAATTATATCTTGAACTGGAGAAATCCTACGACGGCTTCCTGGTCAGCGGACCGGTTCCCAGGGCAGCCATCTGCCGCAGGGTGCCGGTGCTGACCAGACCCATTGTCTCCTTTGGCAGCAACGCCCTCTGCTACTACGAGACATTTTTCCAGGTACAGTTTAAGGAACAGGACTTTTACCTGGAGAGAGGGTATTTCGACCTGCTGGAATGGCTGCCTGAGACAGCTCCCCTGCACCAATACCTGGAGCGGGGCCAGTTTAACCAGCTCATATACAAGGTATACCAGAACACATCCACCTATACCCTGGAACAGCTGTGCGAGATGGAAAAGAAAATCAAGCAAAAGCACATACGCCTTTGGAATGAAAAGAAAGTCCAATACTCCGTGACCCGTTTCAGCAATATAATGCAGGATTTGCTGGACGCCGGCGTGAACACCTATTTCGTCTATCCCAAATATGAGATACTGCAGGAATCCATCACCCTGCTGCTGCAGGAAATACACCTGAAAACCATTGTGCAGAACCAGAACGCCATCACGGCCTTGAACCAGCAGTTTTCCGACGGCGCCTCTGTCATGGCTCCCCAGGTTCCGGAAAATACCGCCGCCTTCTCCCCGCTTAAATCCCGGAGCAGGCAGCTGTCACAAAAAGCAGGCATCTCCGTATCCTATGCGGACCGCCTTCTCACGGCGCTGTCCGCCATGGACAGGGATTCCATCACCTCCCAGGCCCTGGCGGCAGCCCTGCACATCACACCCCGCAGCGCCAACCGGCTCCTGGGCCGGCTGACCGCAACCGGCATTTTTCTGGAGCTGGAACGGCAGCCATCCTTCACCAGGGGCAGGCCGGAAAAGATATACCAGTTCCACCCCGAACTCATTTCATGAGGGACGGGACCTATATAAAACAGCAAAAAGTGAGACGTCCCGGGAAACCTCCCTGTCCGTCTCACTTTTTTGCCAATCCGGCTTAACCGTCATCGGCGCCTGTTCCTTTTCAATGGGCATTCAGCCATCTGACCGCACAGTGGGCAAACGCAGCAACCCCCTGTTTCATGCCACTTTCATTGAATATCACCTTGGAGTTATGGCTGATATAGGGGTACCCCTCCTGCTTGTCCCCCAGGCTGACCCTGAAAAGAACGCCGGGCACCTCCTTCAGAACCTCCGCGAAATCTTCCCCGCCCATAATCTGGGGCAGCATCATGGTTCCTTCCTCTCCCACCAGCTCCCTGACATAGCCGAACATCTCATCACCCACTTCATAGTCATTGACCGTGGCCGGCAGCTCGCTTGGAAATTCCACCTCAGCGCTGCCTCCGAACATGGCGGCTGTCTGTTCCGATATCTCCCTCAAACGCCTTTTGGCCAGGCTTCTCACCTTCTCCTCATATGCCCGGATGCTGCCGCACATAAATCCCTGCTCCGGTATCACATTTCCCGCCTTGCCGGCGCTGATTTGTCCGATGGTCAGGGCCAGGGCGCTTCCCCTGGGCTTTTCCGAGCATTCAATGGACTGGAGGCCATGATATATCTGACAGAGAATCTGCACCGGGTTGACCCCGGATTCAGGACTGGCCCCATGGGCGCTCTTGCCCCGGACCGTGATCCTGAACATATCGGCGGAGGCCATCATGGGGCCCCTGGTATATCCGATGATTCCCGTGGGCACATGGTCCCTTGCCACCACCTGATGGATTGCCATGCACGCATCCACGTCCGGAGCGCGCAGCACTCCCGCTTCCACCATGGCGCGGGCGCCGCCTCCGCCCTCTTCCCCCGGCTGGAACATGAACTTGACCTTGCCCTTCAGTAGGTCCCTGTGCTCCATAAGGAGCTTTGCCGCTCCCAGAAGCATGGCAATATGTGTATCATGGCCGCAGGCATGGCTGATTCCTGGGCGTTTGCTGGCAAATTCAAGGCCGCTCTCCTCCTCAATGGGAAGGGCATCCATATCCGCCCTGAGAAGCAGCGTCTTTCCCGGCTTCTTGCTGTCCAGCACCGCAACGATTCCGGACTGGTATATGTACTCCGGCTCATACCCCATGCTTTTTAATTCCCGCTCCACAAACGCCGCTGTTTCCGGCAGGTCCATAAGAAGCTCCGGGTATTGGTGGACATGACGCCTCCACCCAATCACCTCCTGCTCAATCCTTTCCGCTTCCTTTAAAAAATCCACCATGTCAATCCTCCTTACCAGGGCATCGTCATCCCGTCCGGTATCGGGCACTTGTAGCTGCGGCCCTCCATCTGCCTGTCAAATTCCTCTTTTGCCTGGGCTATCAGCTCCGGCTTCTCAATCAGCTTCAGGCCGTATAACGCCATTACCTTGGCCGCATAAATCATTCCCTTTTCACCGATGGAGCTTCCGGCGCAGGATGCGAACTGCCAGCTGTGGGCAGGCGCCCCCATGTTGGTGCAGGCCGTAAAGAAATAAGCGGTTGGCACCAGATGCATCACATCGCCCACATCCGTGGAGCCGTAGCTGTTATAATTGGTCACCTTCCCAGGCCCGGTGTACAGATGGGCGTCCGCGGGCAGGCCGTATTTTTTCGTGGTTGCCCTGGCCGCATCCCCTGTCTTTTCATCCAGAGCCGCCGCAAAGTCCAGTTCCTCCTGGGTCCAGGGCTCCTGGGGAATCTCGTTCATGGCCTCTGCCACCACACCGGCCAGCACATGATTGTTCTGGGTGTTATAGCAGCCCCCAAGGAATTCCACCTCCAGCTCTGTCTCCGTCATCATGGCAGCGCCTTTTGCCACCTTCACAAGACGTTCATACACATTTTCCACCACTTCTCTGGAAAATGCCCTCATGTAATACCATACCACCGCCTTATCCGGCACGATGTTCGGAGCCACGCCTCCATCCACAATGGTGTAGTGGATACGCACGTCCGAGGGCACATGCTCACGCAGGTAATTGGCCCCGATATCGGTCAGCTACACCGCATCCATGGCGCTCCTGCAGTTT
>JAJQEA010000142.1 GCA_021201905.1 Clostridia bacterium
GGCTTCTTCCATCAGCCAGGTGACCCAGGGAATCGACCAGATCTCAAATGTGGTACAGACGAATTCCGCCACCGCGGAAGAATCGGCGGCAGCTAGTGAGGAGTTGTCAGGACAGGCGCAGATCCTCAAAGGCTTAATCAGTCAGTTTAAATTGAAAGAATCAAGGAATGAGGCCGTGGCTGTGCAGGATATGCCAAGGCAGCCTCTTGAGATTCCTGTTTATTCAGGCGGAAGCAAGTATTAAATGAATGTAATGCAGACTTGTCTGCGTAAAAATGGCTCCTTTTTGGTGAGAATTAAGATATGACGATTCTTGCCAAAAAGGGGCATTTTTTATCAAAAAGATATTTTTTACTATTATGAATCTGCTTTTTTTGTCGATAGAACAAACGGACCCTCTGTAAATGTAAAGAAAAGGGTTGGTGAAAAGCAGGGAAAATAATGCAGAATCAATGGAGAATAAGAGTTACATAGCCTTTGCGGGCCATGAGGATTGAAGTTAACACATATGTGAGTTAGATTTGTAAGCAATCAGCGGACAGACGCTGATACATATAGCCAGGATGGCATATGAGGATTGAAGAACCACACAATTTACATCAGAAATGAGAACCGTTTTATATTTTATAAGCTGCATGTATGACTGTACCTGCTTTTCTGCCTTTACCGGTGTGGTGGATGAGGTGATTTTTTGAGTGATAAAAAGATGATTCCTTCTCAGGAACAAAATATGCCCAGAGTGTGCTATGAGGTGAGAGGGCAATATGCGCTGTTTACGAATCCCATGACCAAAACCGGCGGGGATTTGCATTCATATCCGGTTCCCACGTATTCAGCTGTTGCAGGATTGACGGAAAGCATTTACTGGAAGCCGACGATCCAGTGGAAACCACTGCGGATCCGGATTTTAAATCCCATCCGGTATCAGGCAAGGAGTAAGCTTCTGCCTGTTTTTAAGACAGGCGGAAAGGATTTGGCCTATTACAGTTATTTAAGCGATGTGTGTTACCAGATTGAAGTCCAGCTGGCCTGGGGCAGCGGCCGGTATGCATCGGCCCGCAAACTGGCCAAGCATTATGAATCCAAGCCGCGATGCCTCAGGCGGGGAGGAAACCTGCCTGTTTACCTGGGGACCGCGGAATGCTTTGCATACGTCAGGCCATGCCTGTTTGGAGACGGGAACGGATATTATGATACGGTAGATATGGACTTTGGAATCATGGTCCACAGCAGGGATTTTGAAAAAAATGAAGTCCGTCTGGCGCCCTGCCGGATGCATCAGGGGGTGATACGGTTTCCGGACCAGAAAGAATGCATTACCAGGAAGTCCAGGGCAGGAGGGGATTGATAAATGAATATGCTGCAAAGCCTGGCAGGCGTGTATGGCAGTCAGTCCTCCCTGGCCGGTGTGGAGCGGGAGGATACGGATGCTGTGCTTCTGCCGTTGTTCCATACATTCCTGGCGGCGCAGATAACAATGACAATTGATATGCAGGGCAATTTTTTAGACGCGCGGGTATTGGACTTCAGGGAAGAGGATGTGTATACAATTGTCCCCTCCACGATAGATTCGGCCAGCCGGTCTGGTCCGGAACCGCCGCCTAATCCCTTAAACGACAAGCTGATTTATCTGATGGGAGACGGTGCGTCCTATATACAGGATGAAAAGATAGCCGCAGATATCAGGAAGCGGTGCAGGGCCCACGAGCAGCAGCTTTCCGCCTGGGCATCCAGTCCCTATGCAATTCCCCAGGTAAAAGCGGTCAGAAACTATCTGAGCCGGAAACGGACCGTATCCGACCTGATTTCGGCGAAGGTCATCCTGCCTGAGGAAGATGGAACCGTCGATGGGAAGAAGAAGGTGGCGGACAGGGATATTTTGTCCTGCGTGGTCAGATTCAGGGTAGAGGATCGGGGGGCAGGGAGTGGGTATGTGGCTGAGACATGGAAGAACCGGGAGCTGTTCCAAAGCTGGATATCCTACTACACTGCCTTTGTAATGGAGCATGGGAAGAAAGACATATGCTATGCAACGGGAGAATATACGGTCTGTACTGGCAAGCATTCCAACGGCATCAGGGGAAGCGCGGATTGGGCCAGGCTGATTTCCTCCAATGAAAATGGGAATATTGTTTATTCCGGGGACTGGTTCCTCAGAGGGGACGACGCGGTGGCAATCGGCATACTCACAAGCTACAAGGCCCACAGTGCTTTAAGCTGGCTGGTTAAACGCCAGGGACACGTATTGGGAAGCAATATCCGGGTCTTATGGGATTCGGATGGCAATCCGCCGGGGCTTAACCTGTTTGCAGACACATCTGATATCCTGGGAAAACATGAATACAGATTTTTTGCAGAAAGGGAGGCTTATGAGCGCCATCTGGATGCGTGTTTTTCAGGATTCCTTCAGGATGATGAAACATATCATATGCTGGTGCTGGATGCGTCCAATAAGCAAAGCCAAAAAGGCAGGCTGGCGGTTCTCGATTACGCGGAAATGCCGGCAGGCCTTATTTATCAGCGTCTTAAGCAGTGGCATCAGACTGCCTGCTGGCAGTTTGTGATGAAAAACAGGGCATTTACCGGCGCTCCCTCGGCGGCGGATGTGGTGACTGCCGCATATGGAGAGGAATATGGCGGCAGACTCACGGTGATGGACAAGGCATTGTTTGCGCGTCAATTCAACCGCGTAATGTCCGTCATACTATCAGGCCGGCCCATGCCCCCCGGACATGATGGGAAAACTCGTCAAACGGGCCAAAGACCCCTGCCGTTATCATGAGTACAGTCATTGGCTTCTGGTCCTGCAGGTTACATGCGCCGTCCTGAACCGGGATGCGGTAAAGGGGGATATCATGCTGGACAAGGCAAGCCGGGACCGCAGCTATCTCTGGGGCCGGCTGATGGCGGTTGCTGATTACATAGAGAGGCTTCATTTCCATGAGACCAGGGATGGGCGGATGACAACCGTGTGCAGATATATGGAGATGGTTTCACTCTCGCCGGTACGGTACTGGGGGATTATCCGGAAAAGGCTGATTCCGCACCTTAAAAAGGCGGGCAGGCTGAAAGCCAGAGTGTACGCGTGTAAGCTCCTGGACCAGCTGACAGACATGCTTTTAGGACCGGAATATACGGATGAGCCGCTGGGGGCTGCTTACCTGACTGGTTTCAGTTCCCAGCAGCTGTGTTTGCTGCAGATGGATTACGCGGTCAGGAAGGGAAAGGAATAGACATATGAAAAGACAGGATTTCATTCTGGTATTCAGGGTGGAAAATGCAAATCCAAACGGGGATCCGCTGGAAGGGAACCGCCCCAGGACCAACGACAACGGGTACGGGGAAATAACAGGGGAATGCATCCGGCGAAAAATACGCAACCGGTTCATCCACATGGGCCAGCCCGTGTTCGTCCAGTCCGGCAGCCTTTGCGTGGATGGATACGGCTCCCTGGCGGAGCGTCTGGCTGCCAGAAAGGACATTTTAAATGCCCTTAAGGATGGGAAAACACAGAAGGAAGGCATACGCATGGCCTGTGAAACCTGGTTGGACGTACGGCTGTTCGGACAGATATTTGCATTTCTCGGTGTCAAGACCATCAATGCCTCGGTTCATAGCGCGGTAACCATATGCCATGGGACATCCGTGGAGCCGGTAACCATCAAGGATATCCATATCACTAAGAGCACCAATGGAAAGAGCAAGGGCGATGCCCAGGAAAAATCCTCTGATACCATGGGATCAAAGAGCATGGTGGAACAGGGACTGTATGTGGTAAAAGGCTCTGTCAATCCATTTTACGCGGATAAGAATGGGGTGGGAGAGGAGGACGTGGAAATACTGAAGACAGCCCTTGCCACTATATTTGAAAATGATGAGTCCTGCGCCAGGCCGGCCGGCTCCATGACAGTGTGCAATTTATACTGGTTTGAGCAGCCGGAGAACGGCACATGCGTGCCTGTCTGTAACATCTTTGAATTGCTGGAGGTACAGAACCAGGGTGGCCGGTATACATGCCGTTTAAAGGATGTGCCGGAGGGAGTGCGGGTGACGGAACTGGTTTAGGTTTATATGGATGAAATATTATATTTTGCCGAAATGTGCCGATATAAGTACATAGGTAAGCCACAAAGGATGTACAAAGGATGGATGAAGCATGAAAAAGGTGATTACATACGACACTTTCGACCTGTTCCATGAGGGACATTATAAATTGCTGGAGCGCGCCAAGGCATTGGGGGATTACCTGATTGTGGGCGTGACCACGGAGCATTTTGATGAGATAAGAGGCAAGGTCAATGTGATAGATTCCATACTGGAACGCATTGACAATGTAAGGCAGACCGGATTTGCGGATGAAATCATCATAGAGGACCATGAAGGGCAGAAGATTGAGGATATCCAGCGTTACAGTGCGGATATTTTTACGGTTGGCTCTGACTGGGTGGGAACCTTTGATTACCTGAAGGCGTTCTGTGACGTGGTATATCTGGAACGGACCCCGGATGTCTCGTCTACACAGCTGCGGGAGAGCCGTTTCAAAATTGTGAAGACAGGCATTGTGGGCACAGGGCGTATTGCGCCCAGGTTTGTGTCCGAGTCTAAGTTTGTCAGCGGAATCAACATCATATGCGCGTATAACCCGGAGAAGGAGAGCACCCAGGCATTTACAAGAAAATGCGGGATAAAATGCTATACAAAGGATTATGAGACATTTCTCGCCAGGGTAGACGCGGTGTACATCGCCTCCCCTCATGAGACCCACTATGGATACGCGAAACAGGCCCTGGAAAAAGGAATCCATGTTTTGTGTGAAAAACCTATGACCTTTACGGAGGCGGAAACCGTGGAATTATATGAGTTGGCCAGGGAGAGGCGCTGTGTTCTGATGGAAGGCATCAAGGCAGCCTATTGTCCTGGCTTTCAGCAGTTGGTCAATGTGGCAAAGAGCGGAAAAATAGGGGAGATACGCGACGTGGAAGCCTGTTTTTCCAGAATAGCGGACACATTTTCCAGGGAGATGACGGATGAGAGTTACGGGGGCGCGTTCCTGGAATTCGGCGGATATGCCCTGCTCCCGGTCATCAAGCTTCTGGGAACCGATTATGAGGATATCAGGATAGACAGCATACCGGCGGACAACGGAATTGATTTATACACCAAGATTCAGTTTAAATATAAAAACGGCCTGGGGCTTGCCAAGACCGGAGTGGGCGTCAAGTCCGAGGGCCAGCTGGTGGTGGCGGGAACAAAGGGATATATCCTGGCCCAGTCGCCATGGTGGCTGACCAGAAGATTTGAGATACGATACGAGGACCCAAATGTCATAGAACGGTTTGAACCCAATTTCCAGGGGGATGGGCTGCGGTATGAAATCAGTGAATTCGTGTCCAAGATCAATAACCCGGATTTATGCCATTTTAAACTGACGCCTGAGGAGTGCACTGCCATGGCCAGGGTGACGGAGGCGTTTATGGAGAAGAGGAGACGGCAGTGGAAATGACATCAGTAAGGCAGGGAGCAGAGGTATGATAAGAGGAATACGGTATCAGGATGAAATGGATCCCCGGCAGCTTGAGGATACGGGCTTTGGGCTGGTGGAATATGTGCTTGGGCGGGGACTGGAGATGGAAGGCGCGCAGCCGGGAACTTTTGGGGCCCACGGTCAGATGACCGGGCTGTCCATATCATGGGATGCCGTGGAATGGGGGAAGCTTTCAGAGGCCGTGGACCTGGCATCAGTGTTAAAGGCTTCGTATCTGGTAATTGAAGTTGTTGAAGCCGTTGGAGCCGATGACGGGGCGGGCCTGTACGGCATATTGGGAAAATGCCTGGAGCAGATAAAAGCCGCCGGGTTAAAGGTATATATTGACAATATATATTCCGAAGTCTCTTTACTGGCAGAAACAATTGATGGTTTGAACCGTGAAGCCGGCGCAGAATGTTTTGGAGCCTGTCTTAATACAGATGGGGGAAACCTGCTGGGTAAGAATTTGTGTGGAATCATAGAATGCCTGGGTCATCGGATTGGTCTGCTCCATGTGGGCGATAACGACGGCAGAACCAGCCAGTGCCAGATGCCGTATACATTTACAAGAGGAAGAGGAGAACTGTCAACAGACTGGTACGGTATCATAGGGGCCCTGGCCATGTGTGGGTTTAAGGGGCCGGTTGTCTATGATATTGCCGGTCTTTTTGAGGTGTCCCCCGCCTGCCTGCACCCTGGCTGGTACCGCCTGTTGTCTGCTGTGGCCCTTGAATGGGAAGGGATTCTGGAGCTGGAGGAATATTTAAAGAAAACGTCAAAGAAGGAGCGGCCAAAAGCAGATTCAGTGGAAGACGGGAAGGCGGGCGGCCTGGTTCTGTTCGGAGCAGGGAGAATGTTCCGTAACTACATGGAAGTCTGGGGGATGCATACCCGCCGTCCTTTCTTGTTGATAACAATGAAACGCTGTGGGGC
>JAJQEA010000301.1 GCA_021201905.1 Clostridia bacterium
TTACAGTATTTTGACAAATTCACTCCCGGCATTGACAGACGATGAACTGGGTGATTTATCCGATGTTTTGGAGGATATGGATCAAATTTCTGAGCGATTGGAAGAACTGCAAATTCAGATTAGAGAAATGGAAGGCCTGGACAGACATTATGATAATTACAATAAAGTTTTGCTGTATGAAGCTTCTTTAAATTTGAAAGTTTTAAATCGTACAGGCGATGAACAAAAGAAAGCATTGAATGATTGCAAGCGAGAATTGGACGCAGCCAATGACTGTGAAATTGCGCTTAAGAATAAGATCACCAACTCTGAAATTGAAATTATGAAGGCCCAGTCAGAATTAGATTATTTTATGCGAAGTGAAGGATTAGAAAAAGCCAGAGAGCTGGATCATTTACATGCACAAAATAATAAATTGAATGAACAATATACGGCAATCAATAAACGGCTGCTGGAGAATCATAATCGTATACAGACATGGCAGAAAGAAATAGAGGAAAAGAAAACATTATGTGATTCACTGTTCAGGAATCAAGACAGTTTAATGGAAGACTTAGAGAGTTATGCAAGAATCATGGAGTTTTATGAGCATGATATATACCATCGGCAATGGAAACAGGGGGGAGAAGATTATGTTCGCTGCGCTGAGCATTGGCTGCATGATTTACACGCCCACCAGGAGAAGTTAAGCCAGGCAATTCAGATTGCTGAAGGGGAGCGGGAAGCTTGTTCCGATATGACAAAGGAAAGAGAGCGATGGGGAGAACTTTACAAAAAGCGAAATCTTGCAGAAGAAGAATATGTTCTTGCGGAAGAACAGTTTAATTCCAGCAAAATGCAGCTGAAAGAGAACATTATTAGCTGGCGCCAAAGTCTTGTGCAATTCAAAGTGGATCATGGGGCTGTGGGCAATATATTAAAAGCGTTATCTGAATTCAATAAGGATAATCGCAATTTTGAGACTGTAAAATCAACGGTATACACTCTGTTTCATGAGCAAAATCAACAATCAATCAACAGGATACTCGTTTTAGAACAACAGCTTAGAGAAGTAGCAGAAAAACGGGAACTTTTGCAGGCTGAACTTGATTCATGGAAGCGCAAAAAGGAACCAGAACCCGTGCGTTCTGACTTAAGAAGCGAGTGCCGTAAGGCGAGGGCAGAACAGATGGGGGCGCCTCTGTATACAGTCTGTGACTTTTCCGCTGATTTGACGGAAGTGGAAAAGGCACAGATAGAGACAACTTTGGAGCAGGCCGGGATATTAGATGCATGGATTTTGCCCGGCGGAAAGATGGGGTATTTTGCATCCGAAAAAGATGAGGAAATATGGATAGAACCCAGTGAACAGTTAGGGGTGTCCACGTTATGTGAAGTATTAGAGCCGTGTCCGTCTCCGGAAAGCGGATTAACAAGAGAAGATATTGCGTTAGTGCTGTCCAGCTTTTTCTGGAACAAGAATCATGATTATGAACAAAACTCACCGGCACTGTCGGCAGTGAACCAGATTGGGGAGACGGGGTTTCGATTGGGAGCTTTGGCGGGACGGAACCATACGAAAGAGCAGGCGGAATATATCGGAATTGAAAATCGTAAAAGGACAAAGAAACGGATTTTAGATCAATTGGAACAGCAAATTTGTGAGTTGGACAATCAGCAGAGGGGCATTCGGGAAGAAATTCAGCAGGGATATGAAAAGCAGAATACGTTGATTGCAGAAAAAGATTGCTTTCCGGATGATAAAGATATGCAATCATGCCTGGATTTTCTGATTAGCAAGGGACACCTTTTTCAGGCAGCAGTGAAACAGGAGCAGGAAGCAGAAGGTGTTTATCACACAAAGGAGGCTATTTGGAAGGAACGGAAGGTTGAATTAACAGAAATAACTGCTGCTTGGACAAGTCTGAAAACTCTGAATGTACTTCAAGAGGCAATGAAATATATTGCCGATTACAGACTGTTATTATCACAGTTGAAAACAGAGTATATTCATTACCTAAGCCTGCAAAATGACTGTGAGAACTATCAGACGTATATTGACGAAACAAACGGGCAGCTCGATGAGGACAAGCAGGAACTAACCATCGTCCAGACAAATAAAATGCTGATTGAGAGTCAGATCAGCCAGCTTAAAGAACTGATAGCAGCAATAGGACTTGAAGAGATTTATAATAAAATCGACGAGTGCAAAAAAAAGAAAGAAGTGCGGAGTGACGAAGTGACAAAATTGCGGGAGGAACTACAGGTTAATAGTAAACTACAGGGTTCCTTGAGCACTGACTTGAAGACGAAGCAGGAACAGCTGGCGGATGTAATGGAGAGTCTGGAAGAAGCTGTTGTAAAGTGGCGGGCAGAGATGGAACTGGGTTTGGTGTCTGTAGAAAATATAGATACATATGATTTAACTTCATTTCAAAACGTGGTGTGTTTATCTGAACAGATAGTGGCAGAGTATAAGAAGGTTTGGGGAAGTCTGTTGAAAGACAAGGTGATAAGCGACCTGATTGCGGAATTTGGAAAAGTAAATGTGAATCTCCGTGAGTATGTGTTGGAACGCGAGTCTTTGGAGAATGGACGGACGATCATTCTTTCAAACCGGGATCGCATGAATCCCATGACACCCAAACAGCTGCTGAAGGAATTGTTGGAGAAGGAGGCGGAACAAAAGCTTCTTTTAACAGAGCAGGATCAAAAGCTGTATTCAGAAATCATTATTGGTAGCGTAGGTAAATCAATTCAATTTAAAATACATCAGGCTTACGATTGGATCGACAAGATGGATCGGTTGATGAAGCAAAGAAATACTTCCAGCGGCCTGAGATTATCTCTTAAATGGATTCCGATGTCGCAAAGAAGTGAATCTGAGTTAGATACAGAAACCCTTGTTCAATTGCTTTTGAGTGATACAGACCGTCTGGAAGACAGTGAAATCAATAAGATGATTGAACATTTCAGAAAAAGGATTCTACTAGCAAAGGAGTCAGCAAAAGAGGAACAGGGTTCTCTGCGAAAATATATCAATGAAATGTTGGATTACAGGACGTGGTTTACCTTCCGGTTAGATTTTCGCAAGGGAGAACAGTCAAATTACCGGGAACTGACGAACAGCAGATTCAACGTACTAAGTGGCGGTGAGAAGGCAATGGCAATGTATATACCGTTGTTTGCAGCAGCAAATTCCCGATATAGTAAGGCGGGGGAGGATGCACCCAAAATTCTGGCATTGGACGAGGCTTTTGCAGGGGTGGATGATTCCAATATGCGTGATATGTTTGAACTTTTAACAGATATGGATTTCGACTATATTATGACATCACAGGTTCTGTGGGGGTGCTACGATACGGTTCCCTGCCTGGCAATCTATGAAATCCATCGACCTAAAGATATTGATATGGTTACGCTACTCCACTATCGGTGGAATGGAAAACAAAAATTATATGTGGAGAATTAGCAGTGGATATGGAGCATAAAAGGAAGGTAACAGCAGAGGAATACTATGGTGATCCACTTTTGAAACCCATGCTGAGTGCTGTCTTTAGCAAGTACAGAAGCTATGGGAGAGGCAGAGGAAAGATTAAACTTGTTATTTCCAGCCAGGAGGAAGCGCAAAGGTTACAGGCATTTTTCGGACCACGGATTCGAGGTCTGTTGCATGCAGGTGATACACTGGGAATGGAAGTGAGAGTGATTGAGGAAGAATTGGGGAAACGTTTTATGCTGACTATTCCTTCCTTATATAAGTTGCTATATCACGAGCCGCTGTTGACGAAAAAGGAAAGTATGATAAAGGCAGATACAGAGTGGGAATCCCTTTTTATCAAAGTAATTGAGTCTCTGGAAAACGAAGAAAATATAAATATAGCAAACAAACAGTTTTGTGACTTGACGTATGATTGGTTGTACCGTCTCTGGAAAAAGGAGCCTAGGTCGGGTTATCGGATTCTGCAGGCTGGATTGAAAAATTACAATAAGTCCCTCGAATCTCTTAAAACCTGCTTAAAGGCTCTCTGGTATCTGCTTATGGATTGGAAACGCCTGGAACAGGAAAATAAAACAAATTCTGATAAAATATATGTGTCCATGCTGGCAAATTTTGTAGCAGAGGATCATGCGCTGGATGATAAAAAAACATTGGCAGGCAGGCTGTTTTTTCGGGCATTGGAAGATATTTACTTACAAAAATACCGTGAAAGTGGAGAAGCGGACCCTTTGGAACATGTTTCGGCTTTTATGCGGAAGTGGATGATATATCGGTTATACCATCTTGGAGATGATTCAGTCAGTTCGTGCTTCCATAAGGCTACATTGGATATGTACGAATCTATAAAAAAAGAGACAGTTAATTTGAGCAACGTGGAGGAGATGGGTGAATTTGAGGTCAAGTCCAATTTGTTTCTGGTCGAAAATCCATCGGTATTTCTTTATTTGGTTGACCGTTTGAAGGAGTATGTTGATAAATATAATATTTCAAAGGAGCTAATAAGAGAACGATTTCCCATTATGATATGTACATCAGGTTGTTTCCAAACGGCAGTGTTAGAGTATGTTCGCAAATGCATAGAAAGGAATTCAAAATGCCGTATTTATTTTTCCGGTGATTTTGACCGTGCCGGGATTGAGATGATGGAAAAGCTGGAAGAGTATTTTCCAAAAAATGTATCCCCGTTTCAGATGAATGCGAAAACATATCTTTCAGGACTGAATGGAAAAAGCAGGAGACTTACGGAAAAAGACAGAAAAGTACTAGCTGGAAAAAGTAATGAATTAGCCAGATTAATGGCTTTGCATGGGAAAAAGGTGTATCAGGAGAGTATTGCTTCTGATTTGTGGGAAGTCCTTTTGATAGAAATTCAGTGTGTAGAGACAATCTCATATCAAACATATGGAAAAGAGGAGAAAGCAATGGAAAATCGTAAATTAGAAATATTTTTATCCTATTGTTGGCAGGATGAAAAAATTGCATCGGATATCTATGGTTGTCTAAGCAAGATACCAAATGTGAATATTCATAAAGATACAATAGATGTAAAAAAGTGGGATAGTATTAAAAAATATATGCACAGTGTAGGAAATATGGATTATACAATTTTACTAATATCTGATGCGTATCTAAGGTCTAGAAATTGTATGTATGAGGTTTTGGAACTTATGAGAGACCGCATGTATAAAGATAAAATCTTCCCCGCAGTTGTGTCGAAGGAAATCTATAACCCTGTAGTAGTTGCGGATTATGTAAAATATTGGCAGGATGAACAGCAGCAATTAGAGGCGCAGTTGAGCAATCTGCGGATTCAAAATTTAGGAAGTTTGCATCAGAAATTGAAAATTATTCAGGATATAGCCTCTAATACCGCTGATTTTCTGGACTTAATTGGTGATATGAACAATCCCGATATTGATGAGATAACTGTTGAGATAAGTAAGAAATTAGCGGAGTGGGGAGTGATTCATCCTGAAAAATAAAGTTATTAAGAGCAGGAGAAAAAGAAGATGAGGATAGTAAAAGAGGTTTCAAATTTGAATTTTTAAAGATATAAGTTAGAAATACATTATTGTAAGTATGAACAGGATAGCATTTATTGTTATCCTGATTTTTTTATCCAGTATTAAAACAGAATCTGCCAACAAAAACAAAGACAAAAACAAATGTTGGGGTCTGTGTGGAATTGTGTCGAAAATAATGTTATTATAGTTATGAATAACGTATTAGCAGCACGGCATTACTTTGCAGATAAGTTATAACCGGGATTGGGGGATGTAATGGTGGAGTGGAGAACACTTTTTAAACAGAATATATTAAATGAGGCGGAGGATTATATCCGAAGCAACTCGGTTCAGAATTTAACAATAGAAGACAATCTAACAATAGAAGAGAATCAGGTCACGGCGAAGGTGATAGGCATAGAAAACTATCATGTCCATATCAGGCTGAGAGGTGATGAAGTCTATGCAATGAAGTGCAGTTGTCCGTATGCAAAAGCAGGCAGCAGCTGTAAGCATACGGCTGCGGTTATGCTTGCATGGGAAAATCGTATGAAGGCAGAAAATGATGCAAAACCAGCAATACCAATCGAGCCAGAAACACCCGCGGAGCCAGCAGCACCAACAGTGCCGATTGTCGAAGCCCCGGTACTTTCGGAAGGAGAAAAACAGCCGGTTAGAAACATTGCAGAAAATTGTCTGCAGCTGACCGTCAATATTGACGACGTGCTTACATATGCGATTTTCCATAATGGCGCGCATATCGTCAGGGATATTTGCGTGAAGAATATGTCTGACTCCGACCTGGAGCATCTGCTGATACAAATTAGTTCTGATATTGGGGTTATAAACGATTTCAAACTTGGCATTGAGAAGATAAAACCTGATGAGGAGCTGCACTTAAGGAACTTAGATGTAC
>JAJQEA010000227.1 GCA_021201905.1 Clostridia bacterium
TACCTGTCCCTCATGGGTCCTAAAGGCATGGAAGAAATCGGCCGTACCATCATGACAAACGCAAAATACACGGCAAAAAAACTGGCTGAAATTCCTGGCGTATCACTCCGGTTCCCATCCGTCTTTTTCAAGGAGTTTGTGGTGAACTTCGATGAAACCGGCAGGACAGTGGAGGAAATCAACAAGCTGCTGCTCTCCCATCAGATTTTTGGCGGTGTGGACCTGTCACAGGATTATCCTGAACTTGGACAGAGCGCCCTGTACTGTGTGACTGAGACTGCAGACAAAGAATCCATAGACCAGCTGGCTGCCGCGTTACAGGCTATATTAAATTAAGGGAGGACATTCGAATATAAAACGAGATTACAGCAAACATTTACGCAGGTTCCATGAAGCAAAATGGGACGAAGAGCTGATTTTTGATTTGTCCGTTCCCGGACAGAGGGGCATCAACGTGACAAAGCCGGATCCCAAAATAACAGAAGAGGTGGGCGATGGCGCCGATGACATTCCCGACTGTATGAGAAGAAAGACTCCCCCGTTCCTGCCTGAGGTACACCAGGCCAGGGTCAACCGCCACTATCTGCGCCTGACCCAGGAAATCCTGGGCAACGACATTACCCCGGATCTGGGCGAGGGCACCTGCACCATCAAATACAGCCCCAAGGTGCAGGAGCATATTGCGAATACCCATCCTGACATCATCGACGTTCACCCATTGCAGGATGCGTCCACCATCCAGGGCATCCTGGAAATATACAAAAAAACAGAAGAAATGATATGTGAGATTTCCGGCATGGATGCCGCCTGCTGCTACATGGGCGGAGGCGCCGCTGCCTGCTTTGCAGGCGCCAGCGTGATTCGCGCCTACCATGAGGCAAAGGGCAACACCCAAAAGGATGAAATCATCACCACCATATTTTCACACCCCTGTGACGCAGGCGCTCCCGCCACCGCGGGCTACAAGGTAATCACCCTGATGAGCGACCCGGAGACAGGCATGCCCTCCCTGGAAGCCTTCCAGAGCGCCTTGTCAGAGCGCACCGCCGCCATCTTTATCACCAATCCGGAGGATACGGGCATCTTCAATCCCCGGATTAAGGAAATCGTGGATGCCGCCCACGGGGTGGGCGCCCTCTGCTACTATGACCAGGCCAATGTGAACGGCATCATGACCATTACCCGGGCAAAGGAAATCGGCGCGGATTTAATCCACTACAACCTGCACAAGACCTTCTCCTCCCCTCACGGCGGCATGGGCCCAGGCGTGGGCGCCCTCTGTGTCAGGGAACCGTTAAAGTCCTTCCTGCCCGTACCCCGGGTGGAATACGACGGCAGCCAGTATTATATGGATTACAATTGTCCTGAAACCATCGGTAAGGTACGCATGTTCATGGGAAATGCCAACGTAATCCTCCGCGTCTATATGTGGATCCGCCAGTTAGGAGCCGACGGCCTGCGTGAAGCCGCTGTGTGCGCCGTTCTCAACAATCAGTATATGATGAAAAAGGTGGGACAGATCAAAGGCGTCAAGATATTCTATGCCGAGGGAAAGCGCAGGATTGAACAGTGCCGTTACAGCTGGCAGCCCTTGAAAGAGGACACCGGCTTTGGAACCGTGGACGTGACCAAGCGTCTGGTGGATTTCGGCATGCAGCATTACTGGCAGTCCCACCATCCGTGGATTGTGCCTGAGCCATTTACACTGGAGCCTACGGAGTCATTTTCCAAGGATGATTTGGATGAATTCGCGGCCATCCTCAAAGAGATATCAAGGGAATGCTATGAGGAGCCGGAGACAATAAAGAGCGCTCCCCATAACGCGCCCATCCACAACACCCTGTTGGATGAAGTCATGGATTTTGATAAAATAGCAGTTACATACAGGCAGCTTCGCAAACGCATGGAAGCCGGCACAATCAGCAAGGATATTCTCGGCCAGTAGCAGGTATAAGCAAATAAGAGGAGGAAACAAGAATGGAGCACAAAGATAACTATGACCGAATATTGCCGATGCCGGTAAAACTGGGTTTTGGTATTGCCAACTTAGGCGACACAGTCATCACTGAGTTTGTAGGAGCATTTTTCATCTTCTTTCTGACAAATATCGCAGGCGTGCGGCCTGCCCTGGCCGGCACCATTGTCTTTCTGGGCGTTATGTGGGACGCTGTCAGCGATCCCATCATAGGAACCATGTCGGACCGGTGCACGCTGGAGGCAGGGCGCAGGCGTCCGTTCCTGCTGATATCCACCGTGCCTCTGATCCTGCTGACTACCATGATGTTCACGAAGGTGAATTTTTCAGCGAATCTGAAATTTGTATATTTCGTTGTTGTATCTGTGTTTTACTGGACCGCTTACACCCTGTTCAACATTCCCTACCTGTCACTGGGCTCTGAGCTGACCACCAACAACGACGAAAAGACCCGCGCTTCCTCCATACGCCAGGTATTCGGCACCTGCGGCCTGTTTTTTGCCAACGCCCTGCCCATGATACTGGTCAGCCTGTTTAAAGGCCGGGGAATCAGCGAGGAACGTGCCTGGACATTTGCGGCCCTCACACTGGGCGCCATAGCAGGCACCGCCATCTTTATCACATGGAGGGCCACCAGGGGATAGGAAATCAAATATCCGCCCCAGAGCAAGGATGAGCCCATTTTCAGGAGTCTGGGCAAGGTGCTTACATATAAGCCTTACATTCTGGTGATTGCGGCCTCCTTCCTCTTCTATTTTGCATTTAATACCTGCAATGCCAGCGTTATTTACAATACCATCGTGGTGGTGGGCGCAACCGAGGCGGATACGGCTGTTGTGTATCTGGCAGGCACCATCGTGGGAGTCATACTGTCCGTGCTCATCGGAAAGCCGGCTGTTGTGTTTGATAAAAAATGGGTCTTTATCGCCTTCATGGCCATTGCTGGCTTTGCCCTGGTGATATTCAAGTTTGTGGGCTTCCACAGCATCACGGACCAGGTTATCCAGTTCTGTATGGCGCACTTTGCCATTATAGGCTTCCTGGTGCTCAGCTATAACCTGCTCTACGACGTATGCGAGGTTTACGAGTTTAAGACAGGGGAGATGCTCACCGGAGTCATGATTTCCTACTTCTCATTTTTCATCAAGCTGGGCAAGGCAACCGCGCTCCAGGCAGTGGGCATACTTCTGGACCTGGGCGGCTACGACGCATCCCTCACCATACAGCCGGACAGCGCCAAGGCGGCCGTCACCAACATGGCCTCCATCATTCCCGGATGCCTGATGCTCCTGTGCGCGCTGGTGGTGTGCTTCTATCCCATAAACAGAAGCCGCTTCCGGGCCATGCAGAACGCCAGGAAACTTAAGGATGAGGGGAAAGCTTACTCTACAAGTGAATTCGACCGTATTTTGTAGTGTATGGCCGGTTTTGCAAAGATGAATCTCTGCCCATAAGAAATTTTACCCATAAGAAATGGCAGAAAAGGGGACGGAAAGTATCCGCCCCTTTTTAGCATATTCTATTCCCGGCCCTGCGTTACCTCCCCGGCCGCCTTCACTTCCGCTGGCTTCACGGCATCCCTCTTCACCGCGCCCATCTTCACCGCAGCCCTTTTCACCGCCTCGGCCACTGCCTTAGCCACGCGTTCATCAAAAGCAGAAGGAATGATATACTCCTCCCCCCAGTTCCCCATCGCTGACCAACCCCGCGATCCCATAGGCTGCCGCCAGCTTCATACCGTAGGTAATGTCCCTGGCCCGGCAGTCCAGGGCTCCCCGGAATAATCCGGGAAATACAAGCACATTGTTGATCTGGTTGGGGCAGTCGCTCCTTCCGGTAGCCATGACACGGGCTCCGGCTTCCTTCGCTTCCTCATACATGATTTCAGGCACAGGGTTTGCCATGGCAAACACAATGGCATCCTGATTCATGGAGCGCACCATCTCCTTTGATACCACGCCTGCCGCCGAGACGCCGATCAAAACATCCGCGCCGGCAATGACCTCCCCAAGCCTGCCTTTTTCCATTCCGGCGTTGGTCATCATGGAAAGCTTTTCTTTATGCCCATCCATCTTTTCCCGCTCGTGATACAGCGCTCCGTGTTCATCGCAGACAATAAGATGTTTCACCCCTGCGTGGAGCAGCATCCCTGTGATAGCCGTGCCGGCGCTTCCCGGCCCGTTTACAATGACCTTGATACCATCCATCTGCTTTCCCGTCAGTTTCAGGGCATTAATCAGGGCTGCCGTGGCTACAATGGCAGTGCCGTGCTGGTCATCGTGAAAAACGGGAATATCCAGCTCACGCTCCAGCCGCTGCTCTATTTCAAAACAGCGGGGCGCACTTATATCCTCCAGATTGATGCCTCCGAATGTGGGGGCGATCCGTTTTACAGTCTCTATGATTTCCTCTGTGTCCCTGGTATCCAGGCAGATGGGGACCGCGTCCACGCCGCCGAATTTCTTAAACAGGACGGCTTTCCCCTCCATCACCGGCATGGCTGCCTCCGGGCCGATATCTCCCAGCCCCAGCACAGCGGTTCCGTCCGTCACCACGGCCACCAGATTGCCTTTTGCCGTGTAAGTATACGCCTCCCTCTTGTCCTCCCTGATTTTCAGACAGGGGGCAGCCACGCCCGGCGTATATGCGGTGCTCAGATCCTCTCTTGTGGTTAAGGGAATCTTGCTTGCCATCTCCAGCTTGCCGTGATTCTCCCGGTGCAATTTTAAAGCCGCCTCTGCATAATCCATACCTCATGCCTCCCTGCATCCGTTTATTCCCTGCTGTTTTGATGCCCGCTATTTCTCATCTATACTATTTTTCATCAGCAGCTCTTTGCCCGATATACCAGGTTCCGTCATCCGTACCGGGTCCAGGATATGGTCCAGTTCAGCCGCATCCAGCAAGCCCTCCTGGAGGATAATGCTTCTCACGGACGTGCCGGTCTGAAGGGCCTTCTTGGATATATCCGCCGCCTTTTCATATCCCACATGGGGAGATAGGGCCGTAATGATTCCAATGCTGTTTTCCACCAGGGAGCGGCACCTCTCCTCATTGGCCGTGATTCCGGATACACAGTTGTCCACAAACGTCCTGACCGCGTAGGCCAGAGTGTCGATGGACTGGAACATGCAGTAGAAAATAATGGGCTCAAAGGCATTCAGCTCCAGCTGTCCGGCTTCCGCCGCCATGGTGATTGTCAGGTCATTTCCAATGATGTTAAAGGCCACCTGGTTTACCACCTCCGGTATGACGGGATTGACCTTGCCCGGCATGATGGAGGATCCGTTCTGCCTGACCGGAAGATTGATTTCATTAAAGCCAGCCTTTGGTCCTGAGGACATTAGTCTGAGATCGTTGGCAATCTTGGACAGGGTGACCGCGCAGACCTTGATTGCGCCTGATACAGCCACAAAGGGATCCAGGTTCTGGGTGGCGTCAATCAGGTCAAAGGCCTGCACGAACTCCATGTTGGACACCTCCGCCAGATTGGGCACAATTCTTCTCAGATAGGCTTCATCCGCGTTGATTCCGGTTCCAATGGCGGTCCCTCCCATATTTAAGGTGCACATCTCCTCCATGGCCTTATCCATACGGCGGATATCGCGCATGACAGCTACAGAGTACGCCTTGAATTCCTGTCCCAGATGGATGGGCACGGCATCCTGCATCTGGGTGCGCCCCATCTTGATTACATGGTCAAATTCCTCCGCCTTATTGTTAAACTCCCTGTGAAGGCGCAGAAGCTCTGATTTCAGGTTTTTTAACAGCCGCAGGGAAGTCATCTTCCCGGCCGTGGGAATCACATCATTGGTGGACTGTCCGCAGTTCACATGGTCGTTGGGGCTGACTATTAAGTAGTCCCCCTTCTGGCCGCCCAGAATCTCAATGGCACGGTTGGCAATCACCTCGTTGGCATTCATGTTCAGGGATGTGCCAGCCCCGCCCTGGATGGGATCAACGATAAAATCCTCGTGGAACCTGCCTTCCAGAATCTCGTCGCATGCCTGTACAATTGCCTCCGCTGTCTTTTTTTCCAGCAGCCCGATTTCGCAGTTGGTGATTGCCGCCGCCTTTTTTATGTATGCAAGACTGTTGATGATTTCCGGGTGCATGTTCAGACCGGTAATCTGAAAATTTTCAGCCGCGCGCATGGATTGTACCCCATAATACACATTTTCCGGCACATCCTTCGCGCCCACCGAATCCATTTCCACCCTGTAATCTTTTCTTCCGTCCATTTTTAATGAAACCTCCCATATATGAATGATATAATATCAAGTTGATGTTATTATAAGGCTGGGGTATAATATAATCCAATACATATATTTCTATATTAATTATAAC
>JAJQEA010000407.1 GCA_021201905.1 Clostridia bacterium
GGAATAGGCAGACACAAGGGACTTAAAATCCCTCGGTAGCGATACCGTGCCGGTTCAAGTCCGGCCACCCGCATTTTTTATATTTGCGGCTGTGGTGGAATTGGCAGACACGATGGGTTTAGGTCCCATTGGGAAACCGTACAGGTTCGAGTCCTGTTAGCCGCATACGTAAGAGTCCTGTATTTGCAGGGCTTTTTTGTTCCCAAAACAAACACCATAGGTGGGAAGCTGCAGGTAGGTGATATGAGCGCAGCAAACAGACCCGATGGTCACCGGGCCTGTCCTCTCATTCCTTTTATGATTTGGTAAAATCAGTCATAATAGTGTTCTACAACATAATGAGAGAGCGCATCTATGAAGGCGCCGTTTCGCGGTTTCTGTTCCAACTCGAAGCCGAAGACCTGATTCAGGAGATTCCGGTCTCCATGCTGCCATATGGTGCTGATAATGGTGCGGATGTTGCGCTCCACACATCCAATGGACGTGTGGTATTCCGCGGATATTTCCACATAAAGCCCTTTGGATATGTAGACCAGCAGTTCCGGGTTAGCAATGGCACGGATGACGCCATAACAGGTGTAACGGAACCCCACGTAGGAGTTGTTGACGCCGAGGCGCCGGAGCAGGTTACAGGTTTCTCTTTCGTATTTCATGATGTTTCCTCCCGATATCATTTGACTCCTGTAAAGTTAAACCGGGGATGGGGGTTTTATCAAGTGAGACAAGACGACAAAAATCGATAAATTTTGTCGCTAAATGTCGAAGGATTAGATGGGGAAAAACGCGGGTCTAATAGTAGGGGATAAAGGGAGGTGCTGATATAACTGAGTATAGCAAAAGTGGGAGCTGAAAGCTATCTCTAATGGATGCCGGAACTTGATGTGCACAACGGCATACGGCAGCTTCATGTGGCAGAATATGGCAGCCTCATGTGGCGGTATGCGGCGCTGTGGCCATATATTCTTGTATTTAACAGGAAACAGCAGTATAATATTCTGTAATTGGTGGAAGAGGACCAGGCAAAGGGGGATAAGCCTATGTTTCTTCTGTTTTTTTCAGTGTGGTTGATTTTAAACGGCAAGGTGACAGCAGAAATCTGCGTATTTGGCGTTGTAATTTCAGCCACACTTTTTTGTTTTATGTGCAGGTTTATGGAATACAGCTTGAGGAAAGAGGTGCTGCTTTTCAGGCTGATTCCCCTGCTGGTCAGATATTTCTGGGTACTGGTCAAGGAGATTGTCAGGGCCAATGTGTGTGTACTGAAAATCATTCTGTCACCAGAGCTGCAGCCGGAACCGGCCTTTGTGTATTTTGAGACAGGACTCAGGACAGGACTGGCCAAGGTCCTGCTAGCCAATTCCATTACCCTGACGCCTGGAACCATAACCGTGTCCGTGGAAGGCAGCCGGTTCTGCGTCCACTGTCTGGACCGGGAGCTGGCGGAAGGAATGGAAGAGTCTGTTTTTGTGGAACTGCTGGAGGAAATGGAGGCGGAGGAAGAAAGATGGATGTAATCGGGCAGGCGTATGATGTTCTTCTGACTGGGGCTGTCATTGTGCTGGCCCTGTTAATCATTGTCAGCATGGTCCGCTCTGTTTTGGGGCCGGGTATATCGGACCGGATTATTGCTGTCAACATGACAGGCACCATGATTATCATGATAATAGCAATCCTTTCATTGTATCTGGATGAGAATTACCTGGTGGATGTCTGTCTGATTTATGCCATGCTCAGTTTCCTGGGGGTGGTGGTTTTGTGCAAGGTTTATACCGGCGTTTATCTCCAGCACAAGAAAATGAAAGCGGACCTGGGCGCCATTGACGACAATCTGAGGCATCAGCCTGAAATACCGGAGGACAGGCTGTCTAAAGAGGAGGAGGAAGATATATGACGCTGCAGTGGATTAAATTAGCGGTATCCGCCCTATTTCTGATGACCGGCCTTATATTTATGGCGCTGTCGGTATTCGGTGTCAACCGTTTCAGGAAGGCCCTGAACAGGATGCATGCCGCGGCAATGGGGGATACGCTGGGAATCCTCTTTGTGTTTATCGGACTGATTCTCATGAGGGGCATTTCCATGGATTCCCTGAAGCTGTTTCTGGTGATCCTGTTTTTCTGGACAGCGGGGCCTGTATCCGGGCATATGATTAGCAGGCTGGAAGCCATGACGGACGAAGATTTGGGGGAAATATTGGTAATTGATAAATCTAACCCGGAGAGTACGCGGGAAAACGGAGGTGAAGCATGAGGATATTTGAAACCATTTTGCTGGTATGCCTGATCGTGTGTGCAGTATCCGTGGCGTTTGCCAGGGACCTTCTGACCTCCATTATCATTTTCATGTCGTACAGCCTGATTATGTGTGTGATATGGATTCTGCTCCAGTCGCCGGATTTGGCTATTACAGAGGCCGCAGTGGGTGCGGGTGTTACGAGTATTCTGTTTTTCATAACCTTGAAGAAGATTAAGGCAATCCGCAGGGAGGAACGGGATGAGCAGGAGAAAGGATAATTATGAAAAAAGCCGGTGGCTGAAGTTCAGAAAATGGGTGGACGGCGAGACAGACCTCCTCTCCCATGGAATGGAGATCCAGGCTCCTGACCAGGATTCTTTTCTGGCCACAGAGGATTATATGGGACAGAACAGGCAAAAGACCCAAGAGGAGCAGGCTGCGTCAGAAGCCGCCAGGAAACTTCGCCAGGAAAGGGGAATCCGCGGCTTTCGCAGGTTTTACCAGATCATGTCGGTATTGCTGTGCTTCAGCATCATATTTGTCCTGCTGTGGACCATTGCCTATCTTCCCGTGTTTGGAAACGCGGGCAATCCGGACAACAATGAGGTTTCGGCCCGCTATATTACACAAGGACTCAAGGAGACAGGGGCAGTGAATATGGTGACGGGCATGATTCTGGATTACAGGGCGTTTGATACATTTGGCGAGTCCTGTGTGCTGTTTATAGCCTCCTGCTGTGTGTTTGCCCTTTTGAGGATTGATGGGGCAAACCGGGACAAGGAGACAAGGAAACGTCTGGAGGAGGCCAATGACCGGCTGTTTGAGCCGAAGAACGATATCATTTTGCAGAAATGTGCATGCGTTCTGGTGCCCTTCATCATGATATTCGGGATATACATTATTGTGAACGGCCATCTGTCGCCGGGAGGAGGCTTTTCAGGGGGAGCTGTCCTGGGATCGGGGCTGATTCTTTATCTCAATGCATTTGGCTTCAAGCAAACAGGACGTTTTTTTTACGGAAAAAATATACCGCAGGATCACCCTGGCAGCACTCACCTTTTATTGCCTGGCAAAGAGCTATTCCTTCTTTACCGGGGCCAACCACATGGCCAGCGGCATTCCTCTGGGCACTCCGGGGGCAATCCTCAGCAGCGGCCTTATCCTGCCTCTGAATATCTGCGTGGGTTTGGTGGTGGCCTGCACCATGTATACATTTTATACATTGTTCCGGAAAGGAGGAATGTAGGATGGCAGGTCATCTGCTGCTCAATATGGAGGAGACGGTTTCGGTCATCCTGTTTGGTGTGGGATTTACCATGCTGCTGCTTCACCGTAACCTGATTAAGAAAATCATGGGAATGAATATCATGGACACGGCGGTCTATCTGTTTCTGGCTGCCAAGGGATATATAAAAGGGCGGATGGTCCCTATTGCAGTGGATGGGATCACCAATCCGGAGGCTTATATCAATCCGGTGCCCAGCGGTCTGGTGCTTACCGGTATCGTGGTCTCGGTCAGCACCACGGCGCTGATGCTGGCTCTGACCATACGGCTGTATGAACGGTATGGGTCGCTGGATCTGGACGAAATCCTCATATGCGCAAAACAGGAGGAGAAAACATGAGCCTTGTGCAGAACTTCCCGTTTTTTTCCATCATCATAGCCATGTTTTCCGGAATCCTGTCTCTGGCATTGCCGGGAAAGCGGGCCAGAGATTTAAGCATCGCGGCGATTCTCACGGTCACGGTGATGTCCGGGGCTGTGATGGTATTCTGCATGGGGACGGGAGAAAGCTACACCTATATGATGGGACATTTTCCGGCGCCCTGGGGAAATGAAATCAGGGCAGGGGTGCTGGAGGGGCTTACGGCCATGATGTTCGGCATCGTGATGCTGCTGTCTGTTGTGGGTGGATTGGACCACACCTATGAGGATGTGGAGGGGACAAAGCTGAACCTGTTTTTATCATGGTTGATTTGATGCTCAGTTCTCTGCTGGCCCTTATTTATACCAATGACTTATTTACGGCCTATGTATTTGTGGAAATCAACACCATAGCGGGATGCGGCCTCATTATGATACGGCAGAAGGGAAGAAGCCTGTCTGCGGCTATCCGATATATGATTATGAGCCAGCTGGGATCCGGATTGTTCCTCATCGGTCTAAGCCTGCTCTATGACGTCACGGGCCATCTTCTCATGAGTCCTGCAAAAACGGCCGTGGGAATGATTGAGGCGGCGGGAAGCTACGGGATTCCCATGCTGGTCATACTGGCTGTCATCAGCGTGGGACTGGCCATCAAAAGCGGCCTGTATCCGTTCCACTACTGGATTCCGGATACATACGGGTATGCGACGCCCACTGCCAGCGCTATCCTGTCCGGGCTGGTTTCCAAGGGGTACATATTCCTGCTGATCAAGATTTTTTACCGGGTCCTTGGACGGGAAAATGTGATTGCCAGTCAGATTGTGAATGTACTCTATGTATTCGGGCTGGCGGGAATGATAATGGGGTCTGTCCATGCCATTATGGAGACAGATACCAGGAGGATGATTGCCTATTCCTCGGTGGTGCAGATTGGCTATATTTACATGGGAATCGGCCTGGGCACCCAGGCAGGAATGGTAGCCGCCGTATTTCACATGTTTACCCACTCTGCCACCAAGGCATTGCTGTTTATCAGCGCTGTGGGTCTGTATGAGGTATCTGGGGGCAGGAAGGACTACAGAAGTCTGAGGGGGGCCGGATACAGGGCGCCTCTGGCCGGAATCGGATTTGCCGTGGGTTCCCTGTCTATGGTGGGATTTCCCATGCTGGCAGGCTTTATTTCCAAGCTGCTGTTTGCCACATCAGCCCTGCAGAGTCCCCACAAGATGATTCCCACCTTAATTGCCCTGGCTGTGAGCACCACGCTGAACGCGGTTTATTTCCTGCGTCTGGTTATCACCTTATATTCCAGAGGACAGGGCGGTGACCAGAGGGCGGGAAGCTCCTGGAAGCTGAGGGCAGCTGTTTTATGCTTCATACTGCTTAACCTGGCGCTGGGACTTAAATCCCAGCCAGTGGTCCAGGCCATCCAGAACGGACTTGCCATGTTTGATTAAAAGGAGACAGCCTATATGGAAGGAAATATAAAATTATTGCTGCCGGTACTGGTTCCCATGGTGATGGGAGTGTTGGTATTGTCCGTGAAGGGACTGAGGCAAAACCGCAGGATGCTCACGGGGATTGTGACCGGTACCCTGGCCGCAGGATGTATCCTTACGTTCCTGGCCCTGTACGAGGGAGGAGAGCTGGCTGTATGGCGCCTTACAAGCTCCATCACCATAGGATTATCCGTGGACGGGGTCAACAGGCTTTTTGCTGCGCTCACCTGTGTGGTCTGGCTGCTGGCCGGTATATACTCTGTCTCCTACATGGCCCATGAGAAGGATGAGTTCCGGTTTTTCGGCTTTTACCTGATTGTGCTGGGGGTCCTCATAGGGCTGGATTTTTCTGCGAACCTTGTGACCTTATACGTGTTTTTTGAAATGATGACGCTGACCTCCCTGCCCCTGGTACTTCATGAGATGACAAGGGAGGCTGTGATGGCAGGGCTTAAGTATCTGTTTTATTCCATTGCCGGCGCGTTCCTGGCCCTGTTCGGCATCTTCTTTCTGGCGGGAACAGCTGTTACGCTTACATTTACTCCGGGTGGTGTAGCATTTAAGGACTCTCTGGCTGGGAATGAGGGAATGCTTTTGGTTTCGGTCTGCTGTGTCCTCCTTGGTTTTGGCACAAAAGCAGGCATGTTTCCCATGCACGGCTGGCTGCCCACTGCCCATCCCGTGGCGCTGGCGCCGGCCAGCGCCGTGCTGTCGGGCCTGATTACCAAGGCAGGGGTGCTGGCCATACTGCGGGTGACGTATTTTATCGTGGGGACGCAGCGGCTTAGGGGAACCTGGGTCCAGGACGTGTGGATGTTTTTATCCCTGTCAACGGTGTTTATGGGTTCCATGCTGGCTTACATGGAACCGGTCTTAAAGAAGCGCCTGGCATATTCAACCGTCAGCCAGGTATCCTATATTTTGTTTGGCCTGGGTCT
>JAJQEA010000309.1:0-6428 GCA_021201905.1 Clostridia bacterium
CCCTTATGGAGCGTGGAATCTCTCCGGTCATCGTGGAGATGGCTGACCGCATCCTCCCCCTCCAGTTAGATGCAAAAGCCGCGTCTGAGTACCAGAGACTCTTTGAAAACCACGGATGCAGCTTCCGGCTGGCAGCCAGGGCATCCCGGACCCGTCTGGATTCCCAGGGCAACGTGAGCGCCCTGATTCTGGAGGACGGCGAAGAACTGGCCTGTGACTTCATCATAGCGGCGGCAGGCGTCCGCCCGGAAATCCGTTTTCTGGAGCACTGCGGCGTAGAGACAGGCAGGGCTGTCACCGTGGACCAATATCTGTCCACCTCTGTTCCCGGAGTCTATGGGGCCGGGGACGTATGCGGCCTGTCCGGCATCTGGCCCAACGCCATGAAGCAGGGCGTCACCGCTGCCAAAAACATGTGTGGCATCCCAACCCCCTATGAGGACACATACGCCATGAAGAACACCATGAACTTCTTCGGTCTGCCGGCGCTCTGCATCGGGGACATCAACCGCCTGGACAGCGGCACGCTGGTCATAACAGAGGAGGACAGCAAAAACTACAGAAAAGCCCTGGTGGAGGACGGCATATTAAAAAGCATACTGATGGTGGGAAACATATCGGGCAGCGGCATTTACCAGTATCTGATTAAAAACCAGATAAAGCTTCCCGCTGCGGACCGCAGTATTTTCAGGCTGTCATTCGCTGACTTCTATGGCTTTGACACGTCAAAGGGAGCCTATACGCGGGACACAGACATGTGCTGCGGATAAAGTTCATTCCCATTACCCCAAAGAGATAACACAAAAACCCCCGGAAGATAAGCTTCCGGGGGGATTTTACTGTTTGGGCACAATATCAATTCAGATATATTAATTTATACTTTTAGCGCATAAGCTGCCGAAATTATTCAACGATGCTTACAACTCTACCAGAACCAACGGTTCTTCCGCCTTCACGGATAGCGAAACGAAGACCCTGCTCCATAGCTACGGGGGTGATCAGCTCCACGTCCATGTCGACGTTATCGCCAGGCATACACATCTCAACACCCTCTGGCAGATCGCAAACACCAGTAACGTCGGTTGTTCTGAAGTAGAACTGTGGACGGTAGTTGTTGAAGAAAGGAGTATGACGGCCGCCCTCGTCCTTTGTCAGAACGTAAACCTGAGCGGTGAGCTTGTTGTGGCACTTAACGGAACCTGGCTTACACAGGCACTGTCCTCTTTCGATTTCAGTTCTCTGAACGCCACGCAGCAGAGCGCCGATGTTGTCGCCGGCCTGAGCCTCGTCAAGCAGCTTACGGAACATCTCGATACCAGTAACAACGCTCTTGCGAACATCCTCATGGATACCGATGATTTCAACTTCGTCATTCAGGTGCAGAGTACCACGCTCTACTCTACCGGTAGCAACAGTACCACGGCCGGTAATGGTAAATACGTCCTCTACAGGCATCAGGAATGGCTTGTCTGTCTCACGAACTGGGTCTGGTACCCACTCGTCAACAGCCTTCATGAGCTCAAGAATCTTGTCGCCCCACTCGCTCTTAGGATCTTCCAGAGCCTTCAGAGCAGAACCCTGAACTACAGGAGTGTCATCGCCTGGGAACTCATATTCATTCAGCAGGTCTCTGATTTCCATCTCTACTAATTCAAGCAGCTCTGGGTCATCAACCATGTCGCACTTATTCATAAATACAACGATATAAGGAACGCCTACCTGACGGGACAGCAGGATGTGCTCTCTTGTCTGAGCCATAACACCATCGGTAGCAGCTACAACCAGGATAGCGCCGTCCATCTGAGCAGCACCAGTGATCATGTTCTTAACGTAGTCAGCATGTCCTGGGCAATCAACGTGTGCGTAGTGTCTGTTCTCTGTCTCATACTCAACGTGTGCAGTAGAGATAGTGATTCCACGCTCTCTCTCTTCTGGAGCCTTATCGATATTCTCGAAAGCAACAGCCTCGCCGGTACCTAATCTCTCATGAAGAGTCTTTGTGATTGCTGCGGTTAAAGTTGTTTTACCATGGTCAACGTGTCCGATGGTACCAATGTTACAATGAGGTTTGTTTCTTTCAAACTTAGCTTTAGCCATTTTATAACGTCCTCCTTAATTTGCGCCCTGTATAGTGGGCTATTATAGTTAATGTCAGGCTATCAACTATTATATTCTATTTTCCTTTAGTTTACAAGCCTTTTATCAAGAATCTATCTTATTTCTTATGGTCGGAAAGTACTTTTTCCTGTACATTCTTCGGAACTGGTTCATACTTGTCAAAGAACATGGAATAGTTTCCGCGTCCCTGTGTTCTGGAACGAAGATCCGTAGAATATCCGAACATTTCTGACAGCGGAACGTATGCGCGAACCATCTTGCCGCCGCCGATGTCTTCCATGCCCTCGATACGTCCACGGCGTGAGTTGATATCACCGATAACATCACCCATGTAGTCCTCCGGCATGGTTACTTCAACCTTCATGATAGGCTCAAGCAGGATTGGGTTGCCCTTGTGCATAGCTTCCTTGAATGCCATGGAACCGGCAATGCGGAATGCCATTTCAGAGGAGTCAACCTCATGGTAAGAACCGTCGTATACATCAGCGTGAACGCCCAGCACTGGGAATCCTCCAAGGATACCGGTCTTGCATGCTTCCTCGATACCTTCTCCGACAGCAGGGATGTATTCCTTGGGAATAGCACCGCCCACAACGGAAGAAGTGAACTTGAAGGTCTCTTCTGCGTTTGCTTCCATTGGTGTGAAGTGAACCTTACAGTGACCGTACTGTCCACGTCCGCCGGACTGCTTCGCATACTTGCTGTCAACGTCAACAGCCTTTGTAAATGTCTCCTTGTAAGCAACCTGAGGCGCGCCTACGTTTGCCTCAACGTTGAACTCACGGAGCAGACGGTCAACAATGATGTCCAGATGGAGCTCGCCCATACCGGAGATAATGGTCTGGCCAGTCTCTTCATCGGTACGTACGCGGAAGGTCGGATCCTCCTCAGCCAGCTTAACCAGCGCGTCGCCCATCTTATCCTGGCTTGCTTTGGTCTTAGGCTCGATAGCGATATCGATAACCGGCTCTGGGAATTCCATGGACTCCAGGATAACCGGATTCTTCTCATCACAGATGGTATCGCCGGTGGATGTTGTCTTGAAGCCGACAGCTGCAGCGATATCACCGGAGTAAACCTTATCCAGCTCGTTTCTCTTGTTGGCATGCATCTGAAGGATACGTCCAACACGCTCCTTCTTGCCCTTGGTTGCGTTCAGTACGTAAGAACCGGAGTTCAGGCTTCCTGAATACACGCGGAAGAATGCAAGCTTACCAACAAATGGGTCGGTCATGATTTTGAATGCAAGAGCTGCGAACGGCTCATCATCAGAGGAATGACGCTCAACCTCGTTGCCGTCCAGGTCAGTACCCTTAATAGAAGGGATATCTAACGGTGAAGGCATAAATTCAATAACCGCATCCAGTAACTTCTGAACGCCCTTATTTCTGTAAGCAGTACCGCAGCATACCGGAATAGCGGCACACTCGCAGGTAGCTTTCCTTAAGGCTTTCTTAAGGTCATCATTGCTGGGCTCCTCACCCTCCAGGTATGTCATCATTAAATCGTCATCCAGCTCGCAGATTTTCTCTACTAACTCGGAACGGTATAACTCGGCATCGTCCTGCATATCCTCAGGGATATCAATGATGGATATATCGTCGCCCTTATCATCATTATAGATGTAGGCTTTCATTTCAAACAGGTCAATGATTCCTTTGAAATCATCTTCCTTGCCGATTGGCAGCTGAATGCAGATTGCATTCTTGCCAAGTCTGGTCTTAATCTGATCTACTGCGCCGTAGAAATTCGCACCCAGAATGTCCATCTTGTTGATGAAGGCCATACGAGGTACGTTGTAGGTGTCTGCCTGACGCCAAACGTTCTCAGACTGTGGCTCTACACCGCCCTTTGCGCAGAACACGCCTACAGCGCCGTCCAGTACACGCAGGGAACGCTCAACCTCAACAGTGAAGTCAACGTGTCCTGGAGTATCAATGATGTTGATACGATGCTCTAATGCACCTGGCTTCGGCTTGCAGTTTTCCTGCAGGGTCCAGTGACAAGTGGTTGCAGCGGAAGTAATGGTGATACCTCTCTCCTGCTCCTGAGCCATCCAGTCCATGGTAGCAGTACCCTCATGGGTATCGCCAATTTTATAGTTTACACCAGTGTAATACAGAATACGCTCAGTCGTTGTGGTCTTACCAGCATCGATATGGGCCATGATTCCGATATTCCTGGTTCTCTCCAATGGATATTCTCTTCCAGCCAAGGGATTTTCCTCCTTAAATAATCAAACAGGTTAAACACATTCCAGAGATTAGAAACGGAAATGTGAAAATGCCTTGTTTGCCTCTGCCATCTTGTGCATGTCTTCTTTCTTCTTTACAGATGCACCTGTGTTGTTGGCAGCATCCATGATTTCATTTGCCAGTCTGTCCTTCTGGGTCTTCTCGCCTCTCTTGCGGGAGTAGAGGGTAATCCAGCGAAGAGCCAGTGTCTGTCTCCTCTCAGGTCTAACCTCGATAGGTACCTGATAGGTAGCTCCACCGATACGCTTTGCCTTAACTTCCAGAACAGGCATGATGTTGTTCATTGCTTCTTCAAAAACTTCCATAGCGTCCTTGCCGGTTGTCTCTGCAACACGGTCAAAAGCGCCGTATACAATTTTCTGCGCAACACCCTTCTTACCATCTAACATAATGTTGTTAATCAGCTTGGTAACAACCTTGTTATTGTAGATTGGGTCTGCCAGAACGTCTCTTTTCTGAGTATGTCCTTTACGTGGCACGTTACTTCCCTCCTTAATAGAACTGTAAAGACCTGCGCTGCAGATCCCTTACAGCGTTTCATTAGATCATAGGTACTCGCATTAATCCCTTAGTGAGGTCTTTCACGAACTTAGGGATTAAGCGCACCTGCGAAGCGAGCGCGTCTTTCAGCGCGACACTGAGCATGGTGCTTCCTTCCGAACCTCACCAAACTATAATACGTTCATGCACGGTACTACAATATATAATCCTGCAACCTACAGGTCAATATCATCATTCCGGCACAATTCCTACAAATCAAATTCGCGGTCTAACTAAATTATTTTTTCTCTTTTGGCCTCTTAGCGCCGTATTTGGAACGGGCCTGCCTTCTGTTTGCAACACCTGCTGTATCCAGTGTACCTCTTACGATATGATATCTGGTACCTGGAAGATCCTTTACTCTTCCTCCACGGATCAGTACAACACTATGCTCCTGAAGGTTGTGGCCTTCTCCTGGAATGTAGCTTGTAACTTCGATGCCATTGGAAAGACGTACTCTGGCAATCTTTCTGAGTGCTGAGTTAGGCTTCTTAGGGGTAGCTATCTTGACAGCGGTACACACGCCACGCTTCTGTGGTGCGGAGATGTCCGTTGCCCTCTTCTGCAAGGAGTTGTATCCCTTCTGCAGAGCGGGTGCAGTAGACTTCTTCTCGCTGGTCTGTCTTCCCTTTCTCACTAACTGGTTAATTGTTGGCATTCTTTTCACCTCCTGTGATATTGTCTGCGGTTGCTGTATATCAGCTTTTTGCGCACGAAAACATTACGTGTTTCAGCACGCCATATTATTATATACATGCAAAAAAATTCTGTCAAGGAATTTCTTTATTTTTTCGCAATTTCCGGCACCAACGACCCTAAAACACGCCCAAAAGAGCCGTATATGCAAGCGTGACTGCGAAAAACACCAGAATCATGGGGATGTTTCTTCTTACCAGGGCGCCCATATCCACCTGAAAGCATTCCGCGGCAATGAAAAGGCACACATGGGTGGGGGATACCTGCATGGCCGCGTAGGCGGAGCTCATGAGCAGCACCAGCAGGGGAACGCCCGCGCCCGGCATGGCAGCCATGGCCATGGGCATGCACAGCGGTATGATGGCATTGGAACCGCTGATGATGGTTCCAAAGAAAAATATCAATGCAAATACCATGGGAAGGGGAATGGGCAGACCTCCGAAAAACACAGGCAGTTCGTGGATAACCCCCGTATGGGTAATAATATCCTTAAACATCATAATTAATATGGTATTAAAGATGATGACCGGCTCAAATGCAGTCCTGAACATGGGCCTTATCTCCCACAGCTTCAAACGATCCACAAACATATTGAGAACGGCAGCCATGGGTGTGGCCACATAGACCGGTATGTCAAAGGCAATAATCAGCACCACAATCAACAGGATGGACCAGAGACTCTTAAACAGCATGACTGCCGCCTTTTTCCTGCCCTCCTCCGCTTTCTGCCCCGTAGACCTGGGCACCTTTCTGAGATAGAAAATGTGCCCGATGCAAAACAGGGCGGCCACCAGCGGCAGCATGGCGAGAACGAATTCC
>JAJQEA010000309.1:6438-41526 GCA_021201905.1 Clostridia bacterium
ATATGGAGGAATAGGTGGGCAGAAAGCTCTCCGGTATATGGCGGTAAAAGCTGGTGACACAGGTCATGTCCTCATTGCTCAGGTAATCCCGGCATGAGGATCTGACAATCTCCGCGCATATAGTCATGGCCCCTGCCGAAGGGAGAAGGCCGATGACTGCAGGTGCTGCGGACGCATTTACCCTGCGGTTGTTAAACAGCCAGTTCAAGGACTGTTCCGCCTGCTTTAAGCGATTCCTGCGTTCCAGCATGCGCTGGAGGAAGGTGATAAAATAAAAACTTAGGACCACGGTGACCGTATCCTTGCTGACCGCAGATCTTCCCATGATGGAAAGGGCGTCCGGCACACGGATTCCGTACAAAACCAGGGCCGCCGCCAGACCGCCTGAGATGGCCCAGAACAAAGGCCGCTTCATCCAGAGGATGGCAATGATTACAACAAACACCAAACAGAGCTTCATTATTAATATGTTCATTTCTCTCTTCTCCCATGCACATTATTACAGCTGCCATGATATAATCCTACCATGGCAGCTGCCTTGACTGCTACTTATTTTTCAGGTTCTTCTTTCTTTTGACTGTTCCCTATGTAGTCCACATCCAGATCCTGGGGAATCTCCTTATTTTTCAGGCCGTTGCAGGCATAAACCCATGATACGGCCAGCAGGCCCAACAGCAGGATGACAGACTGCCTTGGCATGGACGCCAGCAGGGAGGAAGCCAGCACCACTGCCGTGACGGCTCCCAATACCGACCAGGGCCTGTACAGTGAAACGGGAATCTTAAGCTTTGTCCTGCCTGTACACTGGGGGTACCTGGAAGCCAGGAACCACAGGGATGCCAGCACCAGGACCTTTTGCAGCAGAGACACCGAAGTGCTCAGTTTGGAGATAAATCCCAGATCAAATCCAGTCAGTATTGGCCCCATGCCCAGCACATAGAAAACCGTCAATATCTTCCACACCACACCGCGTTCCGTGACAGTTGCCAGAGACCGGGGCAGAAGTCCGTCCTCACAGGCCACATCAGGGGCTTTGTCACCCAGGAGAGCTGGGCGTTCAGCGTGGACGATGTGGCTCCCAGCGCCGCCCCAATCACAAACACGTAATACACCGGCCTTGGAAGCACCTCAAAGGCCACGATGGTCAGGTTCTGGTCCGCCACCTTGTCAATGGGAAATACCCCTACGGCCACCAGGGCCACCAGAACATACATGATGCCCACCAGAACCGTGGAGATAATCATGACAAGAGGAATATCCCTGCCCGGATTCCGGGCCTCTCCGCCCAGCTGGCAGATGACGGAAGCACCGCCTGTGGCAAAGCTTAAAAGCGCCAGGGCCGCCATAAAATTCGGAACCCCCTTGTAAAAGAGATGCCCGGTCTGGAATATGTACGGAAAATCCGCCTTGGGCAGACCAAAGGCCGCAAAGGCCAGGATCGCGCCTGTCATGACCGCGCAGATAATGGTATTCACCACTGCCGCCTGCTTTGTCCCGATGATATTGACCACAAACAGAACGGTCAGTATAACAGCTGCTATGAAAATCTGGCTCATCCCGGTAAAAAGGCTTACAAAATAGGATGCAAAGGACAGCGCGTACAGCGACAATGTGCTGCTGGATATAATAAATAATACAATATACAAAAATCCGAACCGCTTGTCCAGAAGCCTGGACACGTACTTATAAGGCCCGCCCACGGCAGGCGCACAACTGCTCAGTATCCCCTGGGGGAAGTCGGTTATCAGTGTCAGCACCGGGGATATCATAAAGGCCAGGGCAACTCCCGTACCCGTCATGCCGATTGCAGTTCCGGTCATGGTCATGATACCTGCTCCTATAATCTGTCCGATTGCCACTCCCATCAGGTTCCAAAAGGTTAAATTTCGTTTCAGTCTGCTCTCTTGTCTCTCAGCCATATTTCCCTCCCAAATACATTTTCCTTACCCCGTCTCCAGAAGTCTCTTTAACTCCTCCGGCCCCGGTACGTCCCCGGCGTTTTCCCCATATCTCACATACGTCAGGAGCAATTCCCGGTCCACCACAAATACCGCAGGCATCTGAAGCTCCTCCCCTTCATACTCCTTATGAGTAAACCATTTTCTGGCCTCCTGCACCTTTGCCCGGGTATCCCCGCCCATAAGCTGGCTGCTGTCCGCAGCAGGCTGTATCTCCAGAGCCTCATACAGCCTGCGCTCCGGATCACAAATCACGGTATACGGCAGCGTATTCTCACCCAGCTCCCGCCGTATTGTCTCCGGATGGGATTGAAGCACCACGCAGAAGCCGCCTCCTTTGGCCGTAATCTCACTATACTGTTCTGCATACCGGTGCATGTCGTACTGGCATAAGGTACACCCGTAGTAGCGCAGGAAAATGAAGGCAAACCTTTTATAAGCGCCTCTCTCCACCAGCTCTCTGGCGGAGCCTTCCTCCTCATACGGCGTACAGAATTGAAAATCCGGCATCCTGTTCCCTTGATGTAACCGCGCCATAATCCCTCCTAAATCTTCATGTGCTTTTTATAGGCTGCCGCCATACGCTTTAAGGCATCCGTCAGCACCTCGGTAGGGCAGGCAATGTTGATACGCTCAAACCCTTCTCCCTCAGGGCCGAATATGTAACCCTCATCCGTGAAGAAATAAGCCTCCTCCACATTAATCCGCTCCAGTTCTTTATAATCAATTCCCAGTGCCCTGCAGTCCAGCCACATGAGATAGGTCCCTTCCAAAGGCGTTACCTTAATCTGCGGAAGTTCCTCCTCTATAAAATCCTCCACAGCCTTCCTGTTGCAAACGAGAAGCTGTATACACTCCTCAAGCCATCCATCGCATCTGGTGTAGGCCAGCTCAGTACTCTTATAGCCCAGCACGTTCAGACGGTTGCTCTGCGCCGTATGCAGCAGCTGTGTCATATAGATGCTGCGCTTTTCCTCGTCCGGTATAAAAATGCAGCTGGACTGCATACCCGCCAGGTTAAAGGTCTTACTGGGTACAATACATGTCATGGTATGTGCCTCCAGCTCGCCGGAAATACCCGCCATAACCGTATGCTCGTATCCCGGCATGATTAAATCACAATGAATCTCATCGCTGACTATGAACACATCATTGTCAATGCAGATGCGCCCCACCCGTTCCAGCTCGGCTCTGGTCCACACCCTGCCCACCGGATTGTGGGGGCTGCAAAATATAATCAGCTTATTCTCCGGCTTTTTTGCCATTTCTTCCAGAAGCTCATAATCAATCTCATATCTGCCGTTCCTGTTGACCAGAGGGCATCTCACTTCCTTCCGGTCATTTCTTTGGACCGCAAAGGAAAATGGGTAATAGACAGGTGTCAACAGGATAACCCCGTCACCCGGCTCCGTATAGGCCAGTACGGCCTGGTGAAAGGCATTTACGATTCCCGGCGTGGTGATAAGCCACTCCCGCTTTGTCTCCCATCCATAGCGCCTCCTGGTCCAGGATTCAACAGCCTCATAAAAGTTTTCCGTACCGCACGGATACCCCAACACCGCCTGGTCCAGATATTCCTTAAGACCCTCCACTATTTCCGGTGGATTCTTAAGTTCCATGTCCGCCACAGACAGGGGCACCACACCCTCCGGCACATTGGGGTTCAGCCCCTTCATCCCCTCCCACTTGGATGAACCGCTGTCCCTCCGATTGGGCGCTGTAATAAAATCGTACTTCATGTTTGCTACTCCTCCTTTAGGTAGATTTATTGGTTCAGCTATGTAACACTGTTAAACCACATCAGGTTCTCCGGCATTAACCCCCTCATGATGCTGTCCATCCCCTTCTCCGGCGAAAGGGTCCGCGTCACCACAGGGTGTCCCACCAGATAGTCCAGAGAACAGCCAAACAAATCAGCCAGCTGTTCAATTTCATGAAGGGAAAATTCCGTTTTTCCGTACAGCTTTAAAATGACATCCCTCAGAGGAAGCCCCATGGCAGCAGCCAGCTGTTGGCCGTTCAGACCATGACGCCTCATTTCATAGTGGATATTCAGATATATCATTTTCTGATTCCTCCCCCTTATACTAACTATTGTGAGTTATTTACTATTATTATACTCGCTTTAGTTAGTTTGTCAATAAAAGATTGACGCTTTCACTCACAAATGTTAATATCTTTCTGGAGGTATGAACATGGGATTCAACGAGAATTTAAAGCTGTTATTATTAGAAAAAAATATAAAGCAGGCAGATTTGTGCCGCATGACAGGTATACAGACCTCTCTCATGTCCGAATATATAAACGGCAGAAAAAGTCCTACCATCGGCAATGCCATCCTGATTGCCGATGCCCTCAACATTTCCCTGGATGACCTGGTGGGCAGAAAGCGGAATACCTGCCGCGTTCAGGAGAAACCCGCTGAATTTATGGATGAATTAAGTGAGACATTGAATAAATTGACAGAAAAGGAATGCATCTTTGTCATGGATGTTATAAAGGCACTGAAGCAGCATCTACAATAAGAAAAAGGCCGGGGCGCGAAGCCCTGGCCTTATCAATATATACTATTTGATTGTATACCAGAAATAGAAAGAAAAAGGATGCTCAATCATTATGCTGCCCTCTAGTTTGCAAAGTAGGGTGATGCCCATGAATACACTGGAAGTCTTGACCTTGCTTCTTGTTATCTTCGCGGCGTTATCGTACATAGACGATAGACATAATAAGAAATAGCATCCCGCCCTGAACAAGTTGGATGCTATTTCCATGTATTAATATTCAACTGAGGGCATCAGATTCTGTATCTGATTACCTTTCTATTCTGATTATACATGAGGCACTTGATTTTTTCAAGTGCCTTTTTTGCAATCATACCGTCTCATGAACACCCACAAAAAACTCCGGGAAGAAACATACGTTGTTCCTTCCCGGAGCATGATTCATATGAGGTCTCTGCCTATTCTTCCTCTACAGCGTCGTCTTCCTCATCCACATCCGCCATATCGTCCATTCCCAGAACTTCCTCGGCAACATTGTCCTCTGTGAGTCCGCTGCCGCTCTCGTCCTCGGAGGAGAGTACCAGTTCATCGTCATCAGACAGCATGATCTCGTCTGAAATCAAATCGTCTGTATCCAGCTTCACCTTGCGGTAACGCTTCATTCCGGTACCTGCCGGAATCGGCTTACCGATGATTACGTTCTCCTTCAGGCCAATCAGGTGGTCAACCTTGCCGTTGATGGCTGCCTCGGTCAGAACCTTGGTGGTCTCCTGGAAGGATGCCGCTGACAGGAAGGAATCCGTTGCCAGGGATGCCTTGGTGATACCCAGCATGACCTGTCTGCCTTCTGCCGGCTTCTTGCCGTCAGCAATCAGAGCCTCGTTCATCTCATTGTAATCCAGAATATCCATGGATACGCCCGGCAGCACATCGCTGTCGCCGCTCTCCTCGATCTTGATTTTCTTGAGCATCTGGTGAACAATCATCTCAATATGCTTATCGTTGATTTCCACACCCTGGAGGCGGTATACACGCTGTACTTCCTGGAGCATGTAGTCCTGCACCGCGCGGACACCCTTGATTTTCAGGATATCGTGGGGGTTGATGCTACCTTCTGTCAGCTCGTCGCCGGCTTCCAGCACCTGGCCGTCCAGTACCTTGATTCTGGATCCGTAAGGAATCAGATAGGTCTTGGCATTGCCGGTCTCATTGTCGGTTACCGTAATCTCGCGCTTCTTCTTTGTATCCTTAATCTGCACCACGCCGCCGAACTCGGTGATGATGGCAAGGCCCTTTGGCTTACGGGCCTCAAAAAGCTCCTCCACACGGGGAAGACCCTGTGTGATATCGCCGCCGGCCACGCCGCCCGTATGGAACGTACGCATGGTAAGCTGTGTACCAGGCTCACCGATGGACTGTGCCGCAATGATACCGACAGCCTCACCCACCTGTACAGGCTGGCCTGTGGCCATGTTGGCGCCGTAACACTTGGCGCACACACCGATATGGGACTTACAGCTGAGGATGGTACGAATCTTCACAGACTTACGCCCTGTCTTATTCAGCACCTTCATGACAGCTGCGACGCGTTTCGGTGTACACATATGGTTAGCCTTGACTACAACCTCTCCCGTATCCGGGTCAGTGATGGTCTCAGCGATATAGCGTCCTGTGATTCTCTCTTCCAGGTCCTCGATCACTTCATTTTCATCCATGAAAGCCTTGATTTCCATGTATGGGATATCCCTGCCCTCGCAGCAGTCCACCTCACGGATAATCAAATCCTGTGATACGTCTACCAGACGTCTGGTCAGGTAACCAGAGTCGGCCGTACGCAGAGCCGTATCGGACAGACCTTTACGCGCTCCATGAGCCGAGATAAAGTACTCCAATACGTCCAGTCCCTCACGGAAGTTGGACTTGATAGGAAGCTCGATGGTATGGCCGGTGGTATCCGCCATCAGTCCTCGCATACCTGCCAGCTGCTTAATCTGCTTATCAGAACCACGGGCTCCGGAGTCAGCCATCATGTAGATGTTGTTGTACTTATCCAGGCCGGTCAGCAGGTCATGTGTCAGCTGGTCGTCGGTGGTCTTCCATGTCTCGATAACCTCTTTGTAACGCTCTTCCTCGGTGATGAGTCCGCGGCGGTAGTTTTTCGCAATGCGGTCCACAGTTGCCTGTGCTTCCTCAATCAGCTTGGGTTTGCTCTCAGGCACGGTCATATCGGAAATGGATACGGTCATGGCCGCCCTGGTGGAATATTTATATCCAATGGCCTTGATGTCATCCAGGGTAACGGCTGTCTGGGTTGCGCCGTGTACATTGATGACCTTCTCAAGAATCTGCTTTAACTGCTTTTTGGCAACGTGGAAATCCACTTCCAGCTTCAGCTCGTTCTCCGGGATGCTTCTGTCCACAAATCCCAGATCCTGGGGAATGATTTCATTGAAAATGAAACGGCCTATGGTGGAATCAATGGTCCCTGTCTTCATAGTGCCGTCCGCCATGGTCTTGCTGACCCTCACCTTAACCCGTGAATGAAGGGTTGCCTCCTGGTTCTCATATGCCAGAATCGCCTCGTTGACGCTCTTAAATACCATGCCCTCGCCCTTTGCTCCCGGACGCTCCTGGGTCAGGTAGTAGATACCAAGAACCATATCCTGGGAAGGAACAGCCACAGGGCCGCCGTCTGAAGGCTTTAACAGGTTGTTAGGGCTCAGAAGCAGGAAACGGCACTCTGCCTGGGCCTCTACGGAAAGGGGCAGATGGACAGCCATCTGGTCGCCGTCAAAGTCAGCGTTGAAGGCCGTACACACCAGGGGATGGAGCTTGATGGCCTTGCCCTCTACCAGAATAGGCTCAAAGGCCTGGATACCCAGTCTGTGCAGGGTAGGGGCGCGGTTCAGCATAACAGGGTGCTCTTTGATAACATCCTCCAGCACATCCCACACCTCAGGCTGCAGTCTCTCTACCATCTTCTTGGCATTCTTTATATTGTGGGCGGTTCCGTTGGAAACCAGCTCCTTCATAACAAAGGGCTTAAACAGCTCAATGGCCATTTCCTTCGGAAGACCGCACTGGTATATCTTAAGTTCAGGTCCAACCACGATAACAGAACGTCCGGAATAGTCCACACGCTTGCCCAGCAGGTTCTGACGGAAACGTCCCTGCTTACCCTTTAACATATCGGAAAGGGACTTAAAGGCCCTGTTGCTGGGGCCCGTTACCGGCCTGCCGCGGCGTCCGTTGTCAATCAGGGCGTCCACTGCCTCCTGGAGCATACGCTTCTCGTTGCGTACAATGATATCAGGAGCGCCTAACTCAAGCAGTCTTGCCAGACGGTTGTTCCTGTTGATGATTCTTCTGTATAAGTCATTCAAATCAGAGGTGGCGAAACGTCCGCCGTTCAGCTGTACCATGGGACGGATATCCGGAGGGATAACAGGAATCACATCCATAATCATCCACTCAGGACGGTTGCCTGAGGTAAGGAACGCCTCCACTACCTCCAGCCTCTTGATGATTCTCGCGCGCTTCTGTCCGGTGGAATCCGCCAGAGCCCTTCTGAGGTCTGTGGAATCCTTTTCCAGATTAATGGCCTTCAGCAGTTCCTGGATAGCCTCAGCGCCCATTCCCACACGGAAGCCGCCGGTGCCACCGTACTTCTCCACTTCCTCCCTGTACTCCTTCTCGGACAGGACCTGCTTATACTGCAGGCTGGTGGATCCCGGGTCCAGAACGATATAGGACGCAAAGTACAGCACCTTCTCCAGCGTTCTGGGGGGGATGTCCAGAATCAGGCCCATACGGCTGGGAATTCCCTTAAAATACCATATATGGGATACGGGAGCAGCCAGCTTGATGTGGCCCATACGCTCTCTACGGACACTTGCCTTTGTCACTTCTACGCCGCAGCGGTCGCAGATAACACCTTTATAACGAATCTTCTTATATTTACCGCAATGACACTCCCAGTCCTTACTAGGCCCGAAGATTCTCTCACAGAACAGACCGTCCTTCTCGGGCTTGAGTGTCCTGTAGTTGATGGTCTCCGGCTTCTTCACCTCGCCATGGGACCACTCCAGAATCTTATCAGGGGAGGCCAGACCAATCTTAATGGCATCAAATGTCATTGGATGATAAGTTTCATTAGTTTCTGGCATGAGCATTTACTCCCTTCTATTCTTCATCTTCACCGTCAGCAGCTTCATCCAGGAACAGATCATCCTCGTCATCAGCCTCTTCGGTGTAATCATCGGCGCTTACTTCTTCTTCCTCTTCCACAGCTACCAGCTCGCTATCCTTGAACTCCTGTTCCTGATAGCCAAACTGTGCATAGGATTCCTTCTCCTCGAAGCGGCGCTCACCCTCTAACATGGCGCGCAGCTCTGTATCGCCGTAATCGATATTCTCATTCATCTCGACCTCGGTGCCGTCATCCCTCAGTACCTGCACATCCAGGCCAAGGGACTGCATCTCCTTAAGGAGCACCTTAAAGGATTCCGGTACGCCCGGCTCAGGGATATTCTCTCCCTTGATGATGGCTTCGTAGGTCTTTACACGGCCCACAATGTCGTCGGACTTAACAGTCATGATTTCCTGCAGGGTGTAGGAAGCGCCATATGCCTCCAGCGCCCAAACCTCCATCTCTCCGAAACGCTGTCCGCCGAACTGTGCCTTACCGCCCAGTGGCTGCTGTGTAACCAGGGAGTAAGGGCCGGTTGAACGCGCGTGGATCTTATCGTCAACCAGATGGTGCAGCTTCAGGTAGTGCATGTGTCCGATGGTAACAGCGCCGTCAAAGTACTCGCCGGTACGTCCGTCTCTCAGGCGGACCTTGCCGTCACGGCTGATGGGCACACCCTTCCAAAGCTCCCTGTGCTCCAGATGAGCGCCCAGGTAGTCGATGACAGAAGGCTTCAGCAGGTTTTCATATTTAGCTTTAAATTCATCCCAGGACAGGTTCACATAATCGTTGGCCACTTCCAGGGTATCCATGATGTCGTTCTCGTTTGCGCCGTCGAAAATCGGGGTGGATACGTTGAAGCCCAGGGCCTTGGCCGCAAGGCTTAAGTGGATCTCCAGCACCTGTCCGATGTTCATACGGGAAGGCACGCCCAGAGGGTTAAGCACGATGTCAAGAGGGCGTCCGTTTGGCAGGAAGGGCATATCCTCAACAGGAAGCACGCGGGAAACAACACCCTTGTTGCCGTGACGTCCAGCCATCTTATCGCCCACAGAAATCTTACGCTTCTGGGCAATGTAGATGCGGACTGTCTGGTTCACGCCCGGTGACAGCTCGTCTCCGTTCTCCCTGGTAAATACCTTGGCATCCACGATGATGCCGTATGCGCCGTGAGGCACCTTAAGGGAGGTATCGCGGACTTCCCTGGCCTTCTCACCGAAGATGGCGCGCAGCAGGCGCTCCTCCGCGGTCAGCTCGGTCTCGCCCTTAGGCATAACCTTGCCCACCAGGATATCTCCCGCCCGGACCTCTGCTCCGATACGGATGATACCGCGCTCATCCAGGTCTTTCAGGGCATCCTCGCCCACGCCCGGCACATCGCGGGTAATCTCTTCCGGTCCCAGCTTGGTATCGCGGGCTTCCGCCTCATACTCCTCGATGTGGACCGAGGTATAGACATCTTCCTGAACCAGGCGCTCGGATAACAGGACCGCATCCTCGTAGTTGTAGCCCTCCCATGTCATGAATCCGATAAGGGGGTTCTTTCCAAGGGCGATCTCACCGTTGTCGGTGGACGGGCCGTCTGCGATTACCTCGCCGGCCTCCACATGGTCATTCTTATATACGATTGGCTTCTGGTTGTAACAGTTGCTCTGGTTGCTTCTCTTAAATTTGGTCAGGTGGTACACATCGCGGTTGCCGTCGCTGTCCCTGCGGATGATGATTTCATTGGAAGCAGAGCGCTCTACCACGCCCGCGTTCTTAGCTGCCACACACACGCCGGAGTCAATAGCCGCCTTTGCCTCGATACCCGTACCTACGGCAGGGGCTTCTGTGGTCAGAAGAGGCACTGCCTGACGCTGCATGTTGGAACCCATCAGGGCGCGGTTGGCGTCATCGTTCTCCAGGAAAGGAATCATGGCCGTGGCAACGGAGAACACCATCTTAGGAGATACGTCCATCAGGTCAATGGTCTTTTTCTGGAACTCGGATGTCTCTGTACGGAAACGTCCGGATACGTTGTTGTGTATAAAGTGGCCATCCTCATCCAGGGCCTCATTTGCCTGTGCCACAACGAAGTTATCTTCCTCGTCAGCGGTCAGGTACACCACCTCATCCGTTACCCTTGGGCTTGCTGGGTCCGTGGTCTTATCCACCACGCGGTAGGGAGCCTCGATGAAACCATACTGGTTTACCCTCGCATAGGTTGCCAGGGAGTTGATCAGACCGATGTTGGGACCTTCAGGCGTCTCGATGGGGCACATACGTCCGTAATGGGTGTAGTGTACATCTCGCACCTCAAATCCGGCACGGTCCCTGGACAGACCCCCAGGGCCCAGGGCAGAGAGACGGCGCTTATGGGTCAGCTCTGCCAGCGGGTTATTCTGGTCCATGAACTGGGACAGCTGGGAGCTTCCGAAGAACTCCTTCACAGCCGCAGTCACAGGCTTGATGTTGATTAAGGACTGGGGCGTGATGCCATCCATATCCTGGGTGGTCATACGCTCCCTTACCACACGCTCCATACGTGACAGACCGATGCGGTACTGGTTCTGAAGAAGTTCGCCTACGGCGCGGATACGGCGGTTGCCCAGATGATCGATGTCGTCTGCGTTTTCCACCTGCTCCTCCAGATGCATATTATAGTTAATGGAAGCAAGGATATCTTCCTTTGTAATGTGTTTTGGAATCAGGTCATGGATGTTCCTGCGGACAGCCTCCTTGAGAGCCTCCCCGTCGGTGCCAGCTTCTTCCAGAATAGAAGCCAGGGCCGGGTAATATACTAACTCCGTAACGCCCACTTCCTCCGGGTCAAAGGGCACATGGGTGGAAAGCTCCACCATCATGTTGGAGAGAACCTTCTGCTTCCTGTCAGGACCGTCCACCCATACAAAGGGAACTGCCGCGTTCTGAATCTTCATGGCAGATTCCTTGTCAAGCTTAGTGCCTGCCTCTGCCAGAATCTCGCCCGTGGCGGTGTCCACCACGTCCTCTGCCAGTACCTGTCCGTTCAGACGGTACTTAAAGGACAGTTTCTTATTAAATTTATATCTGCCGACTTTTGCAAGGTCATATCTTCTGGGGTCAAAGAACATGCTGTTAAGGAGACTTTCTGCACTGTCAACAGATAACGGCTCGCCGGGACGAATCTTCTTATATAATTCCAGAAGTCCATCCTGGTAATTATCGGAGGTGTCCTTTCCGAAGCTGGCTAAGAGCTTTGGCTCCTCGCCGAAGAGTTCCAGGATTTCCGCGTTGGTACCGAATCCCAGGGCGCGAATCAATACAGTCACAGGTACCTTACGGGTCCTGTCTACACGTACATAGAATACGTCATTGGAGTCTGTCTCGTACTCCAGCCATACGCCACGGTTGGGGATGACAGTACAGGTATACAGTTCTTTACCCACTTTATCATGGCCAATACCGTAGTAGATACCAGGGGAACGTACCAGCTGGCTGACAATAACACGCTCAGCACCGTTAATCACAAAGGAACCGGTATCTGTCATCAGGGGCAGGTCGCCCATGAAAATCTCGTGTTCATTCATTTCATCTTTATCTTTATTGTACAGTCTTACCTTTACCTTAAGTGGTGCAGCGTAAGTTGCGTCCCGTTCTTTACACTCTTCGATGGTATACTTTATATCATCCTTGCACAATGTAAAGTCAACGAATTCCAGACTCAAATGGCCTGCAAAGTCCGCTATGGGAGAGATATCATCAAATGCCTCCTTCAGTCCTTCTTTTAAGAACCACTGGTAGGAGTCTTTTTGAATCTCAATCAAGTTAGGCGTTTCAAGAACTTCTTTCTGTCTTGAATAGCTCATTCTTACGCTTTTCCCGGCCGGTACCGGACGTATTCTGCTTTTCTCCATTGACGTTTCACTCCTGTTTTCTAATTTGGTTCGCAATATTTCCATCTCAATCTGACGCCGAACCGGACGCCAGATGCAGCAAAATATCACTGTCGTTCTCTGTAATTGGGCGTCATACCACGTAAAACCGTACGTGAGGGCGCAAAAAACCCACATCACCACAATAGTGTACATTCCATAATAACACAGACCTGTCAAGGTGTCAAGGATTTTTGCTTGCAATTTACCGTCTGAAATGATATACTATTACAGAATGTCCCCTGGGGTTGTAGATTGTTTAACGGGGGGAATAGTACTATAATTACATAGGTTGGAGGTAAACCCCATGGCTCAGACTATTTTAAATGTACTGATTGTCATTCTGGTCATTGCTCTTGTTGCCCTGGTTGTTCTCTACTTTCTGGGAAACAAGCTCCAGAAGCGCCAGGTGGAACAGCAGCAGTTGTTAGATGCAGCCGCCCAGACCGCATCCATCCTTGTCATTGACAAGAAAAAGATGAAGATTACCCAGGCCGGGCTTCCCAAAGTAGTGACTGACCAGACGCCCAAATATATGCGCTGGGCAAAGGTCCCTGTGGTCAAAGCCAAGATTGGTCCCAAGGTCATGACACTCATTGCAGACGGACGCGTATTTGACTCCCTTCCGGTGAAAACCGAGGCCAAGGTTGTCATCAGCGGTATCTACATCACTGAGATCAAAAGCGTGAGAGGCGGCGCGATTCCGACTCCGCCAAAGAAGAAGGGATTCTTCGCAAGATTTAAAAAGGATAAAAAAGATAAGAAATAAAAAGGAAGCGGCAGTCACGCCGCTTCTTTTTTATTTCCTTTTACAATATTACCATTTCATTCCGCGCCGTCTCGCAGTGTGCTGCGCACCTTGTACCTCGTCACTGCGGGCAGGACTGGACATCCAGACGGATGCTGCAATCGGACAGATGCTCATAATTGATATCCAGGGAATAATCCACATTCACCATCAGACTGTCCGGCTCCTCATTTATTTTAATCCGGTTGGCCTGTATGCCCACCACCATATCGCCCAGGGGAGTGGTGTAGCATGAAAGATTCTTCTTGTTCTTCTCAAACTGCATGTGGGTGTTGGCAATTCCCTTTTTAATTATGTCCATTCCGGAAGGGGATATCTTGATTACGTTCTTGACTTTGCCTGTAAAGCCTTCCATCATCTCTTCGTAGAGGATGTAATGCTTTCCATTCTTCTGATAATAATCTCCCCTTACTATCATCTCCACATCGGAGTCCTCTTCGTCTATCATCTGGATGCCACTGATTGTAATCAGCACGTCTTTTGTCATATTCCTTCCTCTTTCCCTTAAGTGTATCGTTCCATCCCATGGGCCATCAGCATATCCACCAGCTGGTCCTTTGTAATCCCTCTGGCCTCCCACAGCACGGGATACATACTGATGGCGGTAAAGCCGGGCATGGTATTAATCTCATTGAATACCACTTCTCCGTCATCCTTTACAAAGAAATCCACTCTGGCCAGTCCATAGCCGTCCACTGCACGGAATATGTCCACAGCCGCCTGGCGCACCCTCTCTGCCGCCCCTGCCGGCAGCACCGGATCCGTCACTGTCCTGGATTCTTCGTTGTAATACTTGGCCTCAAAGTCATAAAACTCCGCGGCGGCCAGTATCTCTCCTACGCCGGATGCTACCACCTCCTTAAGTCCGCCTCCGAATACGGCGCACTCAATCTCTCTGCCTGTGATGGTTTCCTCTACCAATATCTTGCGGTCATGCCGGGCCGCCTCTAAGAGTCCTGCTTCCAGGGCCTGGCGGTCATCCGCCTTTGACACGCCCCTGGAGGAGCCTGCATTGGACGGTTTGATAAATACAGGATAGGAAAAATGCTTTTCCACCCGTTCCACCACCGATTCCATATGCCCAAGCTGTTCCCTGTACACTGCCTCGTATGCCGCCTGACGCACTCCCAGGTCATCCACGATAATCTTGGTGTACAGTTTATCCATAGACACCGCGGAGGAAAGGACCCCGCAGCCCACATAGGGAATCTTAGCCAGTTCCAACAGTCCCTGGATGGTACCGTCCTCCCCGTACAGCCCGTGAAGGACCGGGAATACCACATCCACCCTGACCTCGCGGACCGAATTTCCGTCCATGAGGAGGATGCACTTCTTCGTCGCGTCCGGCAGCAGGAGGGCTGATACAGTCCCATCCCTCCATGTACCGTTTTTTACATCTTCCGGTGAATCCGCCTTAATCCAGTGTCCATCTTCTGTAATTCCTACTAGTAATACATCGTATCGCGTCCTGTCAATATGCTCAATGACATTGACAGCCGACATACAGGACACAATATGTTCTGATGACTGGCCGCCAAATATGACTGCAGCCTGAAGTTTACCCATGCTAGTCTCCTTAAACTCACTTATTTTAGTGATTGTTCTACATTTATAGTATAACATATGTGGCAATAATTACAAACAGAAATTAAATCGGCATCAACGGCCAAGGAGGTCTTAAATCATATGAAATATAAAATAAGCCTGTGCATATCCGCACTTTGTTTTTTTACCGCTTTCCTCATTCTCATGGCATCCCGCACCACCGGCGAGGAGGCCCTGGCATCCCGCATTGCCCCTGAAATCCTCCGGTTTCACATCCTGGCGGAAAGCGACAGCGCCAGGGACCAGAATCTAAAGCTGGGGGTAAAGGGACTGGTCCTGGACTACATCCACAGCCAGGTCCCCGGGGACACGGACAAGGAACAGCTTGAACAGTGGATAGAGGGCAACAAAACCAGCATCGAGGCCATGGCCCGGGACTGGCTGGCAGACCAGGGATCCCCCTATCCCGTAAAACTGGAATTAACAAGGGATTACTTTCCCACCAAGGCTTACGGGGACATGGTATTTCCCTGCGGCACCTATGACGCGGTCCGCATCACCATCGGAAGCGGAAAAGGCCACAACTGGTGGTGTGTGCTCTACCCCTCACTCTGCTACACCGACGCCATCCACGCGGTAGTGCCTGATTCCTCCAAAAAGACCCTGTCATCCCTTTTGGCGGAGGATGACTATGACGCCCTGTTATCCCCCCTGGACAGGACAAAGCAGCGACAGCAAAAGCCGGAGGTCCGCGTACGGTTCCGGCTCATGGATTTATTCCATAAAAAGGGCTGAGCTTCTATTTCTTCTGGCTGTCCAGCATGTCCTGAAGCACCTCGTCGCTCACGTCAATCCACACATCCTCTTCCTCCGCATTCAGTCCCAGATACTGGGCCAGGGTGCGGGGATCGTCGCTGTTATTCCAGCGGCTTACATACCGGTCAATCTCCTCAAAGGGAATCTCCCCTGACAGATACCGTTCCTTAAAGGTGCCTTCCTCCATTATTTCCTCCCCCGCGCCAGTGCGGCCGGCTCCTGTTCCTGTTCCTTTATGTTTCGGGAGACCGTGATCTCCTGGTTGTCGATATGTTCCCTGGCCGCCTTTTTGGCCTCGGCTATGTTGCGGTTCTTGAGGGTGCTCAGAATGTGCTCATGCTCCACCAGAAGCACCCGCCTCTTGTCCTCATCCTTTATATATTCCAGGCGGTAGCGGTACATCTGCTCCCGAAGGTTGCCTAACATCTGCACCAGCTTATCATTGCGGGTTCCCTGGTAGATGACGTCGTGAAACTGCTCATCTGACTGCGCAATGCTCATGGCCTCCCCCCGGGCAATGGCGTTTTTAAAGTTGTCCTGCACCCGTTCCAGTTCAGCCATGTCGTCCTCCGACATCCGCTGGCAGGCCAGCTCAATGGCCAGTTCTTCCAGGGAACGGCGCACCTCCAGCACATCCCGTAGGCTCTTCTCCGATATCCTGGCCACCTCAGCGCCCTTTCTGGGAATCATAAGCACCAGGCCCTCCAGCTCCAGCTTGCGGATGGCCTCCCTGATCGGAGTCCTGCTGACGCCTAATTTTTCAGCCAGCTGAATTTCCATCAGCCTTTCCCCCGGAGCCAGCTCCCCCTTCAGTATGGCCTGGCGCAGGGTATTGAACACCACATCCCGAAGCGGAAGATACTCGTTCATATTAACCTTAAAATTATTTTCCATTTAAAAATAACCCCTTTCCTGCATTATACTCTGTCCTGCCCGTTTCGTTTCACATTGAAAAAATTGGTCAGATACACCTGTTTTGCCAGCTCCGACGACTTGCCGAACCGCAGGTCCTCATAGGCTGCCTGCGCCGCCCTGGGATTGGCAAAAAGCCCGAATACCGTTGGACCGCTTCCGCTCATCATTGCCCCCAGGGCCCCGTAGTCACGCATGACCTGCTCAATCCTTGAAATAGCCGGATACTTCTCTCCTGTGACCAGCTCCAATACATTCCCGAACCGGCCCGCCACCTCCCGCAGATTCTGACTGCGGATGGCGTCTATCATGCCGTCTATGTCGGGATGGTCCGAAGGCGCAAGCTTCATGGCGTCCAGACTCTCATATACCACCTTGGTGGACACGCTGATGCCCGGCTTGGCTATGAGCACCTGGCACTGGGGCATGGGCGGCAGGGGCGACAGCTTCTCGCCAATCCCCTCGGACAGGGCGGTTCCCCGCATAAGGCAGTAAGGGATGTCCGCTCCCAGGGTCACGCCCCGCTCCATCAACTCCCCGGTGGTCAGGCCCAGGCCAAACATTTTATTGACTCCAAAGAGAACCGAGGCAGCGTCCGTGCTTCCCCCCGCCATGCCGGCTGACACCGGGATAAACTTGCGCAGATGGATGGACAGGCCCTGGCGTATGCCGAACTCCTCCATCAGCAGCCTGGCCGCCTTATGCGCAAGGTTCTGCTCATTATCCGGCAGATAAAACAGATTGGTTTCTATCTTAATGCCCGGCTCCTGGGTAGCGTACAAATCAATCCGGTCGTGCAGCCCCACGGTCTGCATGATCATCCGCACCTCATGGTAGCCGTCATCCCTCCGCCCCAGCACATCCAGAGCCAGATTAATCTTTCCATATGCTTTTAAGCGTAAGTGTTTTATCATCCGCGGACTCCCCTCTATGTACATTGTTTGTATTTCTGTTTTTATAATACATAATATTGTATACAATACTTTTACTTTATTTGCAAGTGGAAATTGCAGAAAAATGCAGAAAACCGGCAGAAATGTTCCGGCCGGTTTTTATATTGGTAATAATCGGATTATTTCCCCTTCAGATTCCGAATGGCTTCCTTCATCTCCTCATCCTCTTCACCCAGCAGAGGGGTGGCATCCGTGTGATTCTGTTCTTCCTCTTGGGGCATATATTTCCTGAAAATAGCGGTGAAGAAGTATGAATTCACAAAGGCAATGAGAGGCATCCCAAACAGGAATAAAAGCATGGCAAACTGCGGGAAATAAAACAATCCAAAGTATGTGGCTGCCACGATTCCCAAATCAGTGGCCAGTATCCCGATTGTCTGGAACAGATGGCGCACAGACATAAAAAATGCATTGAACAGGGTCCGCTTCACCGGATTATAAAACCTGGCCTGGATCGGGAACACATAGGTAATGATAAACAGGTAAATCAAAAGCAATCCGCCTGACACAGCCGTCATGGCTGTTTTGGCTGCGCCGTTTAAAGGCATCTGCCCCGACACAAAGAACCAGAAATCAAATCCCAGCACGATTCCTGCCGCCAGCAGAATGAGCCAGATGCCTGTTGCCTGCTTGAAATTGGCCTTAAAAGACCGGAAAAAGGACCGTATGGTGGAATCATCCTCATCCCGCACCAGCTTTAAGGTCACATAATAGACGGCTGTAGTAGAGGCGCCGGCTGTAAACACAGGGATGGAGCAGACAATCCACAAAATGTTCAGTATGATTAAGTCTCCCAGCTTTCCTATGAACCGCCACACCGGATTATCGTAATTAAATATACCTTGCAACATAAGTATTCCTCTTCTTTCTGTAAATACGCCTGGTGATATTCTACCATATTAAGCGGAAAATGCAAAGGTCTGCTCTGATTTCATGAAATTTTTATATTCTACCCAGGGCCGGATGTGGTATACTTACATGAAACGGCCTGTCCGTGCAAATACAGCAGAGAGAAACGGAAGGAATGCATGAACTATGTCCATCAGAGAAGAAGCAGAAAACGAACGGAAGAAACTGAAAAACATGACCTGGAAGGACCGGGCCTGGTATGTGTGGGAGTATTACAAGTTCCACCTTCTGGGAGTGATTCTGGCCATCGGGGTCTTAAGCACCATAGGCACCATGATATACCGCCAGACCTTTACCACCCGCCTGTCCGTGGCCATTATCAATGACCGCTCCGGAGGCACCGGCTCCAGCGCCCAGCTGGAATCCGATCTCCGGGAATACCTGGGATGCGGCAAAAAGGACCTGATTGAGATAAACGAGGGACTGATGGTGGATTTTAATGAGGAATCCACCTCCCAGTACGGATATGCCACCCTGGCCAAAATATCCGCCCTGGTAGCCAGCAAAAGCCTGGATGTGGTCATTGGGGACCAGTCCGCCATAGACCACTACGAGACCATATCCGCATATCAGAATCTGGAGGAGCTGCTTTCCCCCGAACTCTATGGGCGGGTAAAGGACCATATCTACCAGGCAGAGGACGGGGAGGGAACCCTTACGCCTGTTGCCCTGTCCCTGGAGGACACCTCCTTCGGAGAAAAGACGGGCATCGTCATGGATCCCCCTTATCTGGCCATCATACAGGGCTCTCCCCATAAAGAAGCTGCCCTTCAGATGATTGAATATCTGTTTCCATAAGACATGTCATTCCCAGGCCTTCCGCCACCTTGCGGGAGGCCTGGTTTTCTCTGTGAATCAGGGCGCACAGCCGCGCCCTTAACACCTCATGGCTGTAACCGGCAATGGCTGACACTGCTTCCGCGCAGTATCCCCGCTGCCGGTAAGGCAGGAAAATATGATACCCCAATTCCAGCCAGGGGACGGACCGTCCCAGGGAATCCAGACATTCCTCCATCTCCCCCGGAAGCCTGGGATTGGACACTCCCACCAGCCCCACCAGTACCTGATCCTCCCTGCGCACCAGGGCCCATGTACCATACTCATAAAAGCCGTACTGGTTTTTGCAGTACAGTTCCAGCGTCTCCCTGGAACGGAAGACAGCCTCCTGCGGGCCGTACTCCTCCCTCGGAATATAACCTGCGTCATCCGCGGTCAGCTCCCGTATGAGCAGCCTGGAGGTCCCGCATATATTCCACGGAAGCCCCAGATGGCGGCGTATCACCAGCTCCAGCAGCTCATCCGTGGCATCCTCAATGTCAGGAATCACATAGGGAATCCCCTTCATGTCCCAGACATCCGATCCCTTCCGCTCAACGCCAACAACGGCCCTCCCGGCAGCTTTCGCCGCCAGAAGGGCCTCAGGTTCGTCTGATATGACTACTGTACAGATCTTTCCGTCTAAACAGATACTACGCTCTGTTACCATACTACCGCCTCATTGTCATATTGCTGTCTCACTGTCATATTGCCGTCTTGTTTACACAGGGCCGCCGCCCTGCCGGTGAACGCTTTCAATGACAATTCCTATCAGCACTTCTCCGGCTCCGGATAGTCCACCCCGAAGGTCTCCACTGTCATGGACTTAATCTTCTGCTCCTGGAGTGGGCGGTCGCTGTAATCAGTCTGGACTTCCGCGATTTTATTCACCACATCCATGCCCTCTGTCACCTTTCCAAAGGCTGCATAGGAGCCGTCCAGGTGGGGCGATGTCTTGTGCATGATAAAGAACTGGGAGCCGCCTGAATTGGGATGCATGGCTCTTGCCATGGAAAGTACGCCCTCTGTGTGTACCAGGTCGTTCTTTACGCCGTTCTGCGCAAATTCTCCCTTGATGGAGTATCCCGGACCGCCCATGCCCGTGCCGTCGGGACAGCCGCCCTGAATCATGAATCCGCTTATGACCCTGTGGAAAATTAGTCCGTCATAATATCCTTTTTTTACAAGGCTGATGAAATTGTTCACTGTATTGGGAGCTATATCCGGGTATAACTCTGCTTTCATTACATCTCCATTTTCCATGGTTATGGTAACTATAGGATTTGCCATTTTGTATTTCTCCTTTTTCAATTAGAATCTTTATCCACTATAGCAAATTCCGCGGGCTTTGTCCAGCACGGCTTATCTTTAAACCGCCTCTTTAACCGCCTCTGCTATTCTTCCCCTGTCCCGCCTGCCAGTCTCAGGTTTTCCCGTGGAGTCACAAGCAGTCCTGCCTCCGGAAGCCCCCATATGACCATGGAATTGCGCACAAGCTCCAGCGCATGGCAGCAGCACCCGGACAGCAGGCCGGCAAATGCCTCTGTGTCCCCCGCCTCCAGGCGCCGGAATGCCTCATGGCTCATTTGGTTTAACTGGCTGGCAGCCTTGATTCCATCCTGGTAAAAGGAATAATAGTAGCCCCAGTGAAGTATGCCGCTGACCTGCTTTAGTATGATTCGGTAAGGCTCCAGGGGCATAGCCTCAATGATATGGTTCATCAAAATACTGAGGGGCACCGCGTATGGCCCGGCAAGCTCCTCCCTCATATGTCCAAGTTCTGACTCCCCTATCAAGGGCACAGCCAGCCGGGCCGCCGGCGCGGACGCAAGGGCCATGAACTGGAGACCGCTCAGATACAAAAGCGTATCCTTTTTATGGACCTTGTTCTTCATGGACTGAAAGGTGGCCTGGTCATTGAACAGGGTCACCTGGGTTCCCTTTACATTGTACGTGCGGCCAAAGCCCAGGCGGTTCAGCATGGATATGGTCCGGCGTATGGTGTCCACGGAGACGCCGTACTCCCTGGCCAGTACAGCCTCCGGAGGAAGAAAGGAGCCGTCCTCATAGATGCCCAGGCCAATGCGGTCGATCAGGTCACGGGTAATCTGAATATAAAAGTGGTCGCGCCCCTGCTGCGGATTCCAGGAATAGCCATTTATCTGCTCAATATCCCCTGCCCCAATCCTGGATTCCATCCAGTCCAGATACCGCTTTATATCGCGCCCCAGGGACCGGTACATGCGTGTGAACCGTTCCTGAACCAGCCGTGTGTCGCCGGAAGACACCGCTTCAGCCATCCACATGGGATCGTCATATTCCCCGCAGCAGGCGGGAAAGGGAGGCGTATACTCCGGCTCCAGAAAAAAGGGAATCCTGGTGCCAATCTCAAGGCTGGTGAATATATCCCTGAACAGCAGGTTATGGGACCCATCCAGCAGATTATAGAGGGCATTGGAGGAGGACTTCCATCTGTCACGGACATCCTTCCTCCTGTGCTTTTTCAGCCGCCCCAAGTGTTCCATGGCAGTTTCCACTCCGCACACCCGGACTGAAAACGCAAATAACATGGGCATCAGGTGCTCCATTGTCTCATATACCTCCAGAACCGATGTCTTTCTTCGGAGCACCGCCATTACATCGGACAGCCGATCCCCTTCCTCCGCTTTCCTGTATGCTGCGGTGGAGGGCCTGCGCTCCTCTGTCCGTATCATACCCTGCTCCCTCAATTCAGAGAGAACATCCCTGACCGTACGGATTCCCACATGGTAGTCCTCACACAGCCGGTTCATGGACGGAAGGGCTTCTCCATACTTATAATATCCTGTCTGTATCTGCTCCTTCAGATTTTCATACAGGTAATCATGCAGCGTCTTTTTACCTTCCATCTCCTCTCCTTCCCGGCCTGGGGCCTGTTCTTTTTATGGCCTGTTCCCTCTGCTGCCTGGGGCCTATGGCTGTATTATACCACAAATTTATTCCGATACTATATGTATATGTACACAAATCTCGCGTTGATTTATGGCATACAGTCACGTAAAATGAAACCATCAGGCATTGTTTCAAGCTTTGTCCCAACTATACATTGCTAAAAATACGGAGTATACCTGGAAATGAAAAAATACAAAGATTCCATATCAGATTATGAGAAACCGATATTCAACCGCGAATGGAATATTGGATTCCTGTCCCTGGTCCTGATCTCAGTTTTCGCTCTTTCCATCTGGAATGCAGCCATGCTTCAAATCGAGCTGGACAAATCCACACAGGAGTATTTAACGGATGTTACCTCCCAGCTGTCCCGCGATATCAGGGACAGCATCAATAACAAGATAACCAATCTGGCCATGGCAGCCGACAGCCTTTCGCAGTTCACGGAAAGCCGGGATACAGATGATATTTCCGGCTTCCTGACCCGCAAGTCCCGGACGCTGGAATTCGATCCTATGATTCTCTTTGACAGGAAAGGGGGTTTTGTTTCCTCCCATACAGACGATGGCAAAACTCGTTCCCACCCCCGGGATTTCCTTAAACTCCCCAGTGTCCAGTCCTCCTTCCGGGGCAGCATACAGGCCAGCTATATGGGAGGGGAGAGCATTTTTTATTCTGTTCCGACCTATATAAACGGCAAAGTGGAAGGGGTGCTTGTTGGCGTGCGCAGCAAGGAGAACATGCAGTCTCTCATCTCCTCCAAAAGCTTCAGCGGCCAGATGCTGAGCTGCATCGTGGACAGCCGGGGGCAGGTAGTCATAGCGCCCACGGATCTGAAACCCTTTCTGCAGCTGGATGACATCTTTAAAAACAAAGAAAATGAAGAAGTGATTGCAGGTATACAGCAGATGCAGATGGATATGGCCGAAAACCGGGATGGCGTGTTAAAATTCACTGCTGTCACAAAAGAAAAACTGGTTCTCTCCTATAATCCCCTGAACATAAATGACTGGTTCCTGCTTACTATCATCCCGGCTGATATCATATCCCACGGGCTGAACCAGTACATCCTGCAGACCTTTGTCATCATCGCCGCCACTATACTTATATTCTCCCTCTTTTTATTTGCGGTATTCCGGTTCTATAACGCCCACAAAAGGCAGCTGGAGCAGGTTGCCTACATAGACCCTCTTACTGGCGGGCTCAATAACGCTGCTTTCCAGGCCCGATACAGGGAGCTTTCAAAGGACATGGAGCCCTGCTCCTATTCCATTGTGCTGCTGAACGTCCGGGGCTTTAAGATGGTCAACGAACAGTACGGCACACGAATCGGCAATCAGACGCTCTCCTATATATACAGGGTGCTGAAGCTGCACCTGCGTGAAGGCCAGGATGAATTTGCCGCCCGTGGGGAATCGGACCACTTTTTCCTCTGCCTGAAAGAATACCGCCCCGCAGCCCTGAGGTGCCGGCTGAATGATATGCTTCATGATATCAATGCGTTCCATGACACGGACCTTCCCGTCCTCTCCCTGTCCTTCAAACAGGGAGCCTGCCTTGTAAACGACCCGGGCCAGGAGATTACCCAGCTTCAGGACCACGCCCGGATAGCGCTGCAAAGCTGCGGGACTGATATACGCCACGAATGTGCCTTTTATGATGAAAGCCTGATACAGCGCCTGAAAATGGAGCAGGAATTAAACGCGCTTTTTGAGGACTCCATTGAAAACAGGCACTTCCAGGTATATCTGCAGCCGAAAATCGGTCTTAAGAGCAGCCGGCTGGAGGGAGCCGAGGCCCTGGTGCGCTGGAACCATCCTGAAAAAGGAATCATTTTCCCGTCTGATTTCATACCGCTGTTTGAGAGCAACGGGAAGATATGCCGTCTGGACCTCTATGTATTCACAGAGGTATGCGCTGCCATAGACCGCTGGAGGCAGGAAGGACTGCCGCTGGTACCGGTCTCTGTCAATCTGTCCCGCCAGCATTTCCGGGATCCCCGCTTCCTGGATACCTTTGCGGGGATTGCCTCCGGCTTTAAGATACCGGACAAAATCCTGGAATTTGAACTGACGGAGTCAATCTTTTTTGACACCCAGCAGATAAAGGCAGTCAAGGAGGCGATTCAGGAAATGCACCGCTTGGGCTTTCTGTGTTCCCTGGACGACTTTGGTTCCGGCTTTTCCTCCCTGGGACTTCTGAAGGAGTTTGATGTGGACTCACTGAAACTGGACCGTTCCTTCTTTCTCAATATGACCGGCCAGAAGGCAAAGGATGTCATATCATGCCTGATTGACCTGTCCAGGCATTTGAAGGTTAAGACCGTGGCCGAGGGCATCGAATCCATGGAGCAGGTGGAGTTTCTCCGCACCATGGACTGTGACATGGTACAGGGATATGTCTTTTCCGCCCCCATACCTGTAAATAAGTTTGAAAAGCGGTATCTCAAGGCCCGGCCCTGATTGGGCGAATCAGGAGTTACAGATAGGAATACCGGACAGATCACCCAGTTCAGCGCTTGGAGCGCAGCGGTTATAGACTGCTGCGCTTTTTGTTGTACTATTACACATTTTACATTATAATTAAACTAATCGTCTTTTTAGTAACCGAAACAAAGATACTGTGTATAAAAAAGAGAGCTCAAACGCTGTCTGTGAGGAAAAAGCATGAGGAAAAAAATAAGCAGAAAACACTTGCTGGGCTGCGGCTGCGTTGCCGTTGCTTTCGCTGTTCTGCTCTGCATCCGTGGGTACAGGGAAAACAGGAAACAGGAGATCGAGGTGGCCCTTTGGGCCTTCGATGTATATGATGATTATATGAAGCAGGTGCAGAGTCTGGTTCCGGATGTAAAGATTAAATGGGTTGCAGGGCAGAGAGATATAAGTTATTACAAGAACCTGGCAGAAGACGGCCATCTGCCCGATATTATAACGGTCCGCAAATTTTCCCTGAAGGACTCTCTGTCCCTGAATCCCTATCTTCTGGATTTGACTAAGACTGAAGTGGCATCTTCTTATTATGATATTTACCTCGAACATTATAAAACCAGCGGAGGAAATGTCTTTTGGGTTCCTATGTCCGGTACGGTAGACGGCATTGTTGCCAACAAAACACTGTTTGAAACATATGGCATCCCTGTTCCCGGGGATTTCGACAGCTTTGTCTCAGCCTGCAAGGAGTTTGAAGCCCATGGCATCCGGGGATATTCCCTTGATTTCAGTCTTGATTATAACGCCCTGCATTTTTTGCAGGGAATGGGGATTGAAAACCTGGCTTCGGTTGACGGGATCGTCTGGAGAAAAGCCTATGAAAACGGAAAGACAAATCAGCTGGACCCCAAGGTGTGGCTTCCCGCCTTTGAGAAAATGGAGAGGCTTAACACATTAAAAATCCTGGATAAGGATACCATGTATTTGGATGACATGCTCTCCTACCAAAAATTCATGGAGAGAACACAGGCCATGGTTAATATCAGCAGCGAAAGTATATCCAGGCTTCTGCCCGGACAAAACATAGAAATTCTTCCGTACTTTGGCGAGCAGCAGGACTTTCTGCTGACCTACCCTACCTTCAACGCCGCCATAAGCAAAAACGTGGAAAAAAGCAGCGAGAAGAAACAAGCGGCCTGGAAAGTTCTGACAGCCATGACCTCGCCCCAGGCCCAGGAGGTGCTGAACCAATATACAGACGGATTGATTTCCTATAAACGGGATGTTTCCTTCCAATACGAAGGAAGTATGAGCATGGTGCAGCAGTATCTGGAAACCAACCGCACCTGCTTCCGTCTTGGCAGTGAAGATTTTTTCGAGATTTCCAAACAAACCCTGGACGAGATGCTGGAGCATAACCTCTCTGCTGAAAGCGCCCTCGATTTGATGAACGGCTATCTGTCCCATTCGGAGTAAACCACAGGAAAATGCCCTGCTCTGCAAATACAAATGAAAAGTTGGAACCTTTATGAAAATTACGGATGAAGAGAAAAACAGTATTACCAATAAATATAGACACATGCGCAACGCCATAGTGATTGGCGCGCTGATCGCCATATCCGGCGTTATTTTCCTTATGTACATCTTTCTAAGAAACATGGAAAACAATGCCAGAAAGGAAAACGAATATCATTTACTGGAGATCGCCCATCAGGTAACTGACAATCTGAATTCCAAGCTGGAACAGAATTGGTCCCTTTTGCACAGTATCAACTATAATTTAACCATGTTTTCCCAGATGTCGGAACAGGACACCCGGACATACAGGCAAAATCTGGTAAAAGAGTGGAAATTCAGCCACATTTATTTCATCGATGACGCGGGTAACTGCAGCGACGAATACGGTCAAAGGAGCCGGCTGATATCCAGTGATAATTCAATCGCACTTTTAGTGGATAAAAAAGACGTATCCTTCTTGAGACGGGATGTAAATGGAAATGCCACACTGTTTTTTGCAATTCCGGTGGAGAAGAAACAATACGGTTCCACAAACATATCTGCCATAGCCCTGGAATATAAGCTGGACAATATATTGGATATACTAACCATATCAGCCTTTGAAAAAAAGGCGGTATGCTATGTTATCAATGAAAACGGAAGCAGGCTGTTTAATACCCAGGCTGAAAATGCCATGAAAAACTATAATATATTCAATTATCTGGAGCTTGTGTCAAAGGACGGAAAAAACAGCGCCGGGGCAATCCAGGCAGCCATGGACAGCGGTTCAAGCGGGGTGACTGTTTATACAAAAGACGGGCAGCAGGAATATATCAGCTACACTCCTCTGGAAAACGGAAAATGGACTCTGCTTCTCTTTGTGGGAGGAGACATCATCGGGGAAAATATGAACCAGTTTTCCAGAAATGTGTTTACTTCATGTGCCGCTATTGTGGGGCTTCTTCTTATTATAAGCGGCTTCATATTTTTTCGGCTCAATGAGCTTGCCAACAAAAAGAGGGACGCCGACGTATATAACCGCGAGCGAATGCTGAACCTTTTAATCGACCGGGGAAATGAAGTATATATGATGTATAATAAAACGGAAGGCTGCCTGGAGTACGTGAGCCCCAATCTGGAAGGTGTGATGGGCTGGAGCCGTCAGGATGCGGAGAAGCTGTTTTCAGAGGCAGGCATGGCAGACGGGGACGGCATCACTGAGATCCAGGATGAATTTATCCAGTGGGACGGCCGGGGAGAATTTGTAGGCTCTATCCACAGGCACCGGAACCCACAGACAGGGAATTTACGTTGGATACGCCTTCAGGTGAATCCGGTGCATCTTGACTCTGAAGAAGTGTGGATCGCCAACCTTTCCGATATGACCAAAGAATGGGAGCAGCGGGAAAATTTAGAGCAGGCCCTTATGGCGGCCAACAGCGCAAACATAGCAAAGAGCAATTTCCTCTCTAATATGAGCCATGATATCCGCACACCCATGAATGCTATCCTTGGAATGACAGACATTGCAAAGCGCTATGCGGAGGATCCTGAAAAAGTCAGGAACTGCATGAACAAAATATCCTATTCCTCAAAGCATCTGCTGGCCCTGATCGACGAGATCCTTGACATGTCCAGGATTGAAAGCGGAAAAATGCTGCTGGACAATAAGATTTTTTCTCTGTCCGGTATGCTGGATGGCATTATATCTATGTTTCAGGAACCAATCAAAGCAAAAGACCTTTCATTCAGCATGGTGAAAAACGGTATAAAAAATGATTCTCTCATAGGGGACGAGTTCCGCCTGAGCCGCATATTGGTTAATATACTTTCTAATGCCATAAAATATACGCCTCCACAGGGAACCATCCTATTTTCCATAACAGAACTTGAGCCGTACAGGGAAGGTCATGCCAGATACCAGTTTATCATAAAGGACAATGGAAGGGGAATGACGGATGCGTTTTTGAAAACCATCTTTATGCCTTTTACAAGAATGGAAGAAAAGGAAGGACACACCACACAGGGAACCGGCCTTGGCATGGCCATTACCAAAAGTATGCTGGATCTGATGGGAGGAAGCATACACGTTGAAAGCGCCCAGGAACAGGGAAGCACGTTTACCGTTGACCTGGAACTGGAGATAGGGGAAGCCTCTGAAAGCCCGGAGGAAGCGAACGAACAGGATGCCGGCCAGAATCACCACTTTGAGTTTGCCGGAAGGAGGGTTCTGGTTGTCGAGGACAACGCGATAAACGAGGAAATTTTAAAAGAGCTTCTGCACATCGAGGGGGCTTTGACGGACAGCGCGGCAAACGGCCGGGAAGCTGTGGACAAATTTGAACAATCACCGCCCGGTTACTATGATTTTATTCTGATGGACGTCCAGATGCCTGTAATGAACGGATACGAGGCAGCTGCCAGGATACGCAGCCTGGAGCGCTCTGATGCAAACACAATTCCTATTATTGCCCTGACAGCCAATGCCTTTTCCGAGGACAGAAACAAAGCCCTGGCCGCCGGCATGAACGCCCATGTGGCAAAGCCCATAGATATGGTAAAGCTTCGCAGCGTGCTGGGAGAAGTGTTTTCATCCCGGGAGAATGCTTAGCCGGGACTTCTGAAGGTGTTTGATGCGGACTCCCTGAAACCGGACCATTCCTTCTTTCCCAATATGTCCGGCCAGAAGGCAAAGGATGTCATAGCATGCCTGATTGACCTGTCCTGGTATCTAAAAAAGCGTAGCAGTTTCAGACTGCTGCGCTTTTTCTATTCTGTCAGGATCTGTACTGTAAATTTCTCACAGGAAGGAGAAAGCGAAAAATGTACATACAGATACATAAAAATACTATTTTTGACACCTGAAGGATACGGAATGGAAAAATGTAAAATAATCGCGAAAAATCTTGTGTTTATATACAAAATTAGCTATCATAACTTATGAGATAATAACGAAAAATCAAGCTCTGCTTGACAATAAAATGTACATAATTATACTTAAAGGAGAAAAGAGAAATGAGAAATATCGTTGAAGAAATCGAAGCAAATTACAATAAAATGACAAAAAGCCAACGGAAAATAGGGGATTTTATTATTGAAAATTACAGTATTGTACCGTTTGAAACCATAAGCAGCATTGCTGCCAGAGTTGGACAGAGCACCACATCATTGATTCGATTTTCACGTATGCTTGGATACAGGGATTATAGTGATTTAAAATACCATATTCAGGAGTCCATTAAAGGGAAAATAAGCCTTCCCGCCCGATTGAAAAATACAGCTTCAGACAGCGCTGATACCGCTGACGCAAGTAGGGATTTCTCGGTTTGCAGAGATAATGCTGTGAACAACATTGACAAGACAATTAAATATATGAATAAAGCTGATTTAGATGAAGCAATTGAATTGATATGCAAAACCAAGAGAACGTATGTATTGGGATTACGCTCCTGCTTTTCACCGGCATACTTGTTTTCAATGGTTTTATCACAAATAAAAACAGGTACACGGTTGATTCACGGAATCGGGAACGTATTCCCGGAGGAGATTATAGATGTAAACAAGGACGATTTGCTGGTGGTCTTTACCTTTCCCAGGTTTTATAAGGAAACACTGAACTTAGCCAGTTACATGCACCGCTATGGCGCAAAAGTAATTTTAATCACGTCGAATCAGCATGAACATATTAAACAATACGGCGATATTATTTTGCCGGTATATGTAAATGGAATTTCTTTTAAGGATTCATTTGTGGCAGTCATATTTTTGATTGAATATATAATTTCAGAGGTTGTACGACGCAATAAAAAGGAGAGTCTGAAAACTATTTCTAAATTGGAAGAGCTTCTTAGTCAAAGCTATTTTATGGGTTTTTAAAATTGGTAATTCACACTTGGCGTGCAAAGGTGAAAATATAAAAAAAGGGGTATATGAATGACTGAAATAAACAACATAAAGAAAAAACCAGGTTTTATGTTTTCTCTGGCCCTTATGATTGCTCTCTGTACGGTTGTTATTACACCGTATGTATTATGGAGAACAAACATGGCAGCTACCTTTTTTCTGTCATACCTGTTTGTAATTCCGGCTTGTATGTCATTAGGCTATTCGTATCAGGAATTAGAGAAGGCTGTGTTTGAAAATGCATCTAAGGTAATATCCTCTGTTTTCATTTTGCTTGCGGTAGGTGGAATGGTTGGAACCTGGATTGCGGCCGGGACTGTATCTAGTATTGTATACATTGGCCTGCAGCTTATTACGCCAAAACTGTTTTTGCTTATTACCTTTATTATCGGTTCTCTCTATGCGATTGCATGCGGAACTTCCTGGGGAACTTTAGGTACAATTGGTATCGCGATGTCTGCGGTGGGAACCGGTCTTGGCGTACCGCCCGCAATGACAGCAGGCGCAATTGTCAGTGCAGCTTTTTTGGGTGATAGTTTTTCACCAATGAGCGACAGTCCAAATCTGGAGTCTGCGATTGCCGGGGTTAATGTCATGGACCATGTCAGACATATGGCAAAAATTCAGATTCCTGTCTTTGTAATTGGCGCTGCCTTTTACGCCGCAGTTGGTTTTGGCCAGAGCGGTTCAGGTCAGATTCACAATGAAACAACGGATATGATTATATCAACGCTTTCAGGAAATTATCACATTGGCTTTATAGCATTTCTTCCTGCACTGGCGGTATTGATTCTGCTTCTTTTAAAGAAGTCAGCAGTAATTTCTATCCTGATTAGCTCCATCACCGGAGTTATCGTGGCCTGTATCTATCAGGGCGCCGGGCTGAAAACCGCACTTGAGCGCTTCTGGTCAGGCGTAAAGAGCAATACAGGGGTTGGACTGGTTGATACTCTCCTCTCCAGGGGCGGTGTCACAAGCTTATTCTCCAGTGCAGCATTATATTTAATTACCTTTGGATTGATTGGTATCCTCACAAAAGCCGGAATCCTGGATGCGGTCATTGAACCGTTGGTTAATAAAGTAAAATCCGGATTTCAACTTCTTATTACTACCATATTTACAGGATTTATCGGTGACGCCGTGGGTTGCTCTGGTTCCTTTGCCTATATATTTACAGGAAATCTGTTAAAGCCGGTTTATAAAAAGATGAATGTAAGCGATCTTGATTTAGCCAGAAATATGGGCTGTTCCGTTACACCATTAGGACCGTTGATTCCGTGGAATGTCAATGCGGTAATTGCACTGGATCTTTTGGGTGTTTCATGCATACAGTATGCACCATACTGTGTACAGGCATATCTGATGCCCTTAATGTTAATTGCATTTTTCGTGTTTCGTTCAAAAAAGACGGAGGAGAAGAGTTTATGAAGAAAATAAAAAACAATGATGCGTTACTTTCACATGGCGATATTGAATCCCGGAAAAAAATAACAGAGCTTCTGGAGGGAATGTGGGATAAGGTGGATTCCTATAAGCTGATTCACAAGCTAATGCATGTGGAAGGAAATCTGCTTCATATAGGCTCAAAAACCTACGATATGGACCAGCTGGCACATATTTACATGTTCGGCGCCGGAAAGGCATGCAACGCAATGGCCATGGCGGTATGCGATATCCTGGGTGAAAAATTAACAGAGGGAATCATTTCCGTAAAGATTGTTGAACCAGGAGACCATTACATAAATACAAAGGTATATAACGGCGGGCACCCTCTCCCCAATGAAGAAGGCATGAAGGCAGCCGAGGCTATTCTTAACATGATAGACAAAGGAACGGCTCAGGATCTTTTCATATCCGTAATCAGCGGAGGAAGCTCAGCGCTGCTTACCTGCCCTAAACCGGGAATCTCGTTGGAAGATGAAATCGCTGCGCAGGATATGCTTCTCAGATCCGGCGCCAAGATGGAAGAAATAAATGCAGTAAGACGGCATATTTCCCGGACAAATGGAGGCCGGCTGGCAGAGGCTGTTTTAGAAAAGGGCGCGGAGATTGTAAATATCATCGTGGGTGACGGTGTTGGGGTTCTTCCTACAACCGACTTTACAGTACCCTATGCATTTACGGGAACACCGGTGGCTCCGGACAGGACAACCCTGGAGGATGCCAAAGCTTGTATCGTGAACTATGAGTTAAAGGAAAAACTTCCAAAATCCATTGTGGATTTTATCTTTTCCGATGATGACAGGAATGAAACACCCAAGTCTTTCTCGGAAAAGGCAACACATTTCTGCCTGAATAACGTGCCGGATTCCTGTGAGGCGGCAATCCGCACAGCAGAGGAAATGGGCATTCCCTCTATGGTATTCTCCACTTTTATCGAGGGAGAAAGCAGAGAGGCAGGCTATTTCTTTGGTTCACTGGCCCGGGAGATTCAGGCCAACCACAGGCCCATTGCTGCTCCATGCTTTGTTTTCTGTTCCGGAGAGACGACAACTAAGGTGGCGGATGGATGTCATGGCAAGGGCGGTCCCTCACATGAGCTGGCCATGGGATTTGCCATGACGGCAAAGGCCACAGACGGAGCTGTGATGGCATCGGTGGATACAGAGGGAACCGACGGGACGACCTGTTATGCAGGCGCTGTCACGGACTCTAAAACATTCTCTGAGCTGGAAACAGCCGGAATTAATATTTTCGAAGCTCTGAAAGAGCATGACTGCGGCACTGTGTTGGAAAAGCTGAATAATTCGATTTTAACGGGCAATACCGGAACAAATCTTTGTGATTTTAATGTGATGTATGTACCAAAAAAGGGAGAGAACTAACTATGGACAGAAAAAATATAATTAAGACAGTATCGGCAAGGCAGGTACTGGATTCCAAGGGGAGACCCGTGCTAGAAGCGGAAATTATCACTGAAACTGGGATTGTAGGAAGATCCGGTGCATCAACAGGAACATCAGTAGGAGCAAATGAATCTTATGTGCTGAGAGATGGGGACAAGAATCTCTTCAACGGACTTTCCGTATTTAATGCAATCGAAAACGTCAAAACAAAAATTGCGCCGGTCCTTCAGGGAATGGATGTTTTAGACCAGCGGGCAATCGATCAGGCGTTGATTGATTTAGACGGTACCAGATACAAAACCAACCTGGGCGGCAATACAATCTATGCCGTATCCTGTGCGGCAGCAAGAGCCGCCTGCCAGGTATCGGGAAAAGAATTTTGGGAATATTTTACGGACAAGAGGCCGGAAACGGTTTTCGCACCCGCCTACAATATGATAAATGGCGGTACCTACGGGGATAAGACACTGGATTTTCAGGAATTTCTGGTAATTCCAAAGAACGTAAGCACATTTTACGAGGGGTCAAGAATCGGCGTTGAAGTGTTCTATAAGATGGCCGAGGTAATTAAAAAGCGTACGGGAAAGCCTGCAGTAATGGGCAATTACAGTGGTTACGGCGCTCCTTCCGATGATCCCTTTGAAATTTTCGATATGCTAAATGAAGCAGTAGAGTCCCTGGGTTATAAGGACAAGGTGATTTTCTCCATAGACTGCGCATGCAGCGAATTATATGACAAGGAAAAAGATGCTTACAGATTTAAGGGTGATTATATCAGCAGAGAGCAGATGATAGCGCTTCTTGCAAAGCTGGCAGACACATATCCAATCGGCTTCATCGAAGATGCCCTTCAGGAAGAAGATTTTGAGGGCTTCGTTAAAGCAAGTCAGGAAATCAAAGCGGTTTTAATTGGAGATGATTTTATTTGCTCCAGTGCTGACAGAGCAGAAAAAGCAATATCTATGAAGGCCATTCGCGGTATGATTTTGAAGCCTAACCAGGCGGGAACCTTGAGTGAGGCCATCGATATGGTAAGACTGATGCAAAGCAAAGGAATGCTTGTAGTGGCCTCAGGACGCGCAGGCGGAGTGTACGAGGACCCGAATGCAGAACTGGCTATCGCTTTGGGAGTTCCCCTTATGAAAACAGGTGCTCCCAGAAGTGGTGAAAGGGTTGCCTTTACGAATACGGCACTTAGAATCGAAGAAAAACTTACTTCAAAACAGACTATGGCGGATCCATTGAGTATCCCAGGATTTGAAAGACTGAAAAAAAATGTAAGCAGAGGCCGGTGCATTCACACTTCGTTCATATTTCATTCAAAAACCTTTTACACAAACAACATTATTTCTTCATGTTTACCCTATATACTTTAATCATAGTAAACAATAAGAGTTGCTACACCAAAAACGCTTACAAGATTTTTTTTCATAATACTCGAGCTGATAAGAATTTATCAGCTCTCCTCCCTTTTAAAATACTTTTTTCCAGAAAGCGCATCATCCATAGGATGGTGCGTTTTTTCGTCTGCCTGCGCTCAGGGGCAGCGCTGAGATCCGCCCCTGATTTTTGAATTCTGTCCCTTTTTCTGCATTCTGCCCCTGTTGTCCCTTTATAGCCCGGTACATGAGCCGTTTCCTTACTCCCACCTTCTCAAAAACCCCTCCGGCAGAGTCACCTCCCTGGATAAAAACAGCAGGGCTGTCAGGTTGGGGAACGCCATGAGTCCGTTCCATATGTCTGACAGCAGCCAGACCAGGCTCAGCCTGGCCTCGCTTCCTAAAAATACGGCTACGATAAACAACAGAGGGTATACCTTGGACGCAAACATGTGCTGCGCATTTTCTCCGAACCCGCATCCCCCGATAAAATAGGCAGCCGCCTGCCTCCCCAGATAAAACCAGGCCATGATAGTGGCAAAGGCAAATACCACCATGGAGCCGCTGACCAGATATTCCCCCACAATCCCCAGGCGTCTGCTGAAACACCAGGCCGCCAGGGCTGCCCCCTCATACGGTATTGTCTCCGGGCTGGAACCGGTCATGCACAGGATTACCAGGGCCGTAAGGGTACACAGGACCACAGTGTCGAAAAACACCTCAAACATGGCCCACATTCCCTGCTCATGAGGCGTGGTATCCTCTGTGGGCCCGTGGAGCACGGCCAGCGTGCCCAGTCC
>JAJQEA010000111.1 GCA_021201905.1 Clostridia bacterium
AAGTTGAGAGCCTGATCAGCCACCCTGAAGGTGTTTGTGGTAGGCGCTGTGCTGACGTAGGATTATGCCAGGACCATAGGCGCTGACGCCTATTGCAGAGACGCCATGGCGTCTGTAAATTATGCGGAGCAGATCTTTGGCTCTTAGAGCATGTCAGAACGCAATTGGAACCATCTGCTCCAGCTGTTTCAGCTGGCGGGTAATGTGGTAGACCGTAAACAGGTTGAGGGGATTTTTGTGCTCGTCAATAATCAGCTTTCCTCTGAGCATGAACCACAGCCACGCCCCGTCCTTTCCGTGAATCCGTATGATGCAGCTGCGCACCGTGTCGTCTGTGGAAAACACGGTCATGGTATCCCGGAATCTTTGAATATCATCCGGATGCAGCTGTTTTAAGAAGGACAGGGAGCCACCGCATAAAAGCTTGTACTCGGACAGGCTACAGTAGCCAAGAGCGTGAAGCAGCCTGGAATTCATATATATGACTTCCGGGGATTCCGCCTGATAGCTGGTCAGCAGAATCCCTCCGTTCACCACCTGGTTCAGAAGCCCCAGCTCGTTATTGCCGTAAAGTTCAAAGTAGTGCTGGTCTGTCACATCCTCGATGAGGCAGCCGCAGTAGCCTTTGTGGAATTGAAAGCATTCTATCTTGAGATACTTGCTGCGTTCCGGGCTGAAATCATAAAATATCTGCCGTCCTCCGCCCATGGATGTTTCATAGTAGGCGGGTAGACGCCGCGTATCGGCATCCGGATAATGGCTCAGGAAGCTTTTTCGGTAGAGGCTGTTTCTGGAGCGGCATTCCAGGCGGGCGCAGGCCTCATTCACATATACATAGGAAAAATCACAGGCATGTCCGTCCTTTGCGTGAATCTGTATGATGGCAAAGGGGAAGGGAATGCTGTCATATATGAGCTTTGCGTGCTCCAGCTTGTCCTCCAGGGATAAGTCTGAGCTGGGAACCGGATTCAGTTCCCGGAAGGAAATCATATTCTTTCCGTGGCTTTTGGCATAGTAAAGCTCGTCGTCCGCTGCCCGCACCAGCTTGTGGTAATCATCCGTGGAGGAGAGAACCGTGCTCACAACCCCGGCGCTGATGGACACAAAGGGGGAGGCGCTCCGGTTGGCCGCGGGAATCTTCAAATCAGCCACAGCCTTCCGCAAACGGTCTCCCACCTTGATGGCGTCTGCGGGGTGGACATCGCAGAGCAGTATCTGAAACTCCTCCCCGCCAAAACGGCAGATCAGATCGTTCTCACGGTGGATGCTACCGGACAGGGCGGCGGCCACCTTCTTCAGGCATTCGTCGCCCTGAACATGGCCGTAGGTATCATTGTACTGTTTGAAATAGTCAATATCTATCATGATGACAGCCACCGGTATGTGCAGCCGTATGTGATAGGGAATCAGTTCTTCCAGCCGGAGGGAATAGCCGTTCCGGTTGAAAAGCTGTGTCAGCGGGTCCTTGTCGGCCCGTTCCTGGAGACAGACCTGTTCATCCCTGGCTTTTCTTACCATCTGCAGATTGCTCACAATGATGTGGCAGCGCATCTGGGACAGAAACAGGCTGATGAAGCTGTAAAGGAACAGGTTGGAATACAGGGCCGGAGGCACATGATGGGCTCTGAACGCCGGAATTGCGGCCAGGGCAGTGGCCAGCACTGAGACCAGAGCTTCGGGAAGGGAATAGATGGGGCCGGCGGCAATGTAAATATAAAACATAAGGACGCTTTCTGCGGTCAGACGGCTCTGCAGACTGATGTGGTTTACCGCAATGCAGTACAGGGCGAATACGGCAGTGAAAAGATATGTATGGCGTCTCATCCTCCGCCTTGTGGAGCCGGTCCGTTCCTGCCTTAATAAGTATTTACAGTATACAATATTAAGGGCAATGAACAGGAGAAACAGCAGGATGGAGAAGCTGAGCATGGAAACAGCCCTGCCTGTAAAGTCGGTGGCCAGATACACGGCCAGGCTTAAAAGCTCCATGATAATCAAGAGGATGGAATAATTCAGGGTCTGGCTGATGTTCATGGCCAGCACCGTATCGTATATTTCCCCCGGACACCGGCAGACCGCGCCGCGGTCCCGGGCGGAAAGGATGCGGGATAAAAGCTTCTTTACATATTCTAACATAGTATATACAACCCCTGTCTTAATCTTAAATTACATAATACTGATAATATATGAGAGAAACCGGGGAAATATAACCGGTAAACATGAAAAATCCGCAAAAAAAGACAAAAGTCGTAGTTTTTCCAATAACTCCCAGACACAGAGCGCCTAAAATGTGATAATATAGTTTTGTAACAAAAAAGAAATATATTTGTAACATCTGTAAGAAAGCGAGGACATACTATGTTATCAGTTTCATCTATGGCACTTGCCACAATGCTGGGTTCTGCATGCGGCACCAATATGGCAAATATAAATGACTGCAACGCAGCGCTTTACAATACGGGAAATTGTCCCCAGGCCGTACAGTACCAGAAGGGCGGACAGGATCTGAATTCCATGCTGTCACAGATGGGTGTCACCATGATGCCGGGAAATTCCCAGTGCGGCATTTATTAAGCCCGTTATCACAGAATCATATTCCTTAAAAAATAAGTCCCGGAGAACGGCGTGCCAGCCTGTCCTCCGGGATTATTTTCATGTCAGGGGCAATAATAAGCCCTATCCGGTCATAAATATATACAGAAAATTAATTCACTTTTCCGGCTCCATGGGGTAGAATATCGTTACTGCTGTCCCGGAAGGGACGGGTGTGCAGTGAGGTCACAGAAGGTGAAAAGGAGTATGTCCAATGAATCGAGACAATATAAATATCCTGTTAAAAGGAATGTGGATTGGGGGGACCATGACGGTTCCCGGAGTCAGCGGTGGCTCCATGGCCATGATTATGGGGGTCTATGACAGGCTAATTTCATCTGTCAGCTCCTTTTTCAAGGAACCCGCAGAAAGCATGGCCTTCCTGCTCAAATTCGTCCTGGGGGCAGGAATGGGAATGGTGCTGTTTTCACGCTTCATCAGCTATTTGTTCACCACCAGGGCCGATGTGCCTCTCCGGTTTTTCTTCCTGGGAGCAGTAGCTGGAGGTGTTCCCATGATTTACAGGGAAGCTGGCGTGAAAAAGCTGGACCTGGGGCGGTTGCCTACCCTGTCATAGGCATCCTGGGGGTGGTGCTCCTGGCCCTGATTCCCTCAGGGCTTTTTACACCGGACGGAAGCTTCGGGCCCGGCGCCCTGGCCCTTCAGCTGGCAGGGGGATTCATCATAGCGGTGGGACTGGTCCTGCCCGGAATCAGCGTGTCACAGATGCTCTATATGCTGGGAATCTATGAGGGGATCATGAAGAATATCGGCAGCCTGAACATTCTGCCCCTGATTCCCCTGGGCGTCGGCGTGGTGGGCGGCATTTTCCTGACCACCAAGGTGCTGGAGCGCCTGATGGAGCGGCACCCCCAGCCCACATACCTGATCATCCTGGGCTTTATGTTCGGCTCGCTGCCTGAACTTTTTCCCGGCATTCCCACGGGCGTGGACCTGGCTGCCGCTCTTGGTGCCGGGGCTGCGGGTTTCGCGGCCCTGTATGTGATGTCCATGAAGGAACAGAAGGCTTGATGAGAGCGTGTCAGAAAGGGATTTTCACCAGCAGGCTACACAGTCCTTTCATCTCCCCAGAAAACCAGGCATACGGTGCCGGGACCGGTATGGGAACCAATGACAGTGCTGATATCCACGATGAAAACCTTTCCGTTTAATTGGGGGAAGGTTTCCTCCACCAGGCCGGCCACTGCGCCGGCATCCTCGGGGCAGGAGGACTGGGACAGGAAGCATTTGCCGTTATAGGCAGTGCCCTGTTGTGCGTGTTCCTTCATCCGTTCCACCATTTCCCGGATCACACGCTTTTTGCCCCGGTACTTGTCACGGGGAATCAGCCTGCCCTCCACATTCACATTCATCAGGGGACATATGTTGAGCATGTTGCCAAAGAAGGCAGCTGAGGCAGAGATGCGTCCGCCCCGCCTTAAATGGGTCAAATCAGAGGTGAAGAACCAATGATGGACCCTTTTTTTATTCTCCTCAATCCAGGGTACAAGTTCTTCGTATGCTGCGCCCGCCTGCATCTTCTCCCAGACTGTGTCCACCAGAAGTCCGTAGCCGGCGGAGGCGCAGCAGGAGTCAATGACGGCAATCCGCCGGTCCGGATAACGCTCCAGCATCTCATCCCTGGCAATGACCGCCGAATTATAGGTGCCGGATATACCGGAGGAAAGCGTTATATGGATGATATCCTTTCCCTCTTTTAAGATGGGCTCAAACATGGCTTCATATTGTTCCGGGTTCACCTGGGATGTGGTGGGCATGGCTCCCTGCCGGATGTTCTCGTAAAACTCCTCAATGGGAATGGACTTTCCCAGGTCATCGTCGTATTCCATGCCGTTCATACGGAAATGAAAGCAGGAGTAGGGGATGCCTCTCTCCGTCAGATAAGACGCCGGCAGATCGGCGGTGGAACAGCAGGTAATCATATAGGAATTCGTCATGGTTTGCTCCTTTTAATGTGGGAAAATATCTCTGTCTTGTGTTAAAAAAAGTATAGCATGCCAGGGGTACGGTGTCAAATGCAGTGGAAAAACAGATGGAACTGTGCTATGATGTAGGTTGTGTCATGACGGAATTGCGTATATCCATGGAAAGGAATGGTAACCATAATGTATAAATGCTGTATATTTGACCTGGACGGGACCCTTGTGAATTCTATCTATGCCATCCAGAAGTCTGTGAATGATACGCTGAGCGCCTGGAACATGCGTGAGATCAGTGTGGAGGAGAGCCGGCTTTATGTGGGAGACGGTTATAAGAAGTTGCTGGAGCGGTCCCTGATTGCCTGCGGGGATAAGGAGCTGGCCCATTATGAGGAGGCGGTGAAGCGGTATCAGGATATTTTCCGGGAATGCTGCATGTACCGTGTGGAGGCATACGAGGGAATCAGGGAGCTTTTGGCGTTCTTAAAGTCCCGGGGCATATTGATTGCCGTGCTGTCCAACAAGCCGCATCCCAGGACCCTGGACAATGTGGAGGGCGTGTTTGGAAAAGGCTGTTTTGATCTGGTCTACGGCGAGAGGGAGGATAAGGGAATCAGGAAAAAGCCCTGCCCTGACGGTGTGTGGGCCATAGCAGAGGAACTGGGACTTTCAAAAAGTGAAATCCTCTATCTGGGGGATACCAACACGGACATGGAAACAGGGGACAATGCAAAGGTGGATACAGTGGGCGTGACCTGGGGATTCCGGGCCAGGGAGGAGCTTATGGCCTTCCATCCGGCGCTTATTGCGGACCATCCGTCCCAGGTTGTTCAGTATATAAAGGATGTGAATGGAATTGAGTGATAGAATGTTCCTCAGATACAGGGGGATCACATGGCTCATGGCCCTGCTTTGCGCCGTGGTCATGGTTATAAGTATATGGGGATGCGCGGCCGGACAGAGACCGCCTGAGCCGGAAAACGCACCGGCCCTCAGCCAGGAGGGCAAGGATGACCGCCTTCTTGTGGTGACCACCATCTTTCCCTACTATGATTTTGTGTGTCAGATTGCGGGGGACAGGGTGAAGCTTAAGCTGGTGGTGCCGGCGGGTATGGACAGCCATTCCTTTGAACCTACGCCCGCGGACATGATTGCCATGCAGGAGGCCGATGTGCTGATCTGCAACGGCGGCGAGATGGAGCAGTGGGTGAAGAAGGTGCTGGGCTCCCTGGACACCAGCCACATGAAGGTTTTGACCATGATGGATTATGTGGATGTGGTGGAGGAGGAGCATGTGGAAGGCATGGAGGACAGCGAACACCACCATGAGGACGGCTATGAGGAGGATGCTCATGAGGAAGAGGACGGCCATGAGATGCACATTGAATACGATGAGCATATATGGACCTCGCCGGTCAACGCCCAGGCCATCGTAAAAATCATAAGCAGGACCCTGGCGGAGGCGGCCCCCGGAGAGCAAAGCCGCTTTGAGGCCAATACCCAGGCGTATTTAAAGGAGCTAGAGGACCTGGACAGCCAGTTCAGACAGGTGGCAGACCAGGGGCGTCTCCACATGATTGTGGTGGCGGACAAGTTTCCCTTCCGCTATTTCGCGGATGAGTACGGCCTTTCCTACCGCGCTGCCTTTTCCGGATGCAGCGGGGACACGGAGCCCAGCGCCAGGACCATTGCCTATCTGATAGACAAGGTAAAGGAGGACCGGATTCCGGCCGTCTATTACCT
>JAJQEA010000093.1 GCA_021201905.1 Clostridia bacterium
TTTGTGTATAAGTGAACGGAACCGGGCCAGAAGTGCGGCAATCAAATCCGCAACCGGTTCAGAGTATATCACACCCTCAATGCCGAACAACCTGGGAAGGACCACGATCAGGGGCAGGAGAAAGATAATCTGCCGGGTAAGGGAGATAAAGATACCCTTTGCCGCCTTTCCGATGGATGTAAAGTAATTGGCTGTGATGGGCTGGAGTCCGTTTAAAAATGTGAAGAACAGGAATATGCGGAAGTATTGTTCCGCAAAGTGAAAGTATTCCTCGCTTCCTGAGCCAAAGATGCCGATAATTTGTCTTGGTATCAGTTGGAAGCACAGGAAGGATGCGGTGGAAATCGTGGTTGCGATGAGCACTGCCTTCAGATAAGCTTCGCGGACCCGTTTGAACTTTCTGGCGCCGTAGTTGAAGCTGACAATGGGCTGTAATCCCTGGGACAGACCGATGACCAGGGAGAAGAAAATCATGTTCACCTTGGTTATGATGCCCGCACAGGCCAGAGGAATCTCGCTTCCGTAATGGGACTGGGCTCCGTAATAGCGGAGGATGTTGTTCATCACAATCTGCACCACCATCATGGCCATCTGGTTAAAGAATGGGGCCATGCCCAGGGCGGCAATGGCTCTGATATGGGATGGAACAGGTGCAAGGGCGCCCAGGGACAGGTGAACAGTCTTAAATCGGGTCAGGTACAGGATAACCATGATGCCGGATATGATCTGGCCAATGATGGTAGCCAGCGCAGCTCCCGCCATTCCCATGTGGAAACCAAAGATAAACAATGGATCCAGAATGGTGTTGAGGATGGCGCCGGTCAGGGTGCACATCATGGAGAACCTGGGACTGCCGTCAGCCCGTATCAGGTTGGAACCGCCTGTGGTCAGGATAAGGAATGGAAATCCAAGGGATGTGATGCCGGTATAGGTCAGTGAATAATCCAGAACATCCGGAGTCGCTCCAAATACAATCATAAGTGGTTTCAGGAAAAGCCTGACCGTGAGACAGAGGATGACGCCAATGGAAACCAGCATAAAGACCGCGTTGCCCGCATACCGGGTGGCTTCCTCCTTTTCGCCGCGTCCCAGGGACAGATTGAAATTGGCCGCTCCGCCGATGCCGCACATCAGGGAGATGGCGGTACAGGTGATGGTAAGGGGAAAGGCAACGTTGGTGGCCGCATTTCCCAGCATACCCACGCTTCTTCCAATGAAGAACTGGTCCACGATGTTATACAGGGCGCTGACCAGCATGGCTATGATGCTGGGAATGGCGAAATGGGCCAATAGCTGGTTCACGGGCAGAATGCCCAGTGGATTTTCGTGAGATGATGAAGATGTCATAAAACTACCTCGTCTTTCGTAAATATAAAGAAGACTCCTGTCAGGCTGCAGGTGACAGGGAATCACATGTATTATTAGTATAATTATACTACCCGATTCCTCCAAATACAATTCCAAAAACAAAGACTGCCGCCGCTTTGTGTACGGCTTAACGGAACTGCTCCGTACACAAAGCGGCGGCATAATTTATCCTTTATTTCTCGTTCTGTACAAACTGCTTATCAAATTCCGGGTTGAAATAGTAGAAATTCTTTTCATCCAGCTTGGACTTTATCTTTTCCAGCGCCTCCCCGAAACGCTGAAAATGGACGACTTCCCTGGCCCGGAGAAATTTGAGGGGTTCTCTTACCTCCGGGTTTTCAATAATCCGGATCAGGTTGTCGTAGGTGGTCCTGGCTTTCTGTTCCGCCGCCAGGTCCTCATGGAGATCTGTTATGGCATCTCCCTTGGACTGGAATTCACAGGCATTAAAGGGAACGCCAGCGGCAGCCGTTGGCCACAGGGCTGTGGTGTGGTCGATATAATAAGCGTCAAAGCCAGCTGTCTTGGCCTGCTCCGGGGTCAGATTCTTGGTCAGCTGATAGATAATGGCGCAGATCATTTCCAGATGGGCAAGCTCTTCTGTGCCAATATCTGTCAGCAGTCCGCCCACTTCCTTGCATGGCATGGTGTAGCGCTGGGAAAGATAACGCATGGAAGCAGCTAATTCGCCGTCAGGACCGCCGAACTGGCTGATAATCAGGGACGCTGTCTTGGGACAGGTCTTGGTAATTTTTACGGGAAATTGTAACCGTTTTTCATAAGTCCACATGGTTAGACACCTCCTTATTTTAATGTTCCGGGCAGTCCCATGGAAGAGGTCCGTCTGACCAGGTAAAATGCTTCTGGCCGGGATACTTGGTATGGGATTCGGACTTGTTATTGGTTTCAGGGCAGACACAGTTCATGGTAAGGGGCTCATATTCCTTGGCAAAGGAATCCAGAAGCTGTTTTCTCTGGGCCATGGCCTGGCTGAACGCGTCCAATGCCTGGTCGTCTGTGGGGTGGGTATCCAGATACAGGTTCAGGTCATTGACAACAAAACTTATCTCATTAATCTGCTGAAGCAGCTGGCAGCGGTCAGGCATTTTTTCACCTCCTACTATAAAAAACGGCAGATCCAGGCAGGGGAAAATAGTCCCCTGTTTCAGGGCTTTGGATGGCTCATAGGGCGTTTCCCAGGGCTGCATGGGAACAGTGGCAATGGCCAGCTGCACTCCTGGTCCGGGGGCGGGAAGTTCCTTGCCGCACCCGCATTGTGATACAGGAACCTTGGCGTCACAATTGCATAAATTCATATGATTCACTCCTTTCTGTTGATTGGCCTTTTTCAGGCTTCATGATTAGTATGAGCCTGATGCGGTTTTTTAGGTTATTTAAAAACTGTCATTATATCCAGAAATAATCGGAGTGTTTATTATGGTATTTTTGCCTGGTTATTAAATTTTTAAATTAAAAAAGGCGGGGAAGCACACTGGCATGATACAGAGTATCATGACTCAGTTGTTTCCCGCCTTTTGTCAGGTGCGCGGTCAGCCCATTACCGCCCGGCAGCCTGCTCCGCACCCCGTATATGGCATACGGCGCGGCCCTCCTGGGCATCCAGGGTCAGAGTGGCTTGGGACCGGCTTACGTCATGGACCTTTACGATGTCAGCCAGCTCCTGGGATTCACCGGGCAGAATATCCTTTAACACCTCAGGATACCGTGTGAGGAGTTCCGGCCGGTACAGCCTGGTTTTGCTGTTGTCGTTGATTGCGCCGTAATACACATCCGCCTCCACCATATCCTGGAACATGTGGCTGCCGTAAGACAGATCCGGATGGTAACCTGCCTTCCCGTAGGCCACCTCACAGATAGCGCTGAACTGGCTGATTTCCGCGTAGACCACAGGCACGCCTAATTCGGGGGATGAGGTTCCGATGCGCCCCGGCACCAGCAGCATCAGCTTCTTATCCGTGTCCTCGAAATGCTGGTTGATGCGGCTGATTAAACGGGCCACATCCGGTTTCTTGGAATATTCGTATTCATAGTATTTCTGAGGATCCACCCACACAATATAGTCGATTGGCTCCTCCTTGGACCTGCGCATGGACGTCCTGCGCACGTCAAAGAGAAACTGGTGGTCCACGCCGTCCGGTATATGTACCTGCTCGGATTTTGCAGCCTGAAGGGGACGGCATTGGAGCAGGTTCAGCCTCCATACGCCTTCCTCAGGACTTGTGACGGCAAACTCCACATCCACCGGGCGTTCATATTCTTTCTCCAGCATCTTCATAAGGGAGCGCATCATTCGTATGAACTCCAGGTTGTCCACCAGTCCCTGGCAGTCCGCAAAATAGATGGTTCTGTATATGTGGCGTTCGGCCAGCATGTCCTCGGCATCCGTGTCCCTGCTGAGGACCATTTTTTTCTGCCATTTGGGCAGGAGGTCCAGTATTTTTTCCAGGGATTTGGTGCACAGGGACTTGGCGCCAAAGTCCAGGACATCCACCTTGCGCTGGGAGAATTTGTGGCGTTCAGCCAGGGTGGTCCTTAAATTGGCCTGGGCCCTGTCCAGACCGATGAGACGGGGATAATCGCCGGGCGTCCTCTCCACAGCCCTGGTTCCCAACCCCATGACCATGCGCAGCATTCCGGCTTCCGGGTTTAAGTGCTCCATCCATTTATACGGGTTATAGGAACAGCCCATACCGGCGGCAACCGGCATATAGAGGCCGCCGTACTGCTGTCCGGCCACCTGCTGAATCAGCAGGGCCATCTGCTCATCCACATCTAACAGATGGCGTTTCCTCCGGTATTCAATGGCCTGTTCGTTCATGGTGCTGGCGTATACGCGGCGGATAGCCTCCTCCAGTTCCTCCATCCGTTCCTCTTTGGTGCCCTGGTTCATGCAGAAAATGGATTCGTATTTGCCGGAGAACGCATTGCCGTATCCGTCCTCCATGATGCTGCTGGAGCGGACAATGATGGGGGTGGTCCCGTAGTGGTCCAGCATATCGCTCAGCTCTTCACGGATATCCTCGGGGAGGGAGCTGCCCCGCAGCCGTTTGGTCAGCTCCTCAGTCTCCTTGAAATGTTCCTTTTCCAGCTGGTGCCTGGCCTTTAGCTCCGCACAGCGGTTATACACCAGATACCGGTAGAAAACATCCGTGCCGATGAAAAAGGAGTTATGGGGTTCCACATGTCCTGCGTACTCAGGCATGTTGAGCTCAATCAGCTTCCTGGCAACCAACAGGCCGCAGGCCTTGCCTCCAATCACGCCTCCGCCGATTTTGCGCATCCAGACCCTGCGGAAATCCTCCTCCGTGAAATGCTTCAGTATGAGCTGCTCCATGTGGCTCTCCGTGGTCATGAGCCGGTTGCAGATACATTTTTTTTTCTTCCCTTGTCAGGTTTTCCTTTTTAAGGATTTCTGGCCATCCAACCATTTTTCTTACCCCCTTGTGCGTTTGTTTTTACGGCAAAAATGACACTTATAACACTTATAAGCATATGCTTATACATATTTCTCTGAGCTTTTCTCAATGCCCGGAATGGCCATTTTGATGAATTCAATCATGCTCCGGGTCAGGTATTTATTTTTCTTATAATAAAGATAAACATCTCTTACCGCCTCAGGATCGTCGATTTTATAATATATGATATCCTGGTTTTCCGGAAGGCACTTGACCACGGTGTCGCTGACAAAGGAGGCGCCCATGCCGTACTCTGTCAGGTGATAGGTGGTTAAGAGCTGGTTCAGCTTTAAGGTATAGTTTAACTGGATTCCCGCCCGGCCAAGTATGGCGTCCACCCGTTCCCTGGTATCATTGTGGGAACGCAGCATGACAAAGGGCTCGTCCTTGAATTTCTTTAGGGATACGGCCGGAAAGGTGTCGTTCTGGTGAAGACAGCGCTTTATGTCGGAAGCCCTGAGCTGGTATTTTACCGCCCTCCGGTTGCTGTCAAAGGAGGAGGGGACAGCCAGCAGCAGCCGTTCCTCCATGAAGCGTTCCTTTTCATAGATACCCGCGTCCAGCAGATAGTTGTCAATGATAATGTCCAATTCCCCGGCAAATAGCTTCTGTTCCAGCAGGGGGTGTGGCCCTCAAACAGGTTCAGCTTTACGTGGGGGTAGGCCCTTCGGAATTTATCTATGATGGGCGGGAATATGAAGGAGGAGAAGAGATAGGTTCCGCCAACGGACAGGCGGCCGGTTTTCAGCTCCTGAAGATTGCCCACATAGTAGGCGAATTCATTTTCCAGGTCCATGATTTTCTCGGCGGTCTTGATGTACTTTTTTGCCGCATTCCGTCAGCTGGATGGGGCTGGTGCTCCGGTCAAAGAGGGGCATTCCTATCTTTGTCTCAATCTTCTTGATCATGGAACTGAGGGCCGGCTGGGATATGTAAAGGTTCTCAGCAGCCTTGGAAAAGCTCTGTTCCTTATAGACTTCATATACATAATTCATCCCGCTGAACATAGCTGCACCTCCTATAAGTTTTTGATTATAAGTTTTATTCAAATATAAATATTTGTTTTTATTCTAGGATATTTTTATAATAAAGGCAAGAACAAATATATCTGACGAATGTTTGATGCGGAGGCCATGAATGAAATATGTAACGGAATATTCCAAGCAGGAACTGAATGATATGTTAAAAGAGCTTACCATACAGTTCCAGGAAGCCAAGAAACTGAATTTGAAACTGAATATGGCCAGGGGAAAGCCCGCAGCAGCCCAGTTGGATATGAACATGGGCCTGTTGGAGTTTCCAAAGGGCTGTGCGCTGGAGGATGGCACAGACGCGAGAAACTACGGAGTACTGGAAGGGATTCCTGAATGCAGGCGTCTGTTTGGCCGGCATTTGGGGCTGGAGCCGGAACGGATTTTTATAGGCGG
>JAJQEA010000323.1 GCA_021201905.1 Clostridia bacterium
GTAGGAATCCGCCGGGCGGCCCTCGCGGTCCCCATCCCGCACCTGTTTATTCTCACAGATATCCAGCTCCAGGTATCCCTTCGTGGAATGGAAGTATTCGCCTGAGCTTGGCCGGATGAACAAAATGGCAAAATCCGCTTCCCTGTAATCATCTGTGAGCTCCGCCTGGAACCTTTTTGCAAAGGACCCTCTGACTGCCTCCGTCTCCCTGGCAGCAGCTTCTGCCTCGCAGCCAAAGCATTCCACATACACCTTCCTGCCCGCTGTCTTTTCCTCATCCAGGGGAATCAGGCCCTCTCGGTTCTTTAGGAGCACCACAGACTGCTGGTGCACCCGGTAAGCGTCCTCCCAGTGCTTCTTTGTGGCAACCACCTGCTTTGCCGCCTCAGGGTCGCGGTATGGGTTGTCAAACATACCCAGTTCAAACTTTTCCTTTAAGGTCCTGGTCACCGCCCTTGTAAGCGCCTCATCGGTCAGCACCAGGTCACTGGCCCTGTACCCCCGGGGCACCGGATGGCCCTGGGTGGTGTAATACCCATTCCTTCCGCGCTCATATGCCTCCCTGGTGGAAAACACATCCAAGGACCCGCTGATGATATCCACTCCTATATTGACGGCCAGCGCGATTCTGGATGGCACATCCAGCTCCTCCACGCCCCAGGCCATCTTATTGGAGATGCCGGAGTCGCTGTTTACATATCCCTCAAATCCCATCTGCTCCCGCAGAAGCCCCTGTATGAAGGCCCTGTTAAAGGCAAAGCCTACCGGCTCCATCTCCATGGCCTCTCCGTCCGGCCCATACTGGGGCCTGCTCTTGGCTGCCGATGGTTTGGCATAATAAGGCATGATGGAGGATGCCTTTTTGTCTATGGCTGTCCGGAAGGCGGGCAGGTGGTATGTGCGCAGGCTGTCCTCTGTCTGGTACACATTCCACTGTCCCTGGACATAGTGGGGGTCAAATCCGTTTTCCCTGGCTCCGCCTCCCGGAAAATGCTTGATGGTGACGGCCACCCCGTCCCTTGTGACTCCCTGGCTGCTTCCCTGTATGCCGGGAATGAGGCGCTCCATGATGGCGCACACAAGCTCCGGATCCTCGCCAAAAGTTCCATAGGACCGCTGCCACCTGGGATCTGTCATGACATCGGCCATGTACATATATCCCTTTTTCATCCCCACTGCATCCCATTCCATCCGGATACACCGGGCAAAGCTGTCTATGAGTTCCGGTCCGTTTCCCCGGACAGCCGCCGCGATTCCCATGGTCCCGGGCCAGGTGGCAAACACGCCTGCCGCATCGTTCATGCCGAATACAATCTCCCCGTGCTCATTCCTGGAATTGGATAGTACCATCACAGGCAGGGCATGGCCGGTTCCCTCCGCCACCATATTAAGCTGGTTAATCCAGTCCGCCAGTTCGCCCGGTCCCGGGTTCTGGCGCAGGATGAAATGGCGTATGCCCATTTCCTTTAACGTGTAGGTGGTTCCATACGTTTTTTCCACATTGAAGATGGACTCGTCCTGCTCCACAATCTCCTCGTTTAGAAGGCCGCTTTCATCCACCTTTGTCCTGTCCTCCTGGTACATTCCCATCTTCCAGGAGTTTACGAACAGCATGCCGATTTTCTCGTCAGCAGACAATTCTGCGGCCAGGGAAGCCGCCCTTTTGGCGGGAGTGTTGCGCCAGTCCTTATAGGGAGCCGGCCTTCCATCCCCGGTCAGGTCCCTGAAATACAGCCCGTCCTTTTCAATCACCGGCTTTACGGTAACTCCGATGACAGGACCGTTCTCATTTTTATAAAAATGAATGTTCGTTGATGCCTTACTCATATGGTTTCAATCCCTTCTGCGTTTACGCTCTGTTTTCATTCTATACGGTTTCTCCGGCAGCTGCCTCTGAAGCTCCGTTCCGACGCGGACCCTTCCCGGCCAGTACTTCCTTCCTGTTTTCCAACTCCTCCTGGATTTCAGCCATTTTCACCTTGTCCAGATTGTACCAGCGCATGGAAATGATTGTGGCGATGTGGCCCAGGATAGGCACGATGCAGAAGCATACCATGATAGCCATGTTAAAGGTGGCGTTTACGGGCTCATTGGGTTTTATCACCACATTTCCCACGCCGGCCAGCGTCAGGGCAAATCCCTGAATCATGGCGGAGAAGGAGGATATGATTTTGTCGATAAAGGAGAACATGGTCCCCATCATACCGGGCACGAAACGGCCGCTTCGGTACATCTCATAATCCGTACAGTCCGCAATCATGGGGATAATGCCCGAGTTTCCCATGCTGGCCAGACATTTCTGCACCAGGAACATCCCTAAGAATACAGCCGGCACATTGGGGTCAGGCCCAACCACAAACATGATGGCCAGCATAATCATGGACCCCCACGTTCCCAGGAGGAAGGTGCGCTTCAGCCCGAACCTTCTGGACACAAACACGCCGCCGATGGAAATGGCTACCAAGGGCGCGATGAGGATACTTGAGAATACGCCCTGAAGCTTGGAATTCAGCAGCATATTGGCAAACAGGTATGTCATGGTGCCGCTCATGAGCAGCTGTCCCAGTTTATCCGTGGCAGCGGAGATAATCAGCATCTGTATGGGACGGTTGTGCATGACGATATCCTTGTAATCCCTGAACTTTACCTTTGGCTGGGAGCCTGCCTGTCCAAAGAATTCAGGCCGGTCCTTTGCGCTGATTCCGATGATGGCGAGTATGGTAAATACAAAGGATATGACCGCCAGAATCATAGCCGCCTCCTTCCACATGGCGGGATTTATCATGCCCAGGCTCTTACCGCTCTCACCCGCAAATTCCCCAACCGAATATTTTTCAGCCAGAATGGTGGTGATAAGCATGGGCACAAGAGCGCTGGCCATCTGGGTCAGGACACTGTCAAACCCGGCAAATATGGGACGCTGCCTGGGATTGTTGGTGAGCACGGCCTGGCCTGCCTTGGTGACAACGGTCTGGCAGGTATAGCCGATAATATAAATAACGTAAAATACAGTGGTAAACATATATTTCCGGGAAATACTCCAGGCGGACGGCGTATTGAAAATCACAATCAGGCTGCACCAGATAATGATATTTCCCACAAGCATATAGGGCCTGAACTTGCCGAAGCGTCCATTGGTCCGGTCCACCAAAAATCCCACCAATGGGTCCGTGACAGCGTCAAATATACGGGTTCCCGTGGCTATCAGGCCCACAATGGCCGCGGCCAGCCCCAGGACATTCTGGGTAAAATACGAATACTGCATCATCAGGAACATGGCGATGTTGGTGGCACAGTTATTCAGTGAAAAGAACCCTATCTGCCATAATTTCGCGTTGTTATACTGTGTTACAACACTTTTATTCTTCTCCATTTTATATAGTCTCCCTATGTTCACACATTTTCTTTTTGGTTCGCCGGCTTTATGTTTGTATCAACATTTTAACACACTTGATTTTAAAGAGTTAGGATTATATAATATTAATTAGTAATATATTGTCATAACTATTTGGGCGATTTAGACAATATTTTTTTGATTTTTTGTGCAAATCATTCAGAATACATCCTGCAAGGAGAACGATATGGAAGAACAGGAAAAAGCACTCATATCCAAACAGTTCATAGAAGTCATGCTGAAAGTCCCCGTCATCCTGTGCCCTGCGCGGATGGAGGCCATAGAAACAGGTATCAAAGAATATTTTCCGGATTTCATCCGGGACAGCTTTCCCTTTTTCATTACCCGTTCCATGGTGGAGTCCTTACAGCCCGGAACCCTGTATCATGTAACAGATTTTATAAATCTTCACTATAACCTGTTCCTGTATGACGGTAAACATCAGGTTCTCATCGCCGGCCCCTATCTCGCCCATCCGGCAGACACCGCCTTCTGTGAGCAGAGCCTTCAGGATAACGGAAAAAATCTGTCCCTGCTGGTCCCCTTCAGCCAGTTCTGCCTCACCCTGCCCGTGACAGGCAATTCCCAGATACTGGAAGTGACACAGACCGCCATGAGGGTCATTACGGGCACAGACCGGGAAATACCCTACCTCCACTATGAACCCCAGAGGCATTATACCCAGGAGATATCAAACCTGTCGGCAGAGGGTGTGGACGAGGCGTCCATGGAGCTTCTGGAGCACCGGTACTATTACGAAAAGCTGCTCCTGCAGGAGGTTGCCCAGGGCAGCCAGGACCTGGCCCTCAAGTATTACAGACAGTTCTCACGGGAGAGTCAGGCCATCGTCCGTACCGAGGACCCGCTCCGCACGGCAAAAAACCTGGGATTTTCCCTCAATACCATGCTCCGAAAAAGCGCTGAAACCGCGGGCATCCATCCTGTGTATCTGGACATCATCTCCTCCAACTTCGCAATGCTCATTGAAAATGCCAACACCATGAGGGAAGCGGAGGAATGCAAATCCCAGATGATAAGCGCATACTGCCGATTTGTCCGGAAAAACCGCCTGGACCAGTATTCTCCCCTGGTCCGCAAGGCCATCACCTACATCCGCATCCATCTGGCCGACCCGCTCACCCTTGCGGGGATTGCAAAGGGGATCCGTGTCAGCCCCTCCTACCTCTCCCGCCTGTTTAACAGGGAGACAGGAGACTCCATCTCCAACTACATTACTAAGGCCAGGGTTGAAAAGGCGGCGGGACTTCTCTCATTCTCCGGTATGTCCATACAGAACATTGCATTCTATGTGGGGTTCGGGGATTTGAATTGCTTCAGCAGATGCTTTAAAAAATATAAAAGGATGACGCCCACCGAGTACAGGGCGTCATCCTCCATTGGGGTGTAGGGCGGGCTATTCTTCCGCCCGCACCTCCATATTTCCCACATATTTCCGTTCCATCTGATGTCTGGCTTTACGGTTTTCCACGCTGTCAAACACAATGGAAAAATCGTAATCCTCAGGGTACAGCTCCTTGGCTCTTACCTTTAATTTCAGACGTTTCTGGTTTACCAGGCGTTTTTCACGCTTTACCTGGACAAGAACATTTCCCGTCTGGTCCGCCGGCCTCACAACAATGCCGATCTCTCCCTTTGGAAGGACCTCTACACTGTCGCCTCTGGTATACCCATCTTCCGGGCTTGCAGCAGCCGGCTTTCTCTTTATAGGGACAATACCAGGAACCGGAATCCGCTCCAGCCCTCCCGGCCAATGTCTTCCCGGCGATTTGACCGGTGTTTTTTCATGAGACTTTTCCAGCGGCTTCTCCCTAGTCTTTTCCAGCGGCTTCTCCAGCTTTGCCCCCTCTCCGTAAGCCTCTGCGGCCGCTGTTTGAATCATGTCCTCCGGCATGCCCAGCCGCTTTGCGATATAGAGGGCGCAGCTGTCCCCAGTCTTTCCCATCTCCAGCCTGTAAAGGGGACGCAGGTTTTCCCGGTCAAAGGCCATTCTGGCGCTGATAAGCTCCTTATGGCGGCCCGCATAGGTCTTCACCTCCGGGTAATGGGTTGTAACCAGGTAGAGACATCCCCGCAGCCGCAGCTGCTCCAGTATGGCAATGGCAATGCCCATACCCTCGGCCGGATCCGTGCCCGAGCCCAGTTCATCCAGTATCACCAGGCTCTCCCCTGTGGCCCGCTTTAATATCTCCAGCACATTGGTGATATGGGCTGAAAAGGTAGACAGGTTATCCAGAATATCCTGCCCATCCCCAATATCGCATAATACCAGGTTGCGCATGGCTATGTCCGCCTCCATGCAGGGCAGATGCAGGCCGGAGCAGGCCATGAGCACGAACAGGCCCACGGTCTTGATGGCAACGGTCTTTCCCCCTGTATTAGGGCCTGTTATTACCATTCCCCGTTTCTCTCCGCCCAGCTCAAAATCCAGAGGCACATTGGCATCCCCCGGCAGAAGGGGATGTCTGGCTCCCTTCAGGCGTATGACGCCCCGGGTATTGATGGCCGGCTCCCCGGCCTCCATCTGTGCGCTGAGCTTTCCTTTGGCAAACACAAAATCCAGCTTTACCAGCAGCTCCAGATTCTCCTTAAACCCGTCCTCCTCCATGGCAATCTTATCCATAAGCGTGTACAGGATACGCCTTTCCTCGCAGTCCTCCTCGATCCTGAGTCCCTCTATCTCGTCCTGCATCCTGGCAATGGTTTCCGGCTCTATAAATACCGTAGAACCGCTGGCGGATCGGTCTATGACGCTGCCCGGTATTTTGGACTTATACTC
>JAJQEA010000161.1 GCA_021201905.1 Clostridia bacterium
CGTTTAATGTGTCCCCTGCTCCTGTGGTGTCCACCACATTGGCTTTCCTGGCGGGTACGGTAAGAATTTCTCCTGTTGGAAGGCATGTGGATACGCCCTTTGACCCCTGGGTAATCACCAGCTTGCCGGGATGTGCCTTAAGCATCTCCTCCACAGGCATATCCCCGAACAGGATGGCTGCCTCATGTTCATTTGGCGTAAGGTAATCCACCTTTGCCAGTACCTCCGGCTTCACCGGTCTGGCCGGTCCTGGATTCAGCACTACCTTTACGCCATTTTCATGGCAGAGTGCAATTACATACTCGATGGTATCCTGGGGAATCTCATGCTGCAGCAATACAATACCGCATGCCAGCAGAGCATCCTTTATGCTGTCCACGTATTCCCGGTCCACCCTGTCATTGGCTCCCGCCACCACCACAATCGTATTGTCGTGATCCCCTACGGTGATGACCGCCAGACCTGTGTTCACTCCTGGAGCCACTTTGATGTGGGCGGTTCCCACTCCCATGTCCTCCATGTTTTTTATGAGGCTTCTTCCGGCCTCATCGTCGCCCACACAGCCGAACATCTCCACATCCGCCCCCAGCTTTGCCATGGCAACGGCCTGGTTGGCTCCCTTTCCTCCGGGTATGTAGCGGATGTCCTCTCCTTTCAGCGTTTCCCCCTTTAAGGGAATTCTCTCGGCTGTCACTGTCATATCCATGTTGATGCTGCCTACCACTGCTGTCTTCATAATTCCTCCTTTTCACCTTTACATTTTATTTTATCCCTTTGATGCCCGGGAATGTCCTGGTACTGCGCCGGGGCCATTCCCTACAGAGTTGTGTCCCTTTTTATCAGCTTGACATCGAATACCTTATTCCGGTTAATCTGCGCCCCGGCAACGTATTCCGTCAGCATCCGGACCGCATCCTGCCCCATCCTTTTTATGGGCTGGGCAATGGTTGTAATCTCCGGTGTGAACAGGCTGCTGAGGGAAATGTTGTCAAACCCGATTAACTGTATATCCTGCGGTACCCTTATGCCCTTCCTGTGCAGCTCCTTATAAACCGATATGGCCACCATGTCGTTGGCCGCTATGATTCCATCTGTATCCGGGTACTTCTCCAGCAGCCTCGCCGCCATCTCGGTTCCCGATTCAAAACTGTAATTTCCCTCTATCCAGGCCGGCCTGATTCCCCGCTCCCTGCACACATCCAGATACCCCTGGTGGCGTTTTCTGGCACTGGACAGATGGAGCGGACCGCTCATCTGTACAATATGCCTGCAGCCGCATTCCAAAAGATGCTCCATGGACATCCGCCCGCCCTGGTAGTGGTTGGACTGGATACAGGCAATTTCCTTGCCCCCCTCAATCTGCCGGTCAATCATCACGACCGGAATCCGGCAGTTTCCCACTTCTCTATGTATCTCGTCCATGTTGGTCATCAGGATGACTCCGTCTGCATTCATCCGCTCCAGCAGGCTTAAGTTCCGCTTCTCCTTTTCCATATCATCATTGGAATTGCAGAGCGTCAGGCGGTATCCCCTGCGGTCACATTCTTCCTCCACAGCCCCTGCCAGCTCATTAAAAAAAGGATTGATGATGTTTGGCACCAGGATGCCGATGATTTTGGATGAACGCTTGTAAAGCGACCTGGCCACCTCATTTGGTTTGAAACCGGTTTCTGATATAGCCCGTTCCACTTTCTGTCTCTTCTCGTCATCCACCCTGGCCGTACCGTTCATTACCCTGGATACGGTTGAGGGGGATACGCCCGCCAGCTTCGCCACATCGCGTATGCTCGTCATAAGTCCACCATCCTGCCTGTCTGCGGATTACAGCCTTTTGGCCCTTCCGCCCTTTGTGTGATTTATTCTTGAAACCCGTTTCAAGCATGACTCAATTATACATTCTGACAGTTTCAAAGTCAATATTCATATTTGTGTTTTGCCATTTTAGTCTAAAACCACAATACAGACAGGGTATTGACCGTGAATTCCACGGTTTTTTTAGATACATTTCACAACAACTTTGTTAAGACATTATCAGTCTGTCCTCCGGCAGGGCAGGGGGATGAGCCGGAAAGAAAAAAGGACTGAACCCTGTTTCACGCAGGATTCAATCCTCCCTGTCCTTTTGTCCGTTTCAGAATCTCGGTCAGCAGGCGGTCAGCCACCTCTTCCTTGGACATGATGGGAAGCTCTGTCTCGCTCTCCCTGGTGATGAGCGTCACCACATTGGTGTCCGTGCCGAACCCGGCGCCCTCCACCTTCAGGTTGTTGGCCACAATCATGTCAATCTGCTTTTTGGCCAGCTTGGCCCTGGAATTCTCCAGCATATTCTGGGTTTCCATGGAAAATCCGCAGAGGAACTGCCCGTCCCTCCGGTTCTGTCCCAGCCACCCCAGGATGTCGTCGGTCCGCTCCAGGGCAATGGACAGATCACCGTCGGATTTCTTGATTTTTTCTGTTCCCACCGTGGAGGGCCGGTAATCCGCCACCGCCGCCGCCTTGACAATGACGTCCTGCTCTCTGCTTCTTGCGGTAACCGCCTCAAACATTTCCCTGGCGCTCTCCACCGGAACCGTCTCCACAAACAACGGGCGGGCCAGGTCCACCGGACCGCTTACCAGGGTAACGTCGGCTCCCCTGTAGGCCGCCACCCTGGCAATGGCATAGCCCATCTTGCCTGTGGAGTGATTGGTGATATAGCGCACCGGATCAATGGATTCCCTGGTAGGCCCGGCTGTCACAAGAATCCGTCTGCCTGCCAAATCCCCGGGATAGCCGGCCTCCCGCAGTATATATTCGTACAATACCTCCGGCTCCGGCATCTTTCCGGCCCCGGTATCCCCGCAGGCCAGGTAGCCCCAGGCCGGTGTTATGACTTCCATGCCATAGCGCCTGCAAATATCCAGGTTGTCCTGTAAAATGGGATTCTCGTACATGTTGGTGTTCATGGCCGGCGCCAGTATTTTTTTGCACCTGCACGCCATGACCGTGGTGGTCAGCATATCATCCGCAATGCCGTGGGCAATCTTCCCGATGACATTTGCCGATGCGGGAGCAATCATCACCACATCCGCCTGCTTTGCCAGGGCCACATGCTCCACGCTGAATTCAAAATTCCGGTCAAATGTATCCACCAGGCATTTGCTGCCTGTCAGGCTCTCAAAGGTGATGGGATTAATGAAGTGTGTGGCGTTCTTCGTCATCAGAACATGGACCTTCACACCCTTTTTAACCAGCATGCTGGCCAGGCTGGCTGTCTTATAAGCCGCGATGCTTCCTGTCACGCCAAGAAGGACTGTCTTTCCTTTTAACATATGATTCCTCCGGTTGTCTTTCCTGTTTTTCTATGTTACAATCCATGTTAAAGTATAACATACATCCCAAATGATTGAAAGGAGTTCCCCCAATGATTTTAGCAATCGACATGGGCAATACCAATACGGTCATCGGCGGCATAGACGAGACAAAAACATATTTCATAGAACGGGTCACCACGGACCAGGGACGCACGGATACAGAGTACGCGGTGAGCTTTAAGAACATCCTGGAGATGCATCAGATTGATATTGCAAGCATAGAAGGAGCCATTCTCTCCTCCGTGGTTCCCCCTGTTAATTCCACCATCCTGAACGCCGTGGAAAAGGTGATTGGAATCCGTCCTCTGCTGGTGGGTTCCGGCATGAAAACCGGCATGAATATTATCATGGACAACCCCAAGACCGTGGGCAGCGACCAGATTGTGGACGCGGTGGCAGCCAGCCACGAACATCCCCTTCCCCTGATAGTCATAGATATGGGCACGGCCACCACGCTGTGCACCGTGGACAAAAAGGGAAATTATATCGGCGGCGTCATCCTTCCCGGCCTCAAGGTCTCCCTTAACTCCCTCAGCAGCAAGACGGCCCAGCTCCCCTACATCAGCCTGGAGGTTCCCAGCCATGTCATTGGGAAGAATACCATTGACTGTATGCGCTCCGGCATCATTTACGGCAACGTGGACATGATAGACGGGATTCTGGACCGCATGGAGAAGGAGCTGGGAGAGCCTCCCACCATCATCGCCACCGGAGGGCTGGCCAAGTTCATCACGCCCCTGTGCCGCCATAAGATACTGGTGGACGACGCCCTGCTCTTAAAAGGACTGTTGATTTTATACCGGAAGAATACGGAGGTTCATTAGAGCAGGCTCCGGCATACTCATCATAAACAAAGGCTGTCTTGGGCGGACAGCCTTGTTTTTTTATTTTATTTCCACATATTCATAATCACAATACCCATCAGACTCCCTGTTTTCCCGTGAGCAGGACCACAGGCAGAGCTTTGCGCCGGTCCATGTGGCGCGTTTCAGGGGAAAGGAATATTCGATCCGGGTAAAGCTCCTGCCGTCGGGAGAATAGGAAAAGCCATAGGTCTTATCTTCCTCCAGGGTCAGCCTGAACCAGGCCTGTTCCCCCTCCGCCTCCTGCGAAAAGACCAGCTTCTCACCGGCTTCCCCCAAAAACATGGGCTCCGTGACCGTTCCCCGGTAACATCTTACCTGAATTCCCTTTCCCGTGTGGTACAAACCCGCATAACCGTACTCATGGCCCACCATGCCGATTCCGCCAAAATCACCGTCCTCGCTGCCTTTAAGAGACAGCTTCACGGTCATAGACAGCTTTTGCTTCTGGGGAATCTGGGTCAGCACATTGGGCGCATACCAGAGCAGGTTTTCCCTGCCCGGATTCCGGTAACAATACAGCCGCAGGTGTCCGGGATGTTCCTCCAGGGAATAAAAATCCGCATCAGGATTGGCCTGCCACTGCCACTGGAGCCCCAGTGTCTTTTCCGCAAAATCATCGGACTGGCGGATGGCGTATTCCGGCATTCCCTCTGCCGGAACGGGCCACTCCTCCACAGGTTCCCCAATGCCATCCCCATTCTGGTCCCGGCCAATAAATGGCCAGTCATCCAGAAAACACATGGGCTGCAAATGGATGATTCTGCCCAGCTCCACCACATCCTGGAAATGGATGAACCAGTGTCTCCCATCGGGCGATGTCACCCAGCCTCCCTGGTGGGGACCGTTTACCCGTGAACTCCCCTGGTGCATCACCACTTTATAGTCGTAGGGCCCAAAGACAGACCTGGATCTGAGACAGGACTGCCATCCTGTCTCCACGCCCCCTGAGGGCATCAGAATATAGTAATACCCATTCCTTTTGTACATCTTTGGCCCTTCCGATGTGGGCGCAACCTGTTCACCGTCAAATATAAGCGCCGGCTCTGACAGAAGACAGCGGCACCGGGGATCCATTTCCACCAGCGACAGGCGGTGTTTTATACCGGACCGGCTCTTTGCATAGGCAAAGACCATGTAGGCCCTGCCGTCATCGTCCCAGAAAGGACAGGGGTCAATCCATCCCTTTGATTCGCACAGCATATTACATTCAAACTCACCGTAGGGATCCCTGGATCTGGCAACCAGGATACCCTCATCCACCAGAGGGATAAACACAAAGAATGTCCCCTCATGATACCGGATGGATGGGGCCCATGTGCCGGAGCCGTGGCAAGGAAGGGCATATTTTTTAAAGGGAAGCTCCTTAACGCAGTGATTCACCAGCTCCCAGTGAACCAGATCTTTGGAATGTAAAAGCGGAACCCCCGGAATATAGGTAAAGGAGGAGGACACCATATAATAATCCTCCCCCACCCGCACCACATCCGGGTCGGAATAGTCCGCATACAGAATCGGATTTTTGTAAGCACTCATATTCTCAATCAATCCTCCTTTTTCTCCGCCATATATCCGGCAAGCCTTTTAGCTATCATCTCATGACCCAGGTCCGATGGATGGAGTCCGTCCGATGACAGACCGCCCGGAGTGTCCATGGCCTTAAGCCCGTTTATGTAATGAAGCCTGCCCCTGTAATGCCCGGAGAGAGCTTCCACGCAGCGCTGTATGGCGCCCCGAAAGAGAGACGCTCTCAAATCCCCGTCAAAATCATAGCGGTTGTAATACATGTCTGTCACAAATACCTGTTTATCCGGCCTGGCTTCCAGCACAGAGGACAGGAACGCAAGGGCTTTTCCATGGAGCTGGTCCACATCCCATGTTTCGATTACATTGACCCCCAGCTCAAAAAGCGCCATATCCCAGTCATCCATGGCCCCTATATATGAGGCCATGGCCTCATCCA
>JAJQEA010000170.1 GCA_021201905.1 Clostridia bacterium
CTATTAAAATAAAGCCAACTAGGCGGCGTCGCTTATGAAGCAATGGATTTTTTGATAACACTGACAATTTCACTGGCCTGCACTCAGATGAATGCGGCGGCAGACAGTTGGTCTTCTGTACCTGTGACGGAAGAAAACCGGGGGGAAGGGGATTTCCTGAAGCTGTATGCCCAGTCCGCTGTCCTTATGGATGGGGATACCGGCAGGATTTTGTATGGGAAGGGACAGGATATTATCCGGCCCATGGCCAGTACCACGAAAATTATGACCTGTATCCTGGCTTTGGAGAACGGAAGGGTGGAGGATAAGGTGAAGGCCTCCTCCAATGCCGCCTCCCAGCCAAAGGTGCACCTGGGGGTGCGGGAGGGGGAGGAGTACAGGCTGGAGGACCTTTTGTATGCCCTGATGCTGGAATCCTATAATGATGCGGCTGTGATGATAGCGGAGCACATAGGAGGCAGCGTGGAAGGGTTTGCCGCAATGATGAATGAGAAGGCTGCGGGGCTTGGCTGCGGGGATACCTATTTTATTACGCCCAACGGGCTGGATGGGGTAAAGACAGATGAACAGGGAAAGGAACATATCCATTCCACCACGGCCTCTGATTTGGCCCGGATCATGCGGTACTGTGTGACGGAGTCTCCTGCCAGGGATGAATTTTTAAAGATAACGCAGACCCAGAACCACTATTTTACGGATACAGCAGGGAAACGCTCCTTTAACTGTTATAATCACAATGCGTTTCTGACTATGATGGAGGGGGTCCTGTCCGGGAAAACGGGATTCACAGGGGGAGCCGGGTATTCCTATGTGGGAGCCATGGAGAACCAGGGAAGGACCTATGTCATTGCCCTTCTGGGCTGCGGCTGGCCGCCTCATAAGACATATAAATGGTCGGATGCAAGAAAGCTCTACTCCTATGGGCTGGAGCATTTTCAGATGAAGGATGTGTTCCGGGAGGAAGCCTTTGCCAGGGTTCCTGTGGCAGGAGGACTGTGCTGGAAGGAAGGGGAGGGAGCCACTGACCAGGTGGAGCTGTCCATGATGCTGAAGCCCGATGATATGCACCTGACACTGCTGATGGGAGAGGGGGAGCAGGCGCGGGTGGTGAAGAAGGTTCCTTCTATATTAATGGCCCCGGTCAGAGAGGGGCAGCAGGTGGGGACCGTGGATTACTACCTGGGGGAGGTGCTGGTTAAAAGGTTCCCTGTCTATGCCCTTCAGGGAGTGGAGAAGATGAATCTGAGACGGGCCGCGGACCGGGTGCTGGATCTGTTTCTGGTGAGATAGGAAGGGGGACAGAGGCCCTTTTCCAGGCCATGGGAAGGGGATTTTAAGGGGCTTTGGCCGGGATGTACCAGGATTTGCCACATTATTTAATCTTTTCTTACAAATCTTTGTATTATGTGAAGTTTCCGCCGTTCTTGTTGACATATGAACGCTTTTGTCATTATAATAGGATTAATGTCATAAAATAGAAATTCATACGAATTTTGGATATGAATGAAGATACAGGAGATTTTTACATAATGAAGGGAAAAAAGTTAAAAAGGGGCCTGGCGCTTGTGCTGGGACTGATGCTGGCCGCTGAGGTTCCGGCATCTGTGGCTACGCCTTTTAAAATGTTTGATTCCTATGCATATACAGGGGCGGCCACGGTTAAGGCCACCTCTTTGAATGTACGCAGCGGGGCCGGCACCGGATATTCATCGGTGGGCAGGCTGGCAGCGGGAGCGGCTGTTACCGTTATCGGGGAACAGCGCGGAACAGACGGCAATACATGGTATCAGATTCAATACACAGGAACGGGCGGAGCCGTTAACACCGGCTATGTCTCATCACTCTATATCAGGCTTCCGGTGGCCTATACCACGGATTCTAATTTTGAAGCATATCTCACATCCCAGGGATTTCCGGAGAGCTATAAAAACGGGCTCAGACAGCTCCATGCCCAATATCCCAATTGGGTATTCAAAGCCAAAAACACAGGTCTGGACTGGAACACGGTCATTGAAAATGAGGCTGTTCTGGGGCGCAACCTGGTGGCCACAGGCAGCGTTTCCTCCTGGAAGTCCGTTGCCAACGGAGCTTATAACTGGGACAACAGTACGTGGACCGGGTTCGACGGCAGCAACTGGGTGGCAGCCTCCGAGGATATCATACGGTATTACATGGACCCCAGGAATTTCCTGGATGAGACGTATGTGTTCCAGTTCCTCAACCATGAATATGATTCCAATACACAGACAAAGGAGGGCTTAAACAGCCTCATAAACGGCTCCTTCCTTTCAGGGACAACGAATTCCACGGGAACAGGGGGAAGCGATTTCTCCAGCGGGCCAGGGGCTTCTTCGGAAGGCCCCGGTTCAGGCAGTTCAGGCGGTTCAGGCGGTCCCGGCTCCTCAGGCAGTTCCTCGGGTTCTTCCAAGGGGCCCGGACGCAGCAGTACATATGAGGATACACAGCATGGTCCAGGGGTTTCCGGCAGTTCAAAGGGCTCCGGGACAGCTGCGTCCTCTCCGGGAGGCAGCTCCTCAGGCGGGTCCTCGGGAAGCAGCAGTCCTTCAGGAAGCGGTGAGGTGAGCCTGGAGTCCCCACACGCATCCATTGAGCCAAGAGAGCACAATATAGTGTCTACCAGCGTAAGCCTGGTGGCTCCGGGACAGGACGGTTCCGGCAGCAGCAGCGGTCCCGTGTCCTCGGGCCAGAGCGGCACTGCAGGCGGTCCTGTGGCTTCCCCCGCATCGGAAAATGTGGTGGACCAGACCGGCACGTCGCCGGGAGGCGGCTCCACCGGCGCAGCGGCTCCTTATGCAGACATCATCATGGCCGCGGCCGGCCAGTCAGGGGTAAGCCCTTATGTGCTGGCAGCCATGATTCTCCAGGAACAGGGCAACGATGGTACAAGCCCTCTTATTTCCGGATCCTATTCCGGTTACGAGGGATACTATAACTTCTTTAATGTGGAGGCGTACCAGTCCGGCGCAATGTCCGCCATTGAGATGGGACTTAGGTTTGCGTCCCAGTCCGGTTCCTACGGACGTCCCTGGAACACGGTGGAGAAGGCCATCCGGGGCGGCGCCCAGAATTACGGGGATAATTATGTGAAAGCCGGGCAGAATACATTTTATCTGAAGAAATTCAATGTCCAGGGGTCAAACCTTTATAAGCACCAGTATATGAGCAATATCCAGGGAGCTGCCTCAGAGGCGGCCAAGCTGTCCCAGGCGTACACGTTTGATTTGAAAAAGACAGCCCTGGAGTTCCATATCCCTGTATTTAATAATATGCCGGAGCAGCCATGCGTGGCGCCAACCGGAGACGGAAGCCCCAACAACAAGCTGTCCGGTCTCGGAGTGGACGGTTTCAATCTGACTCCAAGCTTTAACAGGGATACCCAGGAATACAATCTGATTGTGGATTCTTCTGTGTCCAATATTACAGTCAGCGCATATGCGTCGGATTCCAATGCCCGGGTGGACGGCGCAGGCAATGTCTCCCTGCAGAATGGCGGAAATGACATTTCCATTGCTGTGACTGCCCAGAACGGAAGCGTGAGGACCTATACCATCCATGTGGTGAAGCAGGACGGCGGTCCTACCCAGGGAAGCGGAGGCTCGCCTGTATACGGAGGCGGCAGCAGTTCTGGCGGTGCAATCAGTCCGGACGGCAGCTCGGGAAGCGGCGGCAGTTCAGGAAGCAGCGGCAGCGGCGGACCAGGCGGTTCAGGCGGACCGGGAAGTCCTTCCGGAAGTGGCAGCGGACCAGGCGGAAGCAATGTAACCATTGTAGAAGTGCAGTCCTGATAAAGGGAAGATATTATAATCAGAAAGTGGGAAATGATGATGATTAGACGTATGAGATATGTGGCTGCGGTTCTGGCAATGGCGTGCATGATGACAGTTGTGATGCCGGCGCAGATGATAACAGCCTTTGCAGCAAATGCAAGAATCGCCTTTTCCGACCCATCGGCAACCGTAGGCGGCAAGATCAAGGTGAATATGAAGATAACCAGCAGCGACAACCTGGCCAATGCGGATGTGATGCTGTCCTATGATTCCAACATATTGGAATTTGTGGACGGCACCAACGCGGACGGCGGGGCGGGAGCTGTCCGGGTCCATGGGGACGCAGGCACACCCAACACGGGAACCCTTGCATTTACCCTTAATTTCAATGCCATAGCGGCAGGGACCAGCAAGATTGAGGTCACCAGCCAGGAAATTTATGATTCCAACTCACAGATTGTGACAGTTAACCAGCAGGGAAATTCCACGGTGACGGTCAGCGCCCTGCAGTCAGCTTCCAAGGATGCAACGCTTAAATCCCTCCAGATTTCACCAGGAAGCCTGACGCCGGCATTTTCACCGGATGTGGACACCTATGCGGTGACCGTTGGAACGGATGTGGATAAGGTCATTGTCAGTGCGGACTGCATGGACGAGAACGCCACCAAGGTGGTCAGCGGAAACGAAGGACTCCAGATGGGTGAAAACCGCGTGACATGCCGCGTGACAGCCCAGGATGGCGAGACCATCAAGGAATACGTCATTGTGGTGACCAAGGCGGAGGGCGGCGCCAGCGCTGCGGATGCGGATGCCTCTTCCCAGGTAAGGATGCGTATAGCCGAGCGCGTCATCATCATTCTGCCGCCGGATCCTGAGGTGAAGGTTCCGGAAGGATTCAAGGAGAGCACCATTAATATCGACGGCCACAAGGTTCAGGGCTGGGTATGGGGCTCTGAGGCGGAGCACCAGTACTGCGTCGTATACGGTATGAATGAGGCCGGAGAGAAGGGCTTCTACCGTTATGATATGAAGGACGATGAGAGGACCATACAGCGTTACTTTGAGGACCCGGCCATCAGCGGTTCCGTGACAAAGGAAGTGTACGATGAACTGGCCCTTACATACGACAAGATTTACGATGATTACAGTCTCCTTAAGACACTACTGATTGTGACCATTGTCATCGCAATCATTCTGCTGGTTATCCTTCTGGTGGTTGTATTTACCAGGGGTTCCGGGAAGAAGGGCGGAAGCCGGGATGAACTGGGTGACAAGAAGGACGGTCCGCGGGGCAGCCGGGGCAGGAACAGCAGGAAGGAAAAGGCAGAGGAGCCTGAGCTTTCGGAGCATTCAGAGGATTATCAGGAATACGGCGATGAGGAGGACTACCAGGATTCTGACGGGTACGATGAATCTCAGGAATATGAGGATGATTCTGCCTACGATGATGATGAGGACTACAGAGACCTTCCGGAGGAGGATTATCCGCAGGGTGAAGAGTACGAGGACATCTACGAGGAGGATGAAGATGCCTATGAGCCGGAAGAAGCGCCTCAGGTGGAGATTCCGGTGAAAAAGCCGGTGAAGCCCGGGCGGCCGGTCCAGACTCCGTCTCATACGCCAGTCCGTACACCGGACCGTGGGTCAGCTTCTGCGCCAGTCCGTACACCGGACCGTGTACCGGCTCAGACATCGGATCGTGCGCCGGCTCAAAGCCCGGATCGTATACCGGCCCAGGCGCCGTCATCCAGGCAGAGGCCGCCTGTGAGACAGGAACGGCCGGCTGTCAGGAGGGAAGCAGAGCTGGATTCTGCAAAACCGGATGGACAGGATGATGATTTTGAGATTTTTGATTTGTAAGAAAGAATAACAGAACAGACAGACTATAAAGGCAGCGGCCATCCGGGATATTCATTCCCGTGGCTGCTGCTTTTTGTATGGGCGTTAGCTTGTTGAGTATGTAGGAGTTTTTCGTGTTCCGAAAAATGGAGACATGCGAAACGGAACCCCACCCGCTGCTTGTCGTCGAATGATACGCTGTCTCATGTGTCCAGATAGCCGGAAACCTGCTTGGCCTGTTTCGGGCTGATGGTGTCCACAGTCATCACCGCCATGCAGATGCAGAACTTGAACGCATGGGCGGACGTGGCGCGGGCGGAAATCATGGAGAAGTACCAGCCGGGGGAGCCGGACGGAAAAGTTGATAATGCTTTTCTGCAAATAGAAGAAGTTAAAATAAAGCCTCTTGTAGGAGGAAGAAAAACAGCGGATTACCCGTATCGCTCAAAGTTCCGAACTGGCTAGAAGTCAG
>JAJQEA010000150.1 GCA_021201905.1 Clostridia bacterium
GAAGAATTGACAAAATCAATTCTGTATTAAACAGCTATGGCATTGCTTCCATTGAAGAAGCTGAGAAGATTACGAAAGATGCAGGCCTGGACGTTTATGATCAGGTTAAGAAAATCCAGCCAATCTGCTTTGAGAACGCTTGTTGGGCATACATAGTAGGTGCTGCTATTGCTATTAAGAAGGATTGCAGAAGGGCAGCTGATGCAGCTGCAGCTATCGGCGAGGGCCTTCAGTCATTCTGTATTCCGGGTTCTGTTGCTGACCAGCGTAAGGTTGGTTTAGGACACGGCAACCTGGGCAAGATGCTTCTGGAAGAAGAGACGGATTGTTTCTGCTTCCTGGCAGGCCATGAGTCTTTTGCCGCTGCTGAGGGCGCTATCGGTATCGCTGAGAAGGCAAACAAGGTTCGTCAGAAACCACTGCGCGTTATCCTGAACGGTTTAGGAAAGGACGCTGCGCAGATTATCTCCAGAATCAACGGATTTACCTATGTAGAGACAGAGATGGATTACTATACAGGCGAGGTTAAGGAGCTGTGGAGAAAGTCCTACTCCGAGGGACTTCGCGCAAAGGTTAACTGCTACGGCGCTAACGACGTAACAGAAGGCGTTGCTATCATGTGGAAGGAAGGTGTTGACGTTTCCATTACCGGTAACTCCACCAACCCAACCAGATTCCAGCACCCGGTTGCAGGAACCTATAAGAAGGAATGCGTGGAAAAGGGCAAGAAGTACTTCTCCGTTGCATCCGGCGGTGGTACAGGCCGTACCCTGCATCCGGACAACATGGCAGCTGGTCCTGCATCCTACGGCATGACCGATACCATGGGACGTATGCATTCAGATGCTCAGTTCGCTGGTTCTTCTTCCGTGCCTGCACATGTTGAGATGATGGGTCTCATCGGTGCTGGTAATAACCCAATGGTTGGTATGACAGTGGCGATTGCGGTTAGCATCGAGGAAGCTGCAAAAGCTGGGAAATTCTAATAAAACGCTTACAGAATAAGGCTTTTTGAAGATCTAGGAAATGCTTGGTGGTTGGAATAACCAAGAAATGTAAAATAAGGGCTATTGACATTTTCCTAAGATAATTATAATATAATAATAGCTAGGAAAGCTATTTTGTCCATGTGACAAAGATGAACCCCAGAAAGAGGCCACTTTCTGGGGTTCTTTTCCCTTATATGGTAGGATAACCTAGGCTAGCTGTTGCTATTTATCTCGGTCTAGCCATTTGCAGATAAAGTGGCCAACGATACCTGCCAGGACTGAGATAAGGAAAGCTATTATGTAGTCCATGTGAGCACCTCCTTCCTGCTGGAAAGAGTCAACAGCAATATTATTATAACTGTTGAGTGATAGAATGTCTATGCCGATTAAAAACAGCATATGGGAATGGAATACCATCAAGTAGTGCACAGTAGAACATTTATAGCGCACAAATTCTACATCCTCTATAGCGGAAAGAGGCTTGCAGAAAGCTGTTTTTCATAACATTAATATACATCCTTTTTGATTTATGCTATAATTGGAACAATTTCCGGCACCGTCGGTTCAAAGGGAAATGGTTTGCAAAACAGAGAACCACAATAACGATCAATGAGAGAGGGATACTCAGTCTATGAAATATTATTTAGCACCCATGGAAGGCCTTACCGGCTATATATACCGCAACGCGTACAACGCCTGCTACCATCCCATGGATAAATACTTCACACCCTTCCTGTCTCCTAAGGCAAACAGCGGCCTCAGCTTTCGGGAACTCAATGACATCCTGCCGGAGCATAACCGGGGCTTATATTTGGTTCCGCAGATTCTCACAAACCAGGCGGAAGATTTTATGCGGATGGCAATGGAATTACGGGAATACGGATACACCGAAGTGAATCTGAACCTGGGTTGTCCCTCTGGTACCGTGGTATCCAAGCACAAGGGGGCGGGATTTCTGGAACAGACGGACCGCCTGGACCGGCTTCTGGACGAAGTTTGTACAAGGCTGGAACAGATTGGTATGGAGCTTTCCGTAAAGACGAGGCTGGGTATGACCTCACCGGATGAATTCCCGGGACTTTTGGAAATTTATAACCGTTATCCCATAAAAGAACTGATACTGCATCCCAGAATCCGCACAGATTACTATAAAAATACCCCAAACATGCCGGCGTTTCGCGTCGGGTTTGAGGGCAGCCGGGCCCCGGTGTGCTATAATGGGGATATATTTACTGTATCTGACTACGAGACATTATGCGGAGAATATCCAAAATTGGACAGGGTGATGCTGGGCCGTGGAATCATATCCAATCCCGGACTGCTGGACAGAATTGCGGCAGGGGCAGATTCCGGCGATGCGGGAACCGGCAAAGAAACCTTAAGGCAATTCCACCAGATGGTATATGAGGGCTATCGCGAAATCATGTCCGGGGACAGAAATGTCCTGTTTAAAATGAAGGAGCTGTGGGCCTGCATGATTCAGATTTTTTCCGACAATGGGAAATACATTAAGAGAATAAAGAAATCACAGAGACTGGAGGAATATGAGGCAGCGGTGGCTGCCGTGTTCCGGGATCTGGATATCATGGAAGGTGCCGGATTCCGCACGTATTAATGGCGGTATCCGGTACTTTCTGTCTGTAATTTGTTCTGCCGCATTTCCCGGGTATTTTTGTGAAAACTGTAGGGATGATATTTTCCTGCCATTGTGCTATACTTTTAGGTAATCCGCTTTTTCAATGACACCGCATCCGATTTTTGTTCCGGAGTTTCCGGAAGGCTGGGATGTAAAGTCGTCGGCATGGCTGTGAATGACTACGGATCTGCCGATAATGTCGTCTGTGGAGAAGCGCTTGTCATAGAAGGAAAGCCAGGCGTAACCTTCGTTTCCAAGAAGGGGAAGCAGGTCGCCTGCATGGTCCGGATGGGGTTCACCGGATGGATTGTAGTGGTCCCCTGTTTTGGCGAAGTCATCAGAACAGTCACCGTTTTGGTGGATGTGCATAGCATAAAAGTCTGTGGAGCCGGGTACCTGTTTGTTGGGCAGATTGAAGATTTCGGCTTCCACCAGCACGCCGCCGTAAGGAGTCTGGTAGAATTTTACCAGGCCGCTTAGGTTGGGCGCGGCACTTCCTCCTCTGACCCAGGCAATGGCGGCAGGGGCCCGAAAGCGCAGCAAATCAGCAAAGATGTCAGCAGGAGTGACGGATTGGTTGGCCATAATGGTCTCCTGTAAAAATGATTTCTTTATAGCATATGCGCATAAAAAAATAAGTTTACCTGAATCGGTAAACTTATCTTTCATTTGGAAGGGACCGGCAGAAGGGGAGCTGCCGGTCATAGGTATGAAAAAGCGTTTTCCTGTATAGTAAAAGGTCTATCACCTTACAAGTATTACTATACAGGGAAAATGTGGCCAAAGTTTGAGCACACGCTAAAGAATCAATAAAGAAACTAAAGGGAAAATAAACAATTTATAAAAGCAGGAGACAGATTATGGTAAGACGATTCGGTATGAAACAATCAAACATAGGCCGCTCCGTGGTAAAGCTGCTGGCAGCGGCATCTGCGGCAGCCCTTTTATTATCCACTACTGTCTATGGGGGAACCTGGTCTCAGGCGGGCGGGGCATGGAGATACCAGAAGGACGACGGTTCCTATGCCAGGGGATGGCTGCAAAGCACCGATGGAAAATGGTATTATTTTGACGCAAATGGCAGGATGCTTACAGACACAGTCACACCGGACGGATACCAGGTAGGACCGGACGGGGCGTGGACCGTTGGAGGATGGGAAGCATCCTATGATACCAACTACCCCCTGAAGGATTTTATGGACCAGGCCGGACTCCAGTATGTGGATGCTATCATGGGATGGAATGCAAAAGGTGAACCGGTGATAGAGAGACGCCTGCGCCAGGATTATAATTATGGATTGTATAATTATTTTGGGTTGTCCGACGACCTGTGCAAGGCATTGTACGGGGAAAGCGATCAGATAGGAACCGGGGAAATGGCTGTGGACGGCGACAGCCTTCTGGTGCTTGGCCAGGTGACCCTGTATCAGGAAAATGTGGGCAGCGATACCTACAAACAGCAGCGCAATGCCCTGGCTCTGGTGGTCCGGGATTATCTGAACAGTTACCGTTGGAGGGACGCCAGCGAACTGGAACGGGCAAAGCATGCGGCTCTTTTCATTGCTTCCACCTGTACGTATGATAAGGGATTATATTCCCGGTTTGTAAATGGGGAGGATACCTCCGGGGACCCCTCGTTTACTGCCTATGGCTACCTGGTAAACCATAAAGCTGTCTGCGAGGGCATTTCCGTGTCCTATCAGATGCTGACCAGGGCCATGGGCCTTAATTGCTTCTGCGCCCCGGATGACAATGATAAGGACCATATGTTTGTTTACGTGGAAGCAGGAGGCAGCTGGTATAAGGTGGATCTGTCCGTGACCGGTCTGATGCCTCAGACCATGGTGGACCGGTGTTTTAAGACCATGGCAAACCAGGACGTAGAACGTATTTTTGCCGCTTACTATAACAAGGCCAATCCATATATTGCCCATGTGGATTATGGTAATATGGCTCCCGGAAAGGTGTATGACTTAAGCGCCGGCGGAAAGCTCCGGATATATCCATAGAGCGGCTGTGGGAGAGGACAGCCGGAAATTAGGAAAAGGAAATTATGGAAAGGAAAGTACGTAGAGGAAAGTACGTAACGGACAGGGAACAACATAATGTATGATAATCTGATAGCCAGTGATATAAAAAAAATGCAGGAAGAAATAGAATACCGCAAATTAGTGGTCCGCAAGGAAGCGCTGGAGGCAGTGAAGGAAGCCAGGGCCCACGGGGATTTAAGTGAGAATTTTGAATATAAGGCGGCCAAGCAGGATAAGAACAGGAATGAGAGCAGGATCCGTTATCTGGAGAAAATGATAAAAACCGCCAGGATTATATCGGATAACTCCAGGGAAGGCGAGGTAGGCCTGGGAGATACGGTAGAGGTCTATATTCCCGATGACGATGAGACGGAACAATATAAGCTTGTAACCACTGTCAGAGGTAATTCCCTTCAGGGATTAATCAGTATTGACTCGCCTCTGGGCAAGGCCATAAGGGGCCATAAAGCTGGAGATAAGGTATATGTGAAGGTGGACGACCGCTTCGGATATGAGGTGGAGATTCGGTCCATTGATAAGACCACAAAAGAGGATGAAGATAAGCTGCGCAGCTATTAACGGAATGCCATTTGCGCTCCATCCGGCATAAATTCAGGTCCGGCAGAAGGTTGACTGCATTCAGAAGGTCTTGCCGGGCCTTTTGCTGCAATAAAAAGATTGATACATATAAAATGAGGGACAGAAGGAGAACCATATGGCGGCAGTTAACATGACAGAAGGCGGCATCACAAAACATCTGGTGGACTATTCCATTCCCCTGATTCTGGGAAATATGTTCCAGCTCACCTATAATGCAGTGGATTCCATCATTGCCGGCAGATTCATCGGAAAGGAGGCGCTGGCAGCAGAAGGTACGGCAAGCCCTGTAATGAATATTGTCATACTTGGAATATCGGGCATCTGTATGGGTGCGTCTGTGCTGATGAGCGAGTTCTATGGAGCCGGTCAGAAGGAAAAACTGAAACGGGAAATGTCCACCACAGTCATATTTGGCTGTTATTTTTCAGTAATGATAGCCATACTTGGAGGATTTTTCTCAAAACCTTTGCTGGGAGCGCTGGGAGTGCCGGATGAGATACTGGGCAAGGCGGCTTCTGATCTGTCCATCCGTTTTCTGGGTGCGCCCTTTACTTACTTTGATAATGCAGTGTCGGCTGCCATCAAGAGCGTGGAAAATTCCAAAACGCCGCTCAAGTTTTTAGCTTTTTCTTCTATATTAAATGCTGTTTTGGATTTGATTTTTATTGGCGGTCTGGGATTTGGCATTGTATGCTCTGCCGTTACCACGGTAGTGGTGGAGGCAGCCTCAGCCCTTCTATGCATAACATATGTATACAGAAAAATTCCCATGCTGCAGCTAAGGC
>JAJQEA010000006.1 GCA_021201905.1 Clostridia bacterium
ACATGGGGTAGCCATGGCCCACCCGGTCTTCGTGGTCCTTCCATTTTACCAGAAAGGGATAATCCGTAAATCGGTTCAGAAACTGAACCATTGCCTTCTCTTCTAACATACTGGTATCACACATCCTTTCTTCCAGTATTATCCCCTTCTGGAAACAGAATATTCAAAAACCCCGGAGAGCCTGAGCCCTCCGGGGTCTGTCATTCATAAAATATTCAAATCCGACGTAAGATTAGTCGTTGCCGTACAGTGTAACCAGCTTCTCTAAGTAAGCGTAACGCTCCTTAGCCTCTGCCTCGTTACGTGCGAACAGCTCGGCTGCTCTCTCAGGATTCTTCATAGCCAGGGACATGTAACGAACCTCGCCCTTTAAGAAGTCCTGATATGTCTCAAGCTTAGGAGCCTTGGAATCCAGGGAGAACTTCTTCTCAGCTGCCGGGTTGTAACGGAAGTTGTTCCAGTAACCGCACTCTACAGCCAGCTTCTCCTCTGTCTGAGCCTTGTCCATACCCTTCTTGATACCATGGTTGATACATGGAGCGTACGCAATAATCAGAGATGGTCCCGGATAAGCCTCTGCCTCGGCAATTGCCTTAACAGTCTGAGCCATATCAGCGCCCATACAAATCTGTGCAACGTACACATAACCATAGCTCATTGCAATGCTGGCCAGATCTTTCTTCTTAACGTCCTTACCACCAGCAGCGAACTGTGCAACAGCACCTGTCTTGGTAGCCTTGGAGGACTGGCCGCCTGTATTGGAGTAAACCTCGGTATCGTATACCATGATGTTGATGTCCTTACCGGATGCCAGTACGTGGTCTACGCCGCCGAAACCGATATCGTAAGCCCATCCGTCACCACCGAATACCCACTGGGACTTCTTAGCCAGGAAATCTTTATTCTTAACAATGTCTCTGCAGACATCGCAGTCAACGCCGTCCAGAGCTGCAACCAGCTTATCGGTAGCAGTGCCGTTCAGGGCGCCGATGCCAAATGTATCGAGCCATTCCTTGCAGGCTGCCTTCATCTCGTCCGTAGCCTTCTCGTTGGCCATTACGCCCTCAACCTTAGCCTTTAAGCCGTCTCTGATTGCGTTCTGAGCCAGTAACATACCGTAACCAAACTCAGCGTTATCCTCAAACAGGGAGTTGTCCCATGCAGGACCCTGTCCCTTGGCATTTACGGTGTAAGGTGTGGATGGTGAGGAGTTGCCCCAGATAGAAGAGCATCCTGTTGCGTTGGCAATGTACATCCTGTCACCAAACAGCTGGGTGATCAGTTTTGCGTAAGGAGTCTCGCCGCATCCTGCGCAAGCGCCGGAGAATTCAAGCAGAGGCTGTCTGAACTGGCTGCCCTTAACGGTGTTCTCTTTGAACTTAGCCAGAACTTCTTCCTTAACAGGCAGGGACTGGCCAAAGTCAAAGATAGCCTGCTCGCCAAGGTTAGCCTCAAGGCTTTCCATAACCAGAGCCTTGTTGCCCTTCATGCCTGGGCATACATTTGCACAGGAACCGCATCCCGTACAATCCAGTGCGGAGATGGTAATGGCAAACTTGTAGCCGGCCATACCTGTCATATCCTTCATCTTCATGTCTGCAGGTGCCTTGGCAGCCTCGTCAGCGGTCATGGCAGCCGGACGGATTACAGCGTGAGGACATACATAAGCACAGAAGTTACACTGGATACAGTTGTCCGGATTCCATACAGGAACCTTAACAGCGATGCCGCGCTTCTCATATGCGGAGGAACCGGATGGTGTGGAACCATCTGCGTATTCTGTAAATGCGGATACTGGTAGGGAGTTACCCTCCTGAGCACTTACCTTTGTCTGGATATTGTTAACGAAGTCAACTACATCCTTTCTTCCCTGGGTAACAACTGCATAGTCAAGACCTTCGTCTTCACAGTTCTTCCAGCTCTCAGGAACCTCTACCTTGTGCATGCCCTTGGCGCCTGCGTCGATAGCTGCCCAGTTCTTCTGAACAACGTCCTCGCCCTTGCGGCCGTAGGTTGCCTTTGCAGCAGCCTTCATCAGCTCATTTGCCTTCTCAGCAGGAATGATGCCGGTCAGCTCGAAGAATGCGGACTGAAGGATGGTGTTGATACGTGTGGGGCCCATGCCTGTCTCAATACCAATCTTTACACCGTCGATGGTGTAGAAGTTGATGTTGTGGTCAGCGATGAACTTCTTAACCTGTCCCGGAAGATGCTTCTCAAGTCCTTCCATATCCCATGGGCAGTTTAACAGGAATGTACCGCCGTCAACCAGCTCCTGAACCATGTTGTACTTGCGTACATATGCAGGATTGTGGCAGGCAACGAAGTTAGCTGTACGGATTAAATAGGTAGACTTGATTGGGCTGTGTCCGAAACGCAGGTGGGACATGGTAACGCCGCCTGACTTCTTGGAGTCATAATCAAAGTATGCCTGTGCATACATGTCTGTATTGTCACCAATGATCTTGATGGAGTTCTTGTTTGCACCAACCGTACCGTCAGCGCCCAGACCCCAGAACTTACAGTTTGTGGTTCCCTCAGGAGTGGTAACGAGAGGAGCGTCAATCTCCAAGGACAGGTTTGTAACGTCGTCCACGATACCTACGGTAAACGGAGACTTGGTTGTATTCTCGTAAACTGCCACGATCTGAGCAGGTGTGGTGTCCTTGGAACCTAAGCCATAACGTCCGGTTAAAACCTTAACCTGGTCAAACTTGCTTCCCTTGAGGGCGGCAACAACATCCAGGTACAGAGGCTCGCCGATAGTGCCTGGCTCTTTTGTTCTGTCTAATACGGAGATAACCTTAACGGTATCAGGAATAGCGTCAATCAGGGCCTGTACGCAGAATGGCCTGTACAGACGAACCTTAACAACACCAACCTTCTGTCCCTGCTTCATCATGTAGTCGATGGTCTCCTCAATGGTATCATTGACAGAACCCATGGAGATGATGATGTGCTCGGCATCAGCAGCGCCGTAGTAGTTGAACAGCTTATAGTCAGTACCAATCTTGGCATTAACCTTGTCCATATATTCCTGAATGATTGCAGGAAGGGCGTCGTAGTATGGGTTGCAGGCCTCTCTTGCCTGGAAGAAGATATCAGGGTTCTGAGCGGAGCCTCTCTGGCATGGATGATTTGGATTCAGCGCATGCTTGCGGAAAGCATCGGCAGCGTCCATGTCAACCATTTCCTTAAGATCCTCATAATCCCAGGTCTCAATTTTCTGAATCTCATGGGATGTACGGAAACCGTCAAAGAAGTTGATGAACGGAACCTTGCCCTTGATGGATGCCATATGTGCAACAACTGTCAGGTCCATTACTTCCTGTACACTGGACTCGCACAGCATGGCGCATCCTGTCTGACGGCATGCGTAAACGTCGGAATGGTCACCGAAAATAGATAATGCATGGCTAGCAAGAGCACGTGCGGATACGTTGAATACGCCTGGCAGCTGCTCGCCCGCGATTTTATAAAGATTAGGGATCATCAGTAACAGACCCTGTGACGCTGTGTAGGTGGTGGTCAGAGCACCTGCTGCCAGAGAACCGTGTACAGCACCTGCTGCGCCAGCCTCAGACTGCATCTCTGTAATCTGTACTTCACGACCGAAGATATTGGTTCTTCCGTCTGTTGCCCATTCGTCTGTGGCTTCAGCCATAGGTGAGGATGGGGTAATCGGATAGATAGCCGCTACATCAGTAAATGCATATGACGCATGTGCCGCTGCATGGTTACCATCCATGGTTTTCATTTTTCTTGCCATTTTGATTTCCTCCTACAAATAGTGAATATGTAATGGTATACATGTGAGTCTGCCCCGGACCCAGGCATGTATAAACATGCTTCGACCCTATGCAGACTGACCTGTCTACTATTATAGCAATTATTTAACAAATTGCAAATGCTTAATCGAAATTACGCCAAAAAATACAATGTCAATTTTTGAAAATGTATAAAATGCAGCAAAAAAAGAGAAACCCGTGATTCAGGTTTCTCTTTTTTAGTCTGCTTTTTTATTCCGGTTTTAACGGTGCAATCACCGGATTATCCCCGCCCGGTCCGGCCGCCGCAGTCTCGGACGGCTGTGGCGCCTGGGTTGGATTGGGCGCCGCCGCAGGAGCTGTGGTGGGCGCTGCCGGCTGGGTCACTGTGCCGGGTCCATTTTCCTGGGAACCGTTCCCGGAAGGCATGGAAATTGTCTCATCACCCGGAATATAGCCGTCCGGCATTCCGTCAATGATTGGCGGTGTTGTCTCTGTGGAAAGGGTGGTCTCCTCAGGTGCCAGCACCACGCCTGTGGTGTTGCGGCGGATAACAGGGGCATGGCCCTTGTATGTGGTCTTATGGTCCTGTTCCCTGGAAATTTCCTTTCCGTCTTTATATATCACCTTATAGGTAATCCATCTGCTTCCCTTGCTGCCTGCGCTCTTCTGAATCTCCACGCCCGGCTCAAGGGTCTGGTCCTCCTCGTACGTGGGCGCCGGCGGATCCAGTTCCTCCACCTTCTCGGATACCAAATCCAGCTTGGTTCCCTCCTCCAGAATGGGGATTCCGTAAATGGAAACCGTCATCTTCTGGTCCGCGTAGCTGGCCTTGATGCCGATGGATGTGCTGGATGTGTTCTTGAAGCGGAAATCCGGCTGTTCCCAGCTCACCGTGGCATCCTGGCCCGGCGTGATATAGTTGGGCTCAAAGGTGTGGGAGCGCCTGAAGGTAATGCTCTTCTCTCCCAGACCTGACCTGTATACTGCATTGTACAGGGTGGTGGATACCTGGCATACGCCTCCGCCGATTTCCTGTACCACCTCTCCGTTGTTATAGGCGGCTGCCCCCTGGTAGCCCTTTGCCTCTGTCCTCTGGCCTACCGCAGCGTTAAAGGAGAATTCCTCTCCCGGATGTACAACGGTTCCGTTTAACGCGTCCGCCGCCAGCTTGATATTGGTATTGCGCGCCTTGTTGGCCGTTGTCTTTGTGGTGAAGGTGCTGATGGTCTTATACTTTTCCTTGGCAGCCGCGGCGCTGATATCCGGCGCTGTCTCACTTCCCGTGGCTGTGATGGAAGCGTCGAACTTCTTATCCTTCAGTGCCTTCAATATATCTACGGCCAGCTTCTCCTGGTCAATGGCAAAGCCATTTTCCTCCCCGGAAAATACAAAAGCGCCCTTTTCCTTGTCGTAGCTGTCAATGGAACCGTTTTTGGCCTTTTTATTCCACTTGGCCGCGCAGCTTTCCGCCTCCCCCGCAGCCGCCTCCTCCAGTCCGTCCATGCTCAGTGTATAACTCTCGGCGGGCTCCTGGCTGTAGATTTCCTCCAGCAGCGCGTCCACCTTTTCCGCCGCTAAATTTGTCACATTATATGTATCTCCGTCATAGGTGACCGTCATGTTCCAGGGATATTCCTTCAGGATTGCATTCCTGGCCTGGTTCTTGGACATGCCGGTAATGGTGATTCCATCCACCTTGACTTCCTTCATCATCTCTGTCTCGGTTGTCTCTTGTGTGGTTTCTTCCGGTTCGCTTCCCCCGGTCCCCTTAAACTTCATGGCCAGCGATATGCACCCAATGAGGATTATAAGGATGACTCCGGCTATGGCAATCTTCTTGTAATCCGGTCCCTTCTTTCTCCTGTGAGGGCTGTTGCGCCTGGCTGTCTGGGCCGCGTTCATCCTGCCGGCCTGTCCTCCTGAACGGTAGGAATAGGAACTCCTTGAACCGCTGCCCGACGAACTGCTTCTGCCTGTATTCCTGGACGGCGCGCGTCCCGTGCCTTTATCTGAACCCCTGCCGCGGCTTCTGCCTGCCGAGGAGCTTCTTCTGTTCTGATTATTCTCTAACTGATTCATTCTGTTCACCTGTCATCTCTGCCTATGGATTTATTCACAAGTTGTAGTATAACATACTTTATGTAAAATGGAACCGTCTTTTTTGTTTTTTTTTCAGCCCAATTTTACTTATTGTGAATTTCATGTTACTACACGACTTTACAACTTCATAATGAACAACCTTGTTGTTGAAGCAGCTGTTTCA
>JAJQEA010000393.1 GCA_021201905.1 Clostridia bacterium
GTCCATACCATCATGGTCCCCCCCTTCCCCCATCGTGCCCCAGCATAAATTGCTGCGTGTGCAGATATTCTCCGTCCACAAGGGATGAAAACAGGATTCTGTTGTAAAATGACAGGCTGAAGCCTCCCTTGCCTATCGGGGTCAGCGGCCGCCCGGGAAAAACCGGCATCTCAACTTCATCCTTATACGGGCTGTAATCCTCCAACTGCTTCTTAAGCCTTCCCTGAAGCGTGGCCTCCCCTGCTGTGTCGCCGTTCCTTCCCCCGTCCAGAAGTCCCGAATGGTGGCCGCTGATACAGTAAGCGACGCAGTAAGCCGCCAGCGGGTTGGTCCTGGCATACAGCCCCATCATCTCCTGGGCTCCCGCCGTGGCATGGTCTGTAATGGAACCGCCTTCCAGACGCTTTCTGAAGCCCTGGGAATATTTTCCAATATCGTGGAAAACTCCGCATCCATACCCCCATGCTCCGCACCGGAAAGCCTCTGCAAACAGCTCAGAACGGCTGGCCGTCCCTGTCAGATGCTCCTTCACGGTCTGCTTTCGCACCTTGTCACCGCTGATGTGCGCATAGTATTGCATATGTTCCCCCCTTCCCCTTGCATTGTACGAATTATAACATATATTTTCCCTGAATTGAATATTTTTGTCAAATGTTACCAAATTCATATTTTTTATTAGGAAGATAAATATTTCTATGTGAATCTGTCATACACATAGATACATCTACTCCTCCCCCACAAACAGCGGAAATCCATCCTCGGCCCTGCACTCCCCGGCCTGTACCATCTGAGTCTCCTCATCCGGGTACTCAATACAGCATCCCTTCCCTCTGGCCCGCGCGCACCTGGGGTATTTGGGACAGATAAATTGATAACAAACTTTATCTGGACTTTTTTGCTCCATTTTAATTTTCCTCCTTGATTTTTATTTTTTTTCTTTCATTATAGCGTGACTTTCCCTTTATTTCAATTATTAATAATTGAAAATATGTTAAAATAAAAACTATTATGAAAACAATTTAACAAATATTGCTTTTTTTACGTGAAAATGATATGGTTGTTATTGTAATGGGAAGCAAGGCTTTTATAAGCCTGATTTATAGGAGTGTAACAACACAAAACAAGGAGGTATTACATGAACAAACCAGAACTTCAGAACAGGTATCAGCTTTTTATAGGGGGACAGTGGCGTGACGCTTCTGATGGTGAATTCTTTACCACAAAGTGCCCTGCCAATGGAGAAAAGCTGGCTGAGTGTGCTCAGGCTACCAAGGAAGACGTGGATGATGCTGTCAGGGAAGCATGGAACGCATTTGAGACATGGAAGAAGGTTCCTACCAGTGAACGCGCCGCCATTCTGAATCAAATCGCTGACATCATTGACGCCAATACAGAGCACCTGGCTATGGTAGAATCCCTGGACAACGGCAAGCCAATCCGCGAAACCATGGCCATCGATATTCCCCTGAGCGCAAAGCATTTCCGCTACTTTGCGGGCTGCATCATGGCAGAGGAAGGCAGCGCCAATATACTGGATGAGCAGTTCCTTTCCCTGATATTACGCGAACCCATTGGTGTTGTAGGGCAGATAGTCCCCTGGAACTTCCCCTTCCTTATGGCAGCGTGGAAGCTGGCCCCGGTTCTGGCAGCCGGATGCTGCAGCGTATTTAAACCATCCAGCGACACATCCCTTTCCGTCCTTGAATTTGCCCGCCTGGTACAGGATGTTATTCCTAAGGGCGTATTCAACGTGATCACGGGTTCCGGATCCAAGTCAGGCCAGTATATGCTTGATCACAAGGGCTTCAGAAAGCTGGCATTTACCGGCTCCACCGAGGTAGGACGCCAGGTAGCCCTGGCCGCAGCCGACCATCTCATCCCGGCCACCCTGGAATTAGGCGGAAAATCCGCCAACATCTTCTTCCCGGACTGCAACTGGGAGCAGGCCATTGACGGTCTCCAGTTAGGTATCCTGTTTAACCAGGGCCAGGTATGCTGCACAGGCTCCCGTGTATTCGTACATGAGGATATTTATGATAAATTCCTTGAGGACGCTGTAAAGGCATTTAACAATGTTAAGGTAGGCGTATCATGGGATCCTGAGACCCAGATGGGCAGCCAGATCAACGAGCGCCAGCTGGAAAAGATTTTAAGCTATGTGGAAATCGGCAAGCAGGAAGGCGCCCGCCTGATCTGCGGCGGGGAACGCTTAACGGAAGGCGAACTGGCAAAGGGCTGCTTCATGCGTCCCACCCTGCTGGCTGACGTGACCAATGATATGCGTGTTGCCCAGGAGGAGATCTTCGGACCAGTAGCTTGCATCCTTAAATTCAGGGACGAGGACGAGGTCATCCGCATGGCCAACGACAACGCCTACGGCCTTGGCGGCGCTGTCTGGACCCACGACTTAAACCGCGCCATCCGCGTATCCCGCGGCATTGAGACAGGACGTATGTGGGTCAATACATACAATCAGATTCCGGAGGGCTCACCCTTCGGCGGCTACAAGGAGTCCGGTATTGGCCGTGAGACCCATAAGGTTATTCTGGAGCACTACACACAGATGAAGAATATCATGATTAATCTGTCCGAGGCTCCCAGCGGATTCTATCCTGCAAAGTAATGCCTTATATCCGGTTTGCGTTCTGCTGCGCAGGCTGCTGAAATCGCAAAACATCATTTGACAAAAACAGGGAATTCCTCATGAGAATATTGCATGGGAATTTCCTGTTTTTCTGTTGTTCGTTTCTCTGTTGCCCGTTTTTCTGTTGCCTGTTTCTCTATTATCCGTTTCTCTGTTATCCGTTTCCCCATTGTCCATTTCTCTATTGTCCGGTTCCCTATTGCCTGTTCCTCTGTTGTCTATTTCTCTCTCACCTGGCGTCCATTTTACCAACATTTATTTTTCTAATTCCATTCATTCCAACCACTCCATATTGCATCAATCCATAAATTATGGAGCATTCTAACAACATCCAAAAAGGCATTCATAAATATCCCATAAAATAGTATCAAATATCACTTGACATATAGTACTGTAACTTTTATAATTACAGATAGTAACTGATATTTATTTTATTACAGTTTATCCAGAAAGGAATTGCCATGAACAACAGCCTCACCGGATTTCTCGGTACCTATGCCTCTCCTGAAAGCCTGGGCATTTACCGTTTTACCATTGATTTAAGAAACGGGGCAATGTCTTACCCTGAATTATATTATGAAGCCCCTGATTGTAAGTATCTTTCCCTTAAGGATTCCCTGCTGGCTTCCCCTTTAAAAAGAGAGGGCCGGTCCGGGATATGTCTTTTGGATACGGCCCATAATAAGGATAATGCCCCTGCCTCACCGGCAGCGGAAGTCTTTGAGGAGTCCTCGCCGGCCTGCTATGTGGTCCGGGATGACCGTTATATATACACGGCCAACTACCATGAAGGTACCATACTGATATACGAGATAAAATATGAGGCAGGTTCTCATGGACGTGAAAAGCGGACCGCCCGCCCGTACCTTGAACTGGCCAAAAGAATCCTCATTGCGCCCAAGGCCGGGTGCCATCAGATTTTATTTCACAGCCACTATATGATGGTCCCCTGCCTGCTGCTGGATAAAGTGATGGTGTTTGACTGCCAAAAGGATTTTTCCCTTGTATCTGAACTGGCCTTTGACACGGGAACCGGTCCCCGCCACGGAATTTTTGACAGGGAGCATGAGCAGTTCTTCCTTGTCAGCGAGCTGAGCAATCAGGTCTTTGTCTACAGTCTGACAGAGGATACTGCCGCGGGGACGGTCGGCAGCCATAACAGCATATCCCTTCCTGACTTTTCCATGAGGCTTCTGCATAGCTGTTCCATCCTGCCTTCGGACGCAGTATATGAGGAACCGCCTGCATCGGCAGCCATACGTTTATCGCCGGACCAGCGCTTTCTGTATGTGTCCACCCGGTTTGCCGAGGTCATAACGGTTTTTAAGATTGACCATGGCTGTCTGACGCAAATCCAGCAAACAGGATGCGGCGGCATCCATCCCCGCGACATGGTTCTTACGCCGGACGGCCGGTATCTATTAGTTGCCAACCGCACACAGGGCGGCCTTGTAAGCTTTCAGATTAACCAGGAAACAGGACAGCTCATGGACATATGTTCCCGGGTACCTGCGCCGGAAGCTGTTTCCATTGTTCTTTCCCAACATACTATTTAACCCGGATTTCACCTGATAGGAGGCAACAGAATGACAAAACTTGATATTGGAATCGTAGGACTTTCCGTTATGGGCAGAAGCCTTGCCCTGAATATGGCTGACCACGGATTTAAGGTGGGCGGTTATAACCGCAGCGCCGCTGTCACAGAGCAGGTCATGAGAGACCATCCTCATGAGAATCTGACTCCCTTTTATGACCTGAACAAGCTGACAGATGCCCTCTCACGTCCGCGTAAGGTAATGCTGATGATCCAGGCCGGCAAACCCGTGGATGCCGTCATAGAACAGCTGGTTCCCCTTCTGGAAGAGGGGGACATGATACTGGACGGAGGGAATTCCTTTTTTGAGGATACCAGAAGGCGTGCAGCCCTGCTGGCAGAAAAGGGCATCCACTACCTGGGTGTAGGCATCTCCGGAGGGGAGGAAGGCGCCCGGTTCGGTCCCTCCATCATGCCCGGAGGCAATGCCGGTGCTTACCAATCCGTGAGGCCCATACTGGAAGCCATTGCCGCCAGGGCCATGGATGAGCCCTGCTGCGCCTACATTGGCCCGGACGGGGCGGGACATTATGTAAAAATGGTCCATAACGGGATTGAGTACGCGGATATGCAGCTGATTGCAGAATCCTATCTGCTGTTAAAATATGTGGGCGGATTCACCAATGAAGAGCTGGCTCATATCTTTCAGTCCTGGAACGACGGGGAGCTTCACAGCTACCTGATTGGCATTACTGCCGGTATCTTCCGGGAGGCCGACGACCTGGTGGACGGAGAGCTCATTGACCGCATCAAGGACAGCGCCAAACAGAAGGGAACAGGAAGATGGGCCAGCATAGAAGCCCTGAAGCAGGGCGTGGATATCTCCATGATTACCTCTGCCTGCACGGCCCGCATCATGTCCAACCATCTGGAGGAAAGAGAAAAGGCATGGGAGCTTATCCATTCCCCGGCCGTCAGCCTCTCCCCTGATAAAGAGGCGTTTGCAGCCATGGTCCGCGAAGCCCTGTATACAGGGAAAATCATCGCTTATGCCCAGGGATTCTCCCTGATGCAGGATGCGTCCAGGCTGTACGGCTGGAATCTGGACCTGGGGAAAATTGCTTCCATATTCCGGGCGGGTTGTATCATCCAGGCTGTTTTCTTAAATGACATCACCCACGCGTTTGAAGCTGAGCCAAAGCCGGAAAGCCTCATATTCGACCGCTTCTTCCTGTCCCGCATCAATGAGCATCAGGACAGCCTGCGCCAGGCTGTGTCCACAGGCGTCATGAACGGCCTTCCCATTCCTGCCCTCTGCAACGCAGTGTCCTACCTGGACGAATTCCGGGCAAAGGCAGCAGGCGCCAATTTAATCCAGGCCCAACGCGACTGCTTTGGGGCCCACACCTATGAGAGAACAGACCGCGAAGGAGTATTCCACCATGAATGGAGGCGGGCAAATGACAATCAGCACTAACCTTACCATCTTCGGCGGCACCGGGGATCTCACCTTCCGCAAGCTTCTTCCTGCTCTTTACACCATGGATATCACCGGAAAGTTTCCAAAGGACAGCCGCATCACCATCATTGGCCGCCGCGACTACGACAGCAGCCATTACCATCAGATTGCCAGGGACTGGGTGGAGAAATTCACCCGTCTCTCCTTTGAGGAAAAAGCATTTGACCGTTTCTCAGAAAAAATAGATTATTACCGGATGGATTTTTCCCGTTTGGAAGCATATCACGGGCTGAATCATTATTACAGGGAAATTGATATCAGCTCCCAAATCTTTTACTTTGCGGTGGCTCCCCGTTTTTTCAGCGCCATCACAGAAGGACGGAAACTGGTCAATG
>JAJQEA010000233.1 GCA_021201905.1 Clostridia bacterium
GCAGAAATGAGACTAACCAGGGGTTCCTGCGCAACTGCAACCAGGCGGCAAAGGCTGCCAGGGGAAAATACATCATGTTCCTCAACAATGACACCAAGGTGACAGAGGGCTGGCTTTCCTCCCTGGTGAACCTGATTGAGTCCGATTCTTCCATCGGCATGGTGGGATCCAAGCTGGTGTACCCGGACGGACGCCTCCAGGAAGCAGGAGGCATTATCTGGAGCGACGGTTCCGGCTGGAACTACGGCCGTCTGGACGATCCGGACAAGGCGGAATACAATTATGTAAAGGATGTAGACTATATATCGGGGGCGGCCATCCTGCTGAGCACGGCCCTGTGGAAGCAGATTGGAGGATTTGACGAGCGGTTTGCCCCGGCTTACTGCGAGGATTCAGATCTGGCTTTCGAGGTGAGAAAAGCCGGGTACAGGGTTGTCTACCAGCCACTCTCCAAGGTGATCCACTTTGAGGGCGTTTCCAACGGTACGGATGTAAACGGAACAGGCCTGAAACGCTACCAGGTGGAGAACAGTGAAAAGCTGAAGGAAAAATGGGCGGAGGAATTCAAAAAACAGTGTGTCAACACCGGAAATCCTAATCCATTCAGGGCCAGGGAGCGCAGCCAGGGAAAGAAAATCATCCTGGTGGTGGACCACTATGTGCCCACCTTTGACAGGGACGCGGGATCCAAGACAACCTATCAGTACCTGAAGATGTTTCTGAAAAAGGGTTATGTGGTGAAATTCCTGGGAGATAATTTCCTTCATGAGGAGCCATATACCACCACCCTTCTGCAAATGGGAATCGAGGTGCTCTACGGAGACTCATACGCGGCAGGTATATGGGACTGGTTAAAGACAAACGGGGACGAGATATCATTTGCATACCTGAACCGTCCCCATATTGCCACCAAGTATGTGGATTTTATAAGAGATTACACCAACATGAAGGTGATTTATTACGGACATGACCTGCACTTCCTCCGTCTGGGAAGGGAATATGAGCTGACCGGCGATATCAACATCAAGAGGGAGGCGGATTACTGGAAATCCGTGGAGCTGACCATGATGCACAAGGCGGCTGTTTCTTATTATCCCTCCTATGTGGAGATCAACGCCATACACGCCATCGACGGAAGCATTCCAGCAAAGGCTATCACGGCCTATGTCTATGACACCTTCCTGGACAGCATACAGGATGACTTTGAGGAGAGGGAAGGACTGCTGTTTGTGGGCGGCTTCGCCCATCCGCCCAATGCGGATGCGGTGCTGTGGTTTGCCAGGGAAATCTTCCCTCTTATACGCAGGGAACTGCCGGATGTGAAATTCTATGTGGTAGGCTCCAAGGTGACAGATGAGATCAAAGCCCTGGAGGAGCCGGAAAGCGGAATCATCATCAAAGGTTTTGTGAGCGAGGAGGAGCTGGCACAGCTCTACGGCCAGTGCAGAGTGGTGGTGGTGCCGCTGAGATACGGGGCCGGAGTGAAGGGCAAGGTTGTGGAAGCCATTTACAACGGAGCCCCCATTGTGACCACATCCACAGGGGCAGAGGGAATTCCCTTTGGGGACACAGTGCTGGAGATAGAGGACCAGGCAGAAGCCTTTGCCAGAAAGACCGTGGAATTATATCAGGACAAGGAGCGTTTAAATCAGCTTTGCCGCAGGACCCAGGATTATATAAAGAAGCACTATAGCCTGGATGGAGCCTGGAAGGTGGTGGAGGGGGATTTCCGCTGATTCCTCAGGGCCCCGTGGGGCGCCCCACAGCCAGCATGACGGCAAAATTAAGGTATAACGATGTCCGTCTGGGCAGAAATAGGATAGGAGGAAATGTTGAATGCAGGCTATTTTGTTGGCCGGCGGACTGGGGACCAGGCTTCGCAGTGTGGTGAGCGACCGGCCCAAGCCAATGGCGCTGATTGAAGGGAAGCCTTTTATGGAGTATGTGACCCGTGAGCTGGTCCGCCGCGGGATTACGGATATTGTGTTTGCCGTGGGATATAAGGGGACTATGGTGGAGGAGCATTTCGGTGACGGGGCCGCTTTTGGGTTTCATGCTGATTATGCCTATGAGGAGACGCTTCTGGGGACGGCAGGGGCCATAAAGAATGCGGGCAGGTTTATCACAGAGGATTGTTTTTATGTGCTGAACGCGGATACATTTTACCAGATTGACTATACCCGGCTCCTGCGACAGCAGGACAGCCAGAATCTGGATATGGCTCTGGTGCTGCGCAGGGTGCCCGATGTTTCGCGGTACGGACAGGCGGTTTTGGACCGGGATGGATTCCTGACCGGGTTTAATGAAAAGACAGAGGATGCCGGGGAAGGGACCATCAACGGAGGCATTTATCTTATGAAACGGCGGCTGTTAGATGAAATACCGGAGGGAAAGGTGTCGCTGGAAAATGACATGATACCCAGGTGGCTGGCAGAGGGAAGGCGTCTGGGAGGCTTTGTCAATGACGGGTATTTCATTGACATTGGCATTCCGGAGGCGTATTTCCAGTTTCAGGAGGATGTAAAGAATAAGGTGGTCATTTGACAACTTAAACGAAGGACAGTAAACGAAAGACAGAGAGGAGACACGTATGGTTATCAGAGGAAGGGCGCCTTTAAGGGTCAGCTTTGGAGGCGGCGGTACGGATGTGGCACCATTCTGCGAGGAGCAGGGAGGAGCCATCATCGGCAGCACCATCAATAAATATGCCTACTGTTCCATTGTGCCCAGGGAGGACGACCAGATTGTGGTTCATTCCCTGGACTTTGATATGACGGTGAAATATAATACCAGCGAAAATTATGTGTATGACGGAAAACTGGATTTGGTGACAGCGGCCCTTAACGCCATGGGCATTGACCAGGGCTGCGAAGTGTACCTTCAGTGCGACGCGCCCCCAGGCTCCGGCCTTGGAACCTCGTCCACCGTCATGGTGGCCATGCTCACTGCAATGGCCCGCTGGAAGGGCGTGATGATGGATGCATACGCCCTGGCGGACCTGGCTTATCAGGTGGAGCGCCTGGATTTAAAGATTGACGGAGGATACCAGGACCAGTATGCGGCTACCTTTGGAGGCTTCAATTTTATTGAATTCCACGGACGCAACAATGTGGTGGTAAATCCTCTGCGCATTAAAAAGGACATCATACATGAGCTCCAGTATAATCTCCTTCTCTGCTATACCGGAAAAATCCATGTCTCTGCCAATATCATCAAGGACCAGGTGCAAAACTATGAGAAAAAGGATGCCTTTGAGGCCATGTGTGAGGTGAAGGCCCTGGCCTATGCCCTGAAGGATGAGCTTTTAAAGGGAAACCTCCACAGCTTCGGCAAGCTTCTGGACTATGGCTGGCAGAGCAAGAAACGCATGAGCAGCAAGATAACAAATCCCCAGATTGACCAGCTGTATGATGAGGCCCTGAAGGCAGGCGCCCTGGGAGGCAAGCTTCTGGGAGCAGGCGGAGGCGGGTACCTTCTCATGTACTGCCCTTACAATGTGCGCCACAAGGTGGCTGCCCGCATGGAGCAGGCGGGAGGACAGCTGGCGGACTGGAATTTTGAACTGCGGGGCGCCCAGAGCTGGGTGGCGGATGAATCGAGATGGCAGTATGACCAGGTGAAGGTCCATATGCCCAACGGCGAGTACAGGTTTAACATTTAATGTTACATGGCCGGGCGCAGATTGAGACAGGGAATATAACATACAGGATGGATGTATAATGGATCGAGTTGTTTTTTTGGACCGGGATGGGACTCTGAATGAGGAAGTGCACTATCTGCACAGGACTTCGGATTTGAAGCTCCTTCCGGGAGTGCCGGAGGCGCTGCGGATGCTTCGGGAGGCCGGGTACCGCCTGGTGGTGGTTACCAATCAGGCGGGAGTGGCCAGGGGGTATTATGGCGAGGAGGATGTGAAGAACCTTCACACTTATATGAACCAAATGCTGGAGGGCCAGGGGGCATCCATCGACGCGTTTTACTACTGTCCCCATCACCCGGAGCACGGAACCGGCCCGTATAAGAAGGCATGCAGATGCCGCAAGCCGGGGACCGGCATGTTTGAGGCGGCCGCACAGCGGTTTGAGGTGGATAAGCACCATTCCTTTATGATAGGAGACAAACTGCTGGATGTGGAAGCCGGCAACCACTACGGTCTCACCACCATTTTGGTGGGAACCGGTTACGGCAGCGGGATACGCAGCCAGGAGGAGAAGGAAGGGATAGCTCCGGTGTATGATTACTACGCGGAGGACCTTGTAAAAGCAGCTCAGTGGATTATTGAGAAAGGACAGGCAGACTAAGGATGAGAGAGATGGAATATCTGGAGGAACTGACCAGCCGCTATCCGGTTCTGGAGGCAGTGAAGGGCGATGTGCTGGCCGCGTATGAAATACTGCGGGATTGCTACGCAGGCGGCGGAAAGGTAATGATAGCGGGCAACGGCGGAAGCTGTGCAGACAGTGAACACATCGTGGGCGAACTGATGAAGGGCTTTGTAAAACGCCGCCCGGTGTCCGGCGAATTTGCGGCAGCGCTTAAGAACGCGGACAAAAAGCGGGGGGAGGAGCTGGCATCCTGCTTACAGGGAGGCCTTCCTGCAATTGCCCTTACCGGTCACCCGGGACTGTCCACCGCGTTCCTTAATGATGTAAACGGGGAAATGATTTATGCGCAGCAGCTGTACGGCTATGGAAAAAAGGGCGATGTATTTATAGGCATTTCCACCTCGGGCAATGCCGAGAATGTGATGTACGCCGTGGCCGTGGCAAAGGCGTCCGGCATTAAAACCATTGGACTTACCGGCAAGAACGGCGGGAAGATGGCGGGAGCCTGCGACTGCTCCATTGTGGTGCCCTCCGACGAGACATTTAAAATCCAGGAGCTGCACCTTCCCATTTACCATGCCCTGTGCCTGATGCTGGAGGAACATTTTTATGAGGTATAAGCATGTATTTGCCATATGCGCCTATAAGGACTCGCCCTATCTGGAGCAGTGCATCCGCTCTCTTAAGGCACAGACTGTCCCATCCCATATCATCATCTGTACGTCCACTCCCAGCAGCTACATTGACCGGCTGGCCTGGAAATACGGCCTGCAGGTATACGTGCGCCAGGGGGAGAGCAATATAAAGGATGACTGGAATTTTGCGTATTCCATGGCGGAAGGGGAGCTGGTCACCATTGCGCACCAGGATGACATGTACCACCGTGACTACAGCGCAAGGCTCCTGGCCGCCCACAAGAGATATCCGGACATGACGGTTTTTACAACGGATTATGTGATTGTGAAACAGGGAAAGCTCATAACCGGGGATGCCATGCTCTGGATTAAGAGGATTCTGAGGATGCCGCTGCGGTTCGCTCAGATGAATGACAGGGCCTGGGTAAAGAGGCTGGCCTTTGTATTGGGCAATCCCATATGCTGTCCCGCCACCACCTATCACAAGGCGGCGCTGGGCGAACCCTTTGTGCGCTCAGAATACAGCTTTGCCCTGGACTGGGACAACCTTGTGAGGCTGGCAGAGGAACCGGGACGTTTTATCTGCGATGAGCGGCCTCTTCTCTATTACCGGGTCCATGAGGATGCCACCACAAAGGCATGTATCAGGGATAACCGCCGGTTTGAGGAGGAACGGGAAATGTTCTGCCGCTTCTGGCCGGAGCCGGTGGCGGACATCATCATGGGCTTTTATAAGAAGGCTTATGGGGAATATGAGTAGCAGTGAGGGATAAGGATTTGTTGCATGGAAACTGGTAAAAACGATACGATACTTGCAATCATCACAGGGGCGGCGGGGATGGCTGTCCTGGCTGTGACGGTGTTGGGGGTGCTGCTTAGGGAGCCGCTGAGGCCGGTGCTTCAAAATACGCGGACCCTTCTTATGATGGCAGAGGTGGTCCTTGTGTTTTTGTGGAACCTGTTTTGTCTGGCGGCGGGACGTGGCGGGAAGCCAGGACAGGGCGGGAAGCCAGGCCAGAGCGGGAAGTCAGGACAGGGCGGGTAGG
>JAJQEA010000421.1 GCA_021201905.1 Clostridia bacterium
TTAAAATATTTGAAAAATTGTGACATAAAATTTTTAAGTCAAATCACGACACTGACTCATGGAAATTTCCCGGCCCAATCCACCTGCCGGGCGCCAGCATTATTCAATGGGCGCCTGATAAAATCCGCCGTAAAAGTTTTCCGTTTTAATCATATTGACAATGACATGGGGATCCTGTTCCCGCATGAGCTGCACAATATCGTTCACCTCATAGGAGGACACCACGGTGTGAAGCAGGTACATCTTCTTATGGCTGTAGCCGCCCACCGCGTCCACACAGGATATGCCGTGCCTGCACTGTTTTACATACTGGTTTATGATGTCCTGGGCCTTGGTGGTGGTAATCTGCAGTGTCACCCGTTCATATCTGTGATGGAAGGCAGAGATGGCTTTGGTGGATACGAACTGAAACAGGATGGAATATCCCGCATACAGCCATCCGAACATGTATCCGAAGATGCAGAGAATCACGCAGTTGCCCGCAAACACATATTCCCATATGGAACGCCCTGTCTTATTGGAAACATACAGGGCAATGAAGTCCGTGCCGCCTGTGGAGGCGTTTCCCCTCAAGGCAATGGCGATGGACAGTCCATAAAGGAAGCCGCCGAAGACCACATCCAGAAGCACATCGCTGAACAGCGGTTCAAAGCTGCATATTTTGAGAAAGAAGCTAGCCAGCAACACCTGGAGCATGGAATAAAAGGTAAAACGCATGCTGATGCTCCTGCTGCACAGGACAGCCACCGGTATATTGAGGACCAGCATTCCCAGGGAGGTTGAAATATTGTGCCCGTATAGGGAGGCAATCCTGTCAATGAGGATAGCCACACCGGTAAATCCGCTGGACAGAAGGTTGGCCGGCCGTATGAATGCCTGAATCACATAAGTCTGCAGCAGGGCGGACGCCACGACTGCCAGTATGGTTATAAGCCTTCTCACCAGTATGTTCTTTTTGTATTTTGCTATCATTCCTTATCTCCCCAACTCACCAAGGCTGTCCAGGAGCTGGCGGACCAGTGTCTCTGACACCACGTCATAGCAGTTTTCATGAGGTGGTTCTGCAAAGGCGTAGGTCACTCCATTGGATGTGGTGGTGGGGTCTCTCATCCAGTCCTTGCAGGAGCTGTGGACCTGCCGTATTCCTGTTTCTTCCATGAGCATTCTGGCATTGGAGGCATTGATGCCGCTTCCGGCCAGGATTTCAATCCTGCTTCCGTATGATGACTGAAGGGCTCCCAGCAAAGCCTTTCCTTCCACTGCCTTTGGTTTCAGACCGCTGGTCAGAAGGCGGTCAGCGCCCAGCTCAATCAGAGTCTCTATGGATTCGTAGGGGTTGCTGGTGCAGTCAAAGGCCCGGTGGAATACGGCCTCCTTTCCATGGCTGTGGATTATGGAAATCATACGGGCATTCCGTTCCCTGTCAATGGAGGCGTCCTCCCTCAGACAGCCGAAGGCAATGCCGTCCGCTCCGTGGCGGACCAGATGTTCGCATTCCCTGAGCATAACATTGAAATCATCTTCACTGTAACAGAATCCGCCGCCTCTGGGCCGGACCATGGCAATCACTTTCACATTGCAGTGTTCCTTCACAAGTTCCAGGGATGCCAGGGAGGGCGTGAGCCCGCCCAGGTGCAGGGCACAGTTCAGTTCAATCCGTCCAGCTCCTCCGGACGCGGCCTGCAGGGCATCGTAGTAGCTGCCGCAGCATATCTCCAACATATAAAAACCTCTCCTTCTTCCTGTCCGTCCGTACCGGCCAAGGGCTAAAGCTGTGCGAGACGGTACAGGGCCAGTGCATATATTTTTGCGTTGGTTACCAGGTCATCCACGGTCATCCACTCATTTGGATTGTGGCTGATTCCCTTTTGGCCCGGAAAACTGGGGCCGAATGGGACGATTCCGGGCATGGCCTTGGCATAGGTGCCGCCGGTGGTGGTCACGGGAGTCCCGTCCATGCCGGTGACCCGCTCATAACTGTCCTGCATGGCTTTTACCATGGGCGTATCCCTGGCAAAAACCACCAGATCATAGTTTTGCACCAGCTCCGCCTTCAGGCCGCAGCCCTCTGCCTTTTTTGTTATGGGCTTCATGATATCCCGGATGGCGATGCCGCCCGGGTAGCTTAGGGTGGCGTCAAAGGATACCATGTTGTCCGGCCCTAATCCCAGCCTGTAACCGCGCATCTCCATCATACCATATTCTTCATGGAAGTAGTCAATACCCAATCGGTCGCCTGTGTTTCCGGCGCCGATAAAATATTTGTTTACAAAGTCGAAAAATGGACCCAGGCATTCCCTTGTGCCAATGATGCGCACCACTGCCCTTCCCCGCTCACTGTATACCACGGGATATTTGCAGTCCGGCGTAAATCCGTATACAGGAGGCTTTTCTTTTGACAGATAGTACTTAAGGTCCTCAAATCCCGTTTCTTCGTCACATCCAAAGATAATGCGCACCGGATGCCTGAGGGGAAGCTCCAGCGCCCTGACGGCGGCCAGCCCGTACAGGCAGGCCATGACAGGCCCTTTATTGTCCAATACTCCCCTGCTGTATATGACGCCGTCTTCCATATGGCCGCCAAAGGGCGGTTCCTTCCAGCCCTCGCCCGCCGGCACCACATCCACATGCCCCATGGCGCAGACATAGTCTTCTCCCCTGCCATGGAATGCATATCCGATGTATCCGTCCATATTTACGGTTTCAAAGCCCATCTCCCGGCTGATGGAGAGGGCTTTGTCCAGGGCCTCCTTTACACCAGTGCCAAAGGGAGCCCCATTGAGGGCCTCCCTTTCCACACTGTCAATGCGCACCATCTGGCGGACATGTTCAACCAGCCGATCCCGGTTTTCGTCGATATAGTCCAGAAGCTTTCTGTCTATCTGATTCTGCTCATCCATATTCCTATTCCTCAATGGGCGCCATGCGCGTTTTCATATAGTTTTCCATCCACTCATCCGATGCCTGTTCGTAGGTGCAGCGGCCGTCCTCCCGGCGGGTCACCAGATACACAGCCGGCTCCTGGGACTCTGTGACTACTGCAAAGGAAAAGCCCTCTATGTTGGTGGCCACGCCCCACTCACCCCTGGGGTTCATGGCGATAAGGGATAAATCCCCTGCCTCGCCCCTGCGCTCCCTAAGCTCCGCGCCCAGGCGGGACACGGCGGTCTCACAGGCTTCCTGGGGATGCATTCCCTCTCCCATGAGGCGGACGATTTCATAGGAAATGCAGCCCTTCATCAAATCCTCGCCCAGGCCGGTGGCGCTGGCAGCGCCCTTTTTGCTGTCGGCATAGAACCCGGAGCCGGATATGGGCGAGTCCCCTACCCTGCCCTTCTTCTTCATAAAGAGTCCGCTGGCGGAGGTGGCGGCTGTCATTTTTCCGGTCATGTCCAGGCAGGCCATGCCCACGGTATCGTGGCCGGAATATGGCGTAAGCTTCTGGGATCCGACCTGGATGGCGGCCTGAGCACTCATCTCCTTTAAGCGTTTTCTGTAGTGGGCCTTTGCCCGGTCTGTCAGCATATTTTTACGCCCAAATCCTTCCTTGTGGGCGAATTTTTCAGCGCCCTCCGCCACCAGCAGGCTGTTGACCTTTTCATGGCTTAAGCGCCTGGCAATGGACACCGGATTGGCAAAGTCCCGGATAGCCGCAACAGCGCCTATGTCCAGGGTATTGCCGTCCATAAAGGCAGCGTCCATTTCCACTTCCATCTCCTCATTGGGAAGTCCGCCGTAGCCAACGGATTTATAGTAAGGAAAATCCTCCACTTCCCGGATGGCAGACTCGATGGCGTCGCCTGCGTCACCGCCGTTTTTCAGCATTTGGGCGCCCTTGGTGATTCCCTCCACTGCCATGCGCCAGGTTGCAATCATACCCCACATCCCGTATATCCTCCTCTATTAGAAACAGAATTTATGTTCCAGCTCCGCCGTGTCGCTGCCGTCAGCCAGCGCCTTTGCCAGCGCGCACATGTTCTTAAGAGTGTCATTCAGTCCCATACCGCCCTTTTTGGGGGTTTTCACAATGGCCACCTTATCCTTGTAGGCAGCTATGGTATCTTCGTTCTCAACAGACATGGCTGCAAACGCCTTTGCCTTTGTGGTGGCGTTGATGTCCCATGCCACCTTGGCGCACATGCCCGCATAGTCAGCGAAGTTAAAGGCAGGACCGCACATGACCACATCCGGCTGCAGCTTGTTTACCATGGCGCAGAGCTTGCGGCTGACCTCCTCCGGGTCAGCCAGGAAGGTTCCGTTGCCGCAGCACAGGCAGGCTGTCACATGGCCGTCCACCTGCTTTAAGAAAGGCTCCATCATGACCGCGGGACCGATGGGCTCTTTTTTTCCTGTAAGGGGAACCATTGTGTCATCTTTTGTTCCGAGACCGGACTGAATCTGGTCGTATATCATAACAATTTTCATTATCATCACCTCATATAATTGTATCCCCGCTGGGATTGTCAAAGGAAGGCCGTGCCGTCAGGGAAAAGGTCTACAGGTCGTCAAAGGAAAGGTCATCAAAGTCAATGTCATCGTCGTCTGATTTCTCAGAAGCCTTGGCCTCATCTTCCAGGTACTGCTTATCCATCATCTTGATGAACGGCATGTAGATAAACACACCCAGTATGAGAAGCAGCAGCTGCAGTACGGCTCCCTGCCATCCCGTTGCCAGGAATCCGGACAGTACCACAGGCATGGTCCATGGAATGGCAACGCCCGTACAGAGGGGAACCAGGCCAATGCTCATGCAAAAATATGAAATCACGATGTTTATGGTGGGCACCAGCATGAAGGAGATAAGAATCATTGGGTTCAGCACAATGGGAAGGCCGAACACGATGGGCTCGTTGATGCTGAAAAAGCCGGGGATCAGAGCCAGTTTGCCCAATTCCTTAATACGCTTGGAGTGGCAGAACAACAGCATCGCGATGAGCAGTGACAGTGTGGAACCGCATCCGCCGAAGGTTGCGAATAAATCCTGAAACTGCTGGGAAATGATGTTGGGCAGCGGCTGGCCTGCCTGGAATGCAGCCAGGTTGTCAGCAGACAGCGTCTGAAGGATGGGGTTGAACACAGCCGCTACCACAGAACCGCCGTTCACTCCAAAGAACCAGAAGAAGTGAAGGAAGATATAAGCGATTACCATGGCCGGAAGGGTATTGCCCAGCTTTAAAAGCGGCGCCTGCAAAATCGTAAAGATAAAGTTAAATGCATTTTTATAAGGTGTCATTGCAAACACGATATTCATGATAAAGAATACCAGTATGGACAGGCCTGCCGGAATCAGGGCCGAGAATGACTTTGCCACCGTAGGAGGAACACCGTCCGGCATCTTGATGACCCAGCCCTTTTTGTTTACCCACGCATAGATGTGGACGGAAAGGAAGGCCACGATGATTCCCACGAAGATACCCTTGGATCCCACCCAATTTAACGGAATTCCGGTGACGCTGGAGCCGCCGTCCGCAAGAATCTCATAGGGCATAATGAGGAACCAGCTCACCAGGGCAATGGCTGCTCCGAAAAGCTTGTCAACGTCCATCTGCTCCGCGAAGGAATAGCCAATGCCTATGACGGCAAGAACCGTCATGATGGAGAAGGTGGCGTCAGTGGGCTTGGCAAAATAGGATGCCCAGTTGTCCCCGAAAAACCGGGCCCAGAAATTCGTCCATCCCGGTATCGGGAAGTTGGCAATCAGCAGGAAAAAGGACCCTACGATTAACAGCGGCATGGACAGCAGGAAGCCGTCGCGGATGGCAATAAGATATTTATTCTTTCCGATTTTCTCTGCCAGTGGCATGAGTACGGACTCTAACTTGTTTAGCATGATTCATGTTCCCCCATTTCAACTATGATTGTTTTAACCCAGGCCGGCTGCGATGCCGGGCCGGACTGTTATTTTGCTGATTTCATGAGCTTGATGGCTGATTTCAGCACCTTCTCGCCGTTTATCATACCGTAGTCCTTCTGATCGATGACCTCAATCGG
>JAJQEA010000349.1 GCA_021201905.1 Clostridia bacterium
ACTAAGGATCTTGTGGGTGTATGCTCGTGTGGGTTCAAGTCCCATCTCCCGCATTTCAGAGAAAGGAATCCTTCCAGAGAGGGTTCCTTTTTGCGTTTCATGAACATCTGTCCGCCCTGTAATTCCATCCTGTAATTTCTTCCTATCGTTGCACAATTTCCATCAACCTGCTATAATTTATACAATATGTTATATTTTTTTTCGCAATTTTCATTTGAGAACGGTATCTGTGACCAGAACCGGAGTGAGGGGGATTTTCATGGATTTGAATACGATACTTGAACTAAAGGGCGCTGGAGTGGATACAGAGGGCGCCTTAAGGCGTTTCAGCGGCAATTCCGCACTGTATGAGAAGTTTCTGAAGCGGTTTCTGACAGACAGCACTTTCTCAGAGATAACAAAGGCGTTTGAGGACGGGAACAGGGAGGACGCCCTGATGGCAACCCATACCCTGAAGGGGGTTACGGCCAACCTGGGCATGGATAAGCTCTTTAACATATCCTCCGCCATGGTGGACCATATCAGGGCGGACCGCTTTGATGAGGCGGCCGGCGTGTATCCGGAGCTGGAAAAGGCTTACAGGGAGATATGCAAAATACTTGCAAACGATTAGCGGCAGCACGGGTTTGAGGGCTGCGGAGAGGAAGTGACGATATGCGTCAGCGGGATACCATTCTGATTGTGGATGATATGGAGATAAACCGCGTGATTCTGGACGGACTGTTTCAGGAGGAATACCATCTGCTGGAGGCTGAGAACGGGGAGCAGGCATTGCTTTTGCTGCGGCAGTATCACGAACATATAGCAATCATGCTGCTGGATGTGGTGATGCCTGTGATGGATGGATACAGGGTGCTGCAGGAGATGGGGGCCAACGGGCTCCTGGACGAGGTGCCTGTGGTGGTAATCACGGCGGACAACTCTCTGGAAGGGGAGCTGAGGGCCTTTGACCTGGGGGCGTCCGACATCATAGTCAAGCCCTTTGAGCCCCATGTGGTCAAGAGGCGGGTACATAATATCATAGAGCTCTATCTTCATAAACATAACCTGGAGGACATGGTGGAGCAGCAGGCGCAGAAGCTGAGGGAGTCCAACGATGTGCTGGTGGACGCCCTTTCGTCTGTCATTGAGTACAGGAGCCTGGAGTCGGGACAGCATATCAAGCGCATCCGCCTGCTCACCCAGGTGCTCCTGGAGGACGTGTGCCGCAACTGCCCTGAATACGGGCTGGATAAGAAAAAGATTGAGGTCATTGCGTCTGTCTCGGCTCTTCATGATATCGGCAAGATTGCCATTGGGGATAAGATACTGAATAAACCGGGGCGCCTCACCAGGGAAGAGTTTGAAATCATGAAGACCCATACGGTCAAGGGCTGCCAGATTCTGGAGGGCCTGGGGCGTATGAGCGATAAGGAGTATCTGGAGTATGCCTACAACATCTGCCGCTACCATCATGAGCGCTGGGACGGCAAAGGGTACCCGGACGGGCTGTGCGGGGATGCCATCCCTATCTGCGCCCAGGCCGTATCCATTGTGGACGCATACGATGCCCTCACCTCGGACCAGGTGTATAAGAAGGCCATTCCCCATGAGCAGGCAGCCAACATGATTCTAAACGGTGAATGCGGCTGCTTTTCCTCCAGGCTGCTGGACTGCTTTAAGAATGTGGAGCCCCAGCTTGCCGACCTGTGCAAACGGTACAGGGACGGCAATGTACCGGCTCCCGCCAAGCTGTCCCACCAGGGCAGCGTGCCGGGGGTGGGGGACGGCAGCCTGAGTACCCTGCAGCTGGAGCAGATGAAGTATTTTGCCATGCTGCGGTATGTGGATACCACGGTGGCGGAGGTGGACTTTTCAGCGGGGAGCTATCATGTGGTATATGCGCCGGACGAGCGGATCAAGAAGCTGTTCCAGGGGGAAAGCCTGGAGGCAGTGGTGGACGGTTACGTCAATGATTTGGTGGTGCCCGGAGAGCAGGACTATGTGCGGCGGATATGGAAAACAGAGATACCGCGTTTCTTTGAGGAGGGGATGCTGAAACAGAGCTGGAGGCACCGGCTGAGGGATAACCGGGGGTCCGGGGAGGAGCAGTATGAGCTGACCCTTCTGCGGGTGGATATCGAACATCCCCGCCGCCGCAAGGCCCTTGTGCTGTGGCGTTTTATGGACAGCGGGCAGCCGGAGGCGGATTGGGACGAAAGCAGGCTCCGTGAGGACCGCCGTGTTCTCCACAATATATTGAAGGGAATCATACGCTGCCTCAATGACCGGTGGTTCACCATGATGGATGTGGACGATGGTTTCCTTGGATATACCAGGGAGGAGATCAAGGAACGGTTCAATGACCGTTATATAGAAATGATACGTCCTGGTGACCGGGACCGGATGCGCCGGGAGCTGGCAGAGCAGATAAACCGGGGCGGGGATTATGAGGTGGAATACCGGGTGGAGGACCGGAGCGGACGCAGCATCTGGATGCTGGATAAGGGCCGCCTGATGTATGATGACCAGGGCAGGGAATATTTCTACAGCGTCATCATCGACATTGACCAGACCAAACATGCCCAGGAGGAGCTGCGCCTGGGACTGGAACGGTATAAAATTATTATGGAACAGACAAATGACATTTTCTTTGAATGGGACATGAGTTCGGACACAGTGGTGTACTCGTCCAACTGGAGGACTAAATTTGGATATGACGCCATCTCCGAGCAGGCGTCGGTGCGGATACCTAAGATATCCCATCTGTATCCTGAGGATATGGCGCCCTTTGGACATCTCATAGGGGAAATACGGGATGGCAGGCGTTACGGGGAGCTGGAATTCAGGGTGTCTGATTCCAAGGGCCGCTACCAGTGGTGCAAGCTGAGGGCCACCACCCAGTTTGACGACCAGGGCCTTCCCTGCAAGGCGGTGGGAATCGTCATTGACATAAATGATGAAAAGCTTGCCGCCCAGGAGCTGAAGGCGCGGGCGGAGCGTGACACCCTGACCAGGCTGTACAACAAGGAATCGGCCAGGCAGAGAATCGAACACCTGCTGGTTAACCGGGAGGAAGGGGAAGGAGCCGCCCTGTTCGTCATTGACATTGACAATTTTAAAATGGTCAACGACCAGTACGGACATATGTTTGGGGATGCGGTTCTCACAAAGATTGCAGGACAGCTTTCACGGCTGTTTCGCAGCAGCGATATTGTCTCCAGGATAGGAGGGGATGAGTTCATGGCCCTTTTGCAGGGAGTGGTCAGTGACGAGCGGGTGAAATCGGTGGCCGGACGGCTCATCGAGTGCTTTGAGTGCGTGCTGGAGGAGCTGCCAAAGGACTGCTGTATTACAAGCAGCATCGGCATTGCCGTGTGTCCAAGGGACGGTGAGGATTTCCAGACATTGTTCCGGAGGGCGGATGTGGCGCTGTACCAGGCCAAGGCCTGCGGCAAAAAGCAGTACCAGATTTATGACCAGTCCATGGAGGACAAGGCGTTCGGCCAGGGAGCCGGGCGCAAGGCCACGGTGACCACCACCATAGAGTCGGAACAGAACGGGGGTGTGGTGTTAAACGATCTGCTTCCAAGGGCGTTTAACATCCTGTCCAAATCAGAACAGATGGACAAGGCGGTGGAATGCGTTCTGGAGCTGCTGGGGGATCGCCTGCAGGTAAGCCGGGCCTATGTATTTGAAAATTCCGAGGACGGGTCCTGCTTCAGCAATACCTTTGAGTGGTGCGCCCAGGGAATTCAGTCTCAGAAGGAAGCGCTGCAGGGATGTCCCTTTGCGGAGCTGGATACAGATTACGAGAGCTGTTTTAATGAGAGCGGGATTCTCTACTGCGATGACATAGGACAGCTGCCCGGAGATATCCGCAAGAGGCTGGAGCAAAGGGGCGTTAAGTCCATGCTTCAGTGCGCCATCCGGGATAATGGGAGATTCAAGGGATGGGTGGGGTTTGACGACTGTACCGCCCACTGCCTGTGGACCATAAACCAGATAGAGATTCTCTCCTTTGTGTCCGAGCTGTTGTCTTTGTTCCTCCTTAAGCAGAGGGCCCAGGATAACGCCGTGGATTTGGCGGAGGATTTGAGGACCATTCTGGACCACCAGAATTCATGGATTTACGTGGTGGACATGGAGAGCCACGAACTACTGTTTATCAACAGCAAGACGTATAAGATTGCGCCGGATACAAAGCTGGGTATGAGCTGCCATGAGGCGTTTTTCAAAAATGACAAGCCCTGCGAACGGTGTCCCATGAAGCAGGTAAAGGATAGGATCAACTATACCATGGAGGTCTATAATCTGGTGCTCAAGATATGGTCGTCGGCTGACGCGTCCCGGATTCACTGGGACGGCAAGGATGCCTGTCTGCTGTGCTGCCATGATATCACCTGCTATAAGACGGCGGAAGAAAGTGGCGGAAATCCATAAAACAGGTGAGCAGAACGTGGAAACTGGAATATTCTGACAGTAGAGACTGTTGTGAAGAAGGAGTTCCATATGAAACGTTGTGTACCGTTAGAGCCGGAGGCAGAGGAGGTCTGTCAGGCAAATTCCAAACCGCCCCTTATATTTGAGCTGCCCCCCGCCGAGGGAAGGATGGTTCTGGAAAAGGCCCAGGACGCGCCTGTGTACAAATATCCGGCCCGTGTCAGCAGGGTGCGGGTCAATACCGGAAGATGGGGGACCATTTTGGTATGGCTGGTGGATCCGGGTGTTTCCTGCCAGACTGCCAATGTCATCTTTTATATTCACGGCGCAGGCTGGGTATTTGGAAGCTTCCACACACATGAAAAGCTGGTAAGGGAGCTGGCTGCCAGAACCGGGTGTGTTTTGGTATTTCCGGAGTATTCCCGTTCCCCTGAGGCGCGCTGTCCCACGGCCATTGAGCAGTGCTACAGCGTCATGTGTACGGCTCCCGACCTTGTGAAATCCATGGGATATGCCATGAATCCCGGAACCTTTACCGTGGCCGGGGACAGCGTGGGAGGCAACATGGCCACGGTCATGACCCTCATGTCCAAGTTCAGGAAGGGCCCCTTCATCCAGAAACAGCTGCTGTATTATCCGGTCACCAATGCCTGTTTCGATACCTGTTCCTATAATGAATTTGCGGCTGGATACTACCTGTACCGGGCGGGTATGCAGTGGTTCTGGAACCAGTATGCCCCCTGCCAGAAGGACAGGGGACAGATTACGGTCTCGCCTCTTAGGGCGTCTGCGGAGCAGCTGAGAGGGCTGCCGGCAGCCATGATACTCAACGGCGAGGCGGATGTCCTCAGGGACGAGGGCGAGGCGTATGCCAGGAAGCTGCGGGAGGCGGGGGTAGAGGTGACGGCCCTGCGTTTCCAGGCCATCATCCACGATTTTGTCATGCTCAATTCCCTGGACCAGACAAGGGCCTGCCGGGCGGCCATGGATGTTTCCACGGAATGGATCAACCGGAAGAACTGGGAATAACAGTAAGAGGAAACAATAAAACATATACGGAAAGACAGCAATTGGATGGTATGGATAAAATTACATAAGAGGGGGGAACTGGATTATGATAAAGGTATTTCTTGTGGAGGATGAGATCGTCATGCGGGACGGCATCAAGAACAACATCCCATGGGAGAAGGAGGGGCTGGAATTCGCCGGGGAGGCCAGCGACGGTGAGCTGGCCTATCCCCTTGTCAGGAAGGTGCAGCCGGACATTCTCATAACCGATATCCGCATGCCCTTTATGGACGGGCTGGAGCTTTCTGAACTGGTGAAAAAGGAGTTTCCCAGAATTAAAATTATCATACTCAGCGGGTACGATGAATTTGACTATGCCAAGCAGGCCATCCACATCGGGGTGACGGACTATCTCCTGAAGCCCATTACGGCTGCCAAGCTTCTGGAAGCAGTGAAGAAGGTGGCGGATGTGATTGAGAGGGAGCGGGAGGACGCCCGGCTCATGGATAAGTACCGCCTGGAGATGGCGGAGAACACGGTGCTGGAG
>JAJQEA010000146.1 GCA_021201905.1 Clostridia bacterium
CATTGACCGTTTGGACATTACCCTCCATATCCACCATACGGGCGTTACCGTTCACATCTGCGTAGCCCATACGGATAAAGGCATTTTCCTTATTTATATCCTTTAAAATGGCCATGATCTGGTTTTCATCCAGAATTACCAGCTCCCGCAAACTTACAGCCAGCCCCTCCAGAGTCTGCCAGTCTCCCTCTATTTGTTTTAAAATGGATGTTTTTGTCTGATTCGCGGCATCATACAGGTATGCCACATTCTCTTTTTGGCTTTTCAGAATCATCTGGATAAGAAAAATAATACTGCTGGCTATAAAACATAAACATAGAATGATAGGAAGCAGCGTATCCTTGCGGCTCTTTCCTCTGCCGTCTGCAGTTGTCATCTCATAGTACCCCTGTATTCTTTAGACTCTGAAATAATCATAATATATTTATACTTAAATATCAATGACAAATATCCCCGGAAACAGTCTAGCAAAACATTATATGACACTGTTTCCGGGGAATATGCCCAGGGCTGTTTCACAATATTTTATTGTTCCTATTCAATATTTTTATTCATTCAGCTCATAGGAAACCGTAACCTGGGCTTCCACACTGACCTGGCCCGGCATGACAGGAGAATTTGCGTCTTCTACGGCTGCACCCGTCATTTTGGCGAAAGCGCCTGAACGGTAGGAAGCATATCTGGTCTCCGGCTGATAGCCGAATTCCTCTGCATGGACCACACCGGCCAATGTCTTACCGCTGGCCTCCGCCAGAGCCTGGGCTTTGGCCTGGGCCACTGCCATGGCACCCTTCAGCGCCTCCTGATAGCTGGCATCATAGCTGCTGGAAAAATAGCTGACAGAATTAATGCCATTGACTCCCGCCGACACTGACTTTGTGATGATGGTTCCCGCATTGTCAATCGGTATGTCAGAGACTGTCAGGCTGATGGTCATCTCATATCCGGTTATCTCCTGTTTATCTGAATTCCAGTTGCGGATAGGATTCAGTCCATAGGAAGATGTCTGTATGGAAGCCTCTTCCACTCCCAGTTCCTTTAATGTCTCAATGGCTGCGTTCAGATCCCCGGCGTTCTTCTCCTGGCAGGCAGCAGCTGTATCCTCCCTGGTATAGATGGCGTATTCAATCTGGGCCATATCAGGCACCACCTTTACCTCCTCTCGCCCGGTCACTGTAATCACGTTCTCTGCCGCTCCTATATTCTGCACCTTCAGGGTGTCCGGAAACTGCGTTCCGGCCGCACAACCACCCAGCCCTAAGGCTGCCGCGGCCACTGCCGCGCTGATACCTGCCGTGTATACGGTTCTCTTCATAATATGTTTCATAATTGCCTCCCTCTTTTCTGTTTTTACCAGAATCTATTCATATGATGCCGGGCGTAAAGATATGCCCTATCCTTATACTACCAGAAAGAGGGAATTCTGGTATTTCTTTTCTCTTAATTATAGAGGTATGTTTCATTACAAAGTTTCTACGAATTTATTTCCGGCAGTGCCTGCGGCTTCGGCAATGCCTTTCGCTATATCCTATATCCTGTCCATATCATATTTGATCTCTGCCCTTGACAGCCGAGCCGGAAACTGCTAATATAGAGTGAGCGCAAGATTTCGTTAGCATACCAGGTAAGCGCAGCACTGAATATTCAGGGGTTGTACTGGTTTCGACGGGGGTCATGCAGCTGGTGAAGCTATCCCCATGCGATGGGTTAAATGGCAAAAATAAATATAAACGCTAACGACGAATTAGCAATCGCTGCCTAATGGCAGCTGTCAGACTTAGAGCACCCGCACTTTAAGACCCTGGCATCGACTATGTGGGAAACGACGTATGCAAAGCTTTGAGCATATGGGCGTATGATGAAGCTACTGAAACCATCCGGGTGTCCTTTCTCTGATGGCAGAGGGAATGTCAAATAAAGGACTATGATAGTAGAAGAACAGGGAATTGATTTTCGGACAGGGGTTCGATTCCCCTCAGCTCCATGCTGAACGATGTCGGATTCTCCTTATATTATAAGGGGGTCCGGCATTTTCTTTATTAAAATGCCGGACCCCCTCAACTCTTTATATTTTGTTCCTTTGCTCCCAGTCCTTTTGGCCTGGGAGCATTTTTCAATTGATTGTGCTGCATTTTATCAATTAACGGTCATGATACTTCCTTTTTTTACTCATGGCTGTCAAAACAAGAAGTACTCCAGACAACAACATGGTTAATGTGGTTCCAGCGGACCCCTGACCGGTTTTTGGCAATGGAGCCAGCGGAATTCCGTCTTCATCGATGAAAACAGGTTCTTCCGGAAGGGGCGCCAATGGCACGTCCTCAGGATTAATGGTTATGCCCGGACCATTTGTATCCGGAGTGGCGCGGTGTCCGCCTGGATTGCCGCCGCCTCCACCTCCACCGCTGCTGCCTCCGCCGCCAGGTGACTCTGGTGTGGATTCATGGCTGTAAACATTGGTAAAAATCACGCCCTGGTCCAGATTACTTCCGCCAGCGTATACAGCAATCAATCTGTTTCCTGATTCGTCATGAATAATGTCATACAATCCCTGATACACAGCATTATCATAAGCAACCTCATTGACAATGCTTCCCCCTCCCACTTCAGCGATGGAATACACAACTTGTGTTTCTGCCTCATCAGCGCTAAGGCTGTCTGACAATTTAAACCTGGCGTTCTCAAACGGCTTTACGGTAATCCTGTCCACCTCAGAACCATTCTTTTTCAGGGAAAAGGAATATTCATCATCCGCCGAAAAGCCGCGTCCGGTTAAAACCTTCTCACCATTAAATATAACGGTTCCGGATGCCGGCGCCGGCTTCTCCAGCTGAAAACCAAATGTGAATCCAAAATGGTTAACCTGATATCCATCCGTGGTGTAATCGCCGTCCAAAGCCATGACTATATTATTCTCCAGGTTTTTTGAATCCCCGGATTTAATGCTGGAAAATGCACGAACAAAATATGGTTCCATGATAGTTGTGCCATTATCATTGTAGCTGCGCATATGGCTTCCAAGTGAATAGGTTGCCGAATCCACACTTTCCAAATAGTACTGGTCCAGTCCATCCCTGTCATAATTATCTGTATTTACAAACAAACGCAAACAAGAATTATAGAAATAATTATATGCCACTTCGGCTAATTCATAATCCGTTGTACGATCCCCCACGTTTTGCCCCTGAAATCCTATCTCCCAGTCGGGGGTGGGATTAAACCCAATAATCTCGGCTATAACATTATCCGGGAACTGGTCTAGCTGCTTTGCCTGTAAACTATACTTGTCATTGTAAAAGTCAAGATAGTACTGAACCAAATCCCCAATCCCGCTATAGTTATGAAGAATCCCTTTAGAATCTGTAAAATTGAAATTATCCAAATTCCATTTATTGTAGGAAGGAACTCTGTCTACCCTGCAACTAAACAGAGACGCAAGCGCTGTATTTCCCATATTCCATATTACTGTATCTTTAGGAATGACCTGACCAGTATATGAATGGAATCCGGAATCCTCACCGTTATCGAAAAACGTATAGGCAAAGCTGTTCTCTTTATACCGGTAATCAACCTGGGACTTATTTATGATTTTCACATTAAATTGATATTTATCACCTGCCTGCGTCTCATTCCACTTATAATCATATATGTTTGGGATAATCACTTCCATGATATAATCCTGGAGATTAATATTCAGTTCATCGGCATCCACATTTTCCCCTATGGTAATCTCTATCACTGCCTCAAATTTCTTATAATTATCATTTACTATTTCATATGAAAATTCAATACCATCTGATGTAGGTCCCAGTATAATCGGTTCTGTCTTCCAGCTGCTATCTTCCCATGATTTATAAGTAGAACCTGTATCTGCCGCCGACATTACGGAGAAAGCCCCTACAGGCGAGAAGCTGTCCGTTCCCATCTCCACGATTCCCTGGGATTCGTTTACCACTGCATCCTTGATCTCAATCTCATATTCCTGTGAACCTTCTGCAAACTCCTTTAGATGGAATGCGCTGACCCCGTTTTCATTTCCAGCAATTTCAGGTACTTCTATTGATACTTTCACCTCATCATTGGGCTGTGTTTCATTTCCAGCACTGTCTGTTACAGTTACATCATAAACAGCAATCCTGTCAATCTTCTCACCTGTAACAGCCAACTCAGTATTTAACCTTTCCACAATACCATTGATATCGCTCATGGCTTCGGCCTTCACACCCGCAATATTCTCCATGGCTTTTTCAGAACCAGACACTGCTATGACGGCCCCGTCGTCTGCGACCGTAGAGACTACGATCCTCTCATCCATGATATTCAGCTTACTGAGCGTTGTTATATATGCTTTTGCTGTTGCACAGTTCCCCATGCCAACCAAACCACTGGCGCCTGTTTTACCGGTGTCATTTTGTATCTCTTTTTCAGCTGCGTCAGATGAAGTTGCAACCGCCAGTTTTTCTGGTGTTTCTGCTTTTATTGAAGTATCCGGTACTGCTTCACTGCTTTCACTTTTCTCAGGAACCGCTGTGGTTACCTCTGTATCATCAGCCGCTGCGGTTGTGGTTTCCTCCTGTGCAGCTTTTGTTGTCTCGTCCGCCTCTTCTGCTGTTGTGCCTTCAGTCCCTTCCTTGGTGTCTGGCTCAGCTGCTTTTTCTGTGGTTTCCTCTGTTTTATCAACAGCTTCTGTTTCCCTATCCGCTTCAGATTCATTTACTGCATCTGTCTTGGGTGATTCCGTTACTTCTCCGTCCTCACTGTCACCAACTAACGGCGCGTTATGACGGATAATGGATGCAATCTGGCCTTCTCCTTCTGTTCCAGGCTCGTCAGCTTCCTTCGATTCGGCTTCTTTTTCTATCTCGTCAGCTTTCTCTGTCTCATCAGATTTCTCTGTCTCGTCAGCTTCCTCTGATTCGACTTTTTTCTCAATCTCGGCTTCCTTCTCTATCTCATCAGCTTTCCCTGTCTCATCAACGTTTTCTGCCTCATCAGCCTTCTCTGCCTCCTTCTCAGGCTCCGCTGTCTCTGTTGATTCCGCCTCTGCTTTCTCAGACTCCTGCTGATTTTCTCCAGGGGTTTCTGCCGTCACCTCATTTTCATCTGTTCCTTTTTCATTATCCGGTATTGATTCCTGGGTTTCTTCCACGGGTTTTGAAATATAATTTACCTCTTCATCCCCATATGCAGCCTCGAAATTCTTTACAGTAACACGTCTGGTCTTTTTGACCTTTTCTTCTCCGCCATCCAATCTTATGATATTGGTGGTACAGCTAACAGTATCTTCCCCATTATTCACATACAAGAAAATAATCTCTTCATCACCCGTTACCATATACATATCGTCGGCATCTTCCGGCAATCGTATGAACACTCTTAGCTCTGTATCCACACTTCCCCCATCCGGCTCCGGAAATACTTCCATCAATTTTCCCTGTCCGAAAAATAAGCTTTCAAATTCCGCAACCTTTCCATTTGTAAAATCAAGGTCGCTGATTGTCACTTGGTTGTTACCGGCAATGGCTTCCCGGATTGCATCCAACAATTGACCTCCGTCCATTGTAAATACAACGGAATCCGCCGAGTCCGCCGCATAAACAGTATTTAACCCGGTGCCTGCATTGGTCAGTACCATGGCCGCTGCAAGCAAAAATGAAAACCACCATTTCTGCAAATCATGTAATGTCTTCTTCCTTATACCAAACCCTTTTTGACCATCCATACTGCCTCTCCTCTCATTACGTCTGTAACCCATATCATTTAGAACAAATCCGCAATCAACTAAATTCAGTCTACCAAATTATGGTTACAATCTGGTCATAAATTAAGGTTTTATGAAAATTTGACAAAGCGTAAATACATTCAAATAAAAAAAAAACCGGAGAAGCGTATCTCGCGCTCTCCGACAGTATTCTACCCGGCAGCTTCCTACCCGGCAGTATTCTCTCT
>JAJQEA010000257.1:0-297 GCA_021201905.1 Clostridia bacterium
GGGGAACCGCGAACTGGGGAACCGCGGGCCCAAATAGCGACGTCCGGGATGAAGCCGATGGCTGGAGCAGCCCCATGGATGCACCCTCACAGGAAGACAGATGGAGCGATACAGGGGATAAGCCTTATCTGGGAAGTCCCTGGGAACCAGCCCAATCCGGGAGCGAATATGACCCGGGAAAGAATACTGGCGCCAGCGCAAATGACAGCCAGCCGGTATATAAGCCGGCCCCGGCTTTTTACGGCCAAAGCCAGCCGGGGGGAGGGGCAGCCGGGAACAGGCCAGAGAGAACAGAGG
>JAJQEA010000257.1:307-5942 GCA_021201905.1 Clostridia bacterium
ACAGAGGGAGGGCCAGCCGGATGCAGGCCAGAGGCTGCCGGTGGCAAATCAGGGTCAGCCAGGGACCGGTCAAAGGGGCAGCGGCGACCGGGAAGGTGGTTTCAGCCAAAGTGACAGCCGCCAGGAAAGCGCCGCCGGCCAGCCGGGCGGGAGCGGACAATACCAGACCCAGTATCAGACCCAATACCAGACCCAGTACCAGTCATACCCGCTTGTGTACCAGGAAAAGAACAATATGGCAACGGCATCTCTGGTCATGGGGATTTTTTCTCTGTGCAGTATCTGCTGCTGTATGCTGTTCGGCATTGTGTTCGGCGTACTCGGAATCATATTTGCCATTATGTCAAAAAAAGGAGACAAAATGGACAGCCAGGCAAAGGCCGGACTGATACTCTCCATTGTCGGTATTGCAATCACCGTGGTTGTCATCATCTTCCTGGTTGTGGTTGAGGTGTTCGCTGTCATACCAGAGCTGAATTGATTGGCTAATTGATTGGCTGCTTCGTGGATGGAGGCCTGAATTATTTTAAAATCAGGTTTTAATGGGACGGTGCCCGGCATATAGTAGGTAGCAAGAGAAGCCGGGAGGCTGTGGACCGTGAGGATTTACGACCTTAAACAAAAAGAAGTGATTAATGTAAAGACCTGCAAGCGCCTTGGGTTTGTGGGAGATGTGGATTTCGACATGGAAACAGGCTGTCTGCTGGCCCTGATTGTGCCCGGACCGGGCTGCATATGCGGTTTTTTGGGACGGGAGAAGGAATATGTGATACCGTTCTGTGACATCTGCCAGGTGGGAAACGATATCATACTGGTGGACATTAAAGAAAAAGATGTGACGGAAAGCATTAAATGCTGAAAAGAGACATGGGGCGCGGATTCCAGCGGGATTCGCGCTTTTTTCGACGCGCGGGACAGAGGAGTGGCCGCCAGGGTCTCCCCTGCCGGCCGGCTTGTGAGAAAAAGTTGTATAAAAAGCATTTGCTTTTTACAAGTCTAACTATACAAATGAATTGTGAAGATTTTATGGTGGAAATGTGAATAATCTGTGAAAGGTACCATGAAATGGTCACATGTTTTCATGGATGGCGGCCAGGATGTCCTTCAGCTTTCCCACTTCAATCTGGCCTGGTGCAGAGGCTTCTTTTACAGAGCCAAAGGTGAGGCAGGAGCCGAATACCTCCCCTGACAGACGGCTTATGAGCCCGGTGCCTTTCATGGACATGGTGATGACCGGGCAGGACAGGGACTGGCTGGCCTTGTCTGTGGCGGAAAGAAGGGTCAGCACATCGCTGGCTGACTGGGGCATGACCGCAATCTTAGCTATGTCTGCCCCCAGCTCCTCCATGTGGCGCAGGCGGCAAAGAATTTCCTCCTCTTTTGGAGTGGCCGCAAAATCATGGTTGGACAGGATGACGCGTACCTGGTGTCTGTGGGCCAGTTCCACTGTTTCACGTACCATATCGTCACCGGAAAAAAGCTCCACATCCACCAGATGGACATGGCCGGAGCAGATGGCCTGTTCCACCAGGGAGCGGTAGGCCGGGAGCGGAGCAGGCAGATGGCCGCCCTCCCTTTGGGTGCGGAAGGTAAAGAGCAGGGGAATGTCCTTCAGGGCAGATTCCAGACCGGGAAGGACCAGGTCCAGGATGCCCGGCTCCAGTATGGAGTCAAACCAGTCCGCTCTCCATTCAGCCACATCCACAGGCTGCTTTGTGAAGGCTGCTGCCTGGTGAATCAGGGATTCGGTATCCCTTTCCACCAGCGGGGCGCATATTTTCGGCATTCCCTGTCCAAGTACAGTTTGTTTTATAATAACATTTTTCATGATAAAGAGCACCTTTCCTGTAATCTTTTTGGATTTGTCTGGATTCATTATAAAGCGGGGAGGGGATTTCGTCCATACCGTAATGAAAAAAGAACAAAGTCCTTGCGATTCATACTTTCTTCGGTTAAAATATATGAAGCGTTTAAGACGATACGTGAAAAAAGAAAGGAAGGGTAACCCAGATGAAATGCCCCTATTGTAATGAAGCAGACACCAAGGTCATAGATTCCCGCCCGGCAGATGACAACAGCTCCATACGCAGGCGCCGCCAGTGTGAGCGCTGCGGTAAGCGCTTTACCACCTACGAGAAGCTGGAAACCATGCCGTTAATGGTAATAAAGAAGGATAATTCCAGGGAGACGTATGACCGTTCCAAAATTGAGGCGGGAATCATCCACTCCTGCCATAAACGGCCGGTATCCCCCCAGCAGATTAATTCCATGATTGATGAGATTGAGAACCAGATTTTCAACATGGAGGAAAAGGAAGTGCCTACCTCCGCCATCGGAGAGCTGGTGATGGGAAAGCTTAAGGACTTGGACGAGGTGGCGTATGTGCGTTTTGCCTCTGTCTACCGTGAGTTCAAGGATGTGAATACATTCATAGACGAAATTGGAAAATTGCTGAAAAAATAGATTTGGAAGGAATACTGATACGTATGCTGGAAATGTTTTATCCCCGCCGTTATGAGGTATCCGCCTATGTGATACCCTTTGACTATTATCATGCACAGGGAATGCAGGGTGTGATTTTTGACATTGATAATACCCTGGTGCCTCACGATGCGCCGGCAGACGGACAGGCGGTTGAACTCTTTGAGCGGCTTCGCGCCTTGGGAATGAAGACATGCCTTCTGTCCAACAATAAGGAGCCCAGGGTAAAGCCCTTTGCGGATTTGGTGGGTTCCTGCTATATCCATAAGGCGGGCAAGCCGGGGGTCAGGGGATATGAGAAGGCCATGGAGCTTATGGGGACGGACAGGGAACATACCCTCTTTGTGGGGGACCAGCTGTTTACGGATGTGTACGGTGCCAACAGGGCCGGCCTCTACAGTATCCTGGTAAGGCCCATGAACCCCAGGGAGGAGATACAGATTGTGCTGAAGCGTTACCTGGAAAAGCCGGTGTTGTATTTTTATAAAAAACATGCCAGAGACATAAACCAAGACAGGGAGTAAAGTGAGACAATGGACGGAAAGACAAGAGTATGCGGGCTGATTGCAAATCCGGTGGAGCATTCCATGTCACCCATGATGCATAATTTTTTTGCGCAGAGAACAGGGGTGAACTTAGCCTACGTTCCTTTTAAGGTGGAGGAAGACAGGGTTGGGGACGCGGTAAAGGGGGCCTATGCCCTGAATATACTGGGGATGAATGTGACGGTTCCCCATAAACAGCGGGTTATGGAGTTTCTGTCTGAGCTGGATGAGGATGCCAGGGCCATCGGGGCAGTCAATACACTGGTCAGAACAGATGGGGGCTACAAGGGCTATAATACAGATGGCGCGGGCCTTAAGAGGGCCTTTTCCCAGGCCGGTATCCGGACAGAAGGAGAACACTGTGTACTCATTGGGGCCGGAGGCGCGGCCAAGGCGGCCGCCTATGTGCTGGCAAAGGGCGGGGCTGCCGGCATCCACATCCTCAACCGGAATGAAACCAGGGCCAAAGAGCTGGCAGACTGCATCAACGCACTGACAGGCAGGTCTCTGGCGGAGGCCCTGCCCCTGGGGGGATACAGGAAGCTTCCTGCCAGAAAGGGCGGATATCTGGCCGTACAGTCCACCAGCGTCGGCATGCATCCCCATGTGGAGGATGTGGTGATTGAGGATCCCGGGTTTTATGAGATGATTCATACAGGTGTGGACATTGTCTATACTCCCGCCAGGACCAGGTTCATGAAAATGGTACAGGAGGCGGGAGGAAGGGCTGTAAACGGTCTGGACATGCTTTTGTATCAGGGTGTGATTGCCTATGAACTGTGGAATCCCCAGATGCAGGTGGACAGCGGGACCATCAAGGCGGCAAAGCAGATGATAGAAGATTATCTGTTAAAAAAACAGGCCGGGGAGGGCCGGGGAGAGAACCTGATCCTCATTGGCTTCATGGGAGCGGGAAAGACCAGCGTGGGAGAACATTTCGCGGCACGCTACCAAATGCCCTTGATTGATACGGACAAGGAGATCGAGGCGGCAGCCGGTATGGCCATATCCGACATATTTGCCACCCAGGGAGAGGAAGCCTTCCGGCGCCTGGAGACAGGCGTACTGGAGAAGCTGCTGAAGCAGGGCGGCAGGTCTGTGATCTCCGTGGGCGGCGGACTGCCTCTCAGGGCGGAAAACAGGGCGCTTTTAAAACAGCTGGGTACTGTGGTATATCTGGATGTCCTGCCAGAGACGGTCATGGAACGAATCGGAGCCGATGTGTCGGACCGTCCCATGCTTCACGGCAGCGATGTGATGGGCCGTATTATAAGCCTTCTGGAGTCCAGAAAACCCCATTACCTGGAAGCCTCTCATATCATTGTGGATGTGAACGGACGGGACGTGGATGACATCGTGGAAGAGATTCACCGCAGGGCAGTGGATAAAACATGCTAAAAAGGGAGAAATTTATACTGCCGTTAAAAAAGAACTTGAAAATGCTCCCTACATAGTATAGAATATAAAAGATTAAAGACTTATGGGGCGCTTAGGCAAGCGTCATGAACGAACTCAAGGAGGAATATCTTTATGATATCAGCAGGTGATTTTAGAAATGGCATTACACTGGAGATTGACGGACAGGTTGTCCAGATTATGGAATTCCAGCATGTTAAGCCAGGCAAGGGCGCGGCTTTCGTGCGTACAAAATTAAAAAATGTAATCAACGGCGGCGTGGTAGAGCGCACCTTCCGTCCTACAGAGAAGTTCCCTCAGGCCAGAATTGACAGAGTGGACATGCAGTATCTGTATGCCGACGGAGAATTATATAACTTTATGAACCAGGAGACCTATGACCAGGTGGCCCTGAACCAGGATATCATCGGCGATGCCCTGAAGTTTGTGAAGGAGAACGAAGTATGTAAGGTCTGCTCTTACAATGGCAACGTATTCTCTGTGGAGCCTCCGCTGTTTGTTGAGCTGGAGATTACAGAGACAGAGCCGGGCTTCAAGGGTGATACCGCAACCGGCGCCAATAAGCCGGCAACCGTGGAGACAGGCGCAACCGTATACGTACCGTTGTTTGTGGAAATCGGCGATAAGATTAAGATTGACACCAGAACCGGCGAATATCTGTCACGAGTATAATACAACTTGTGGGATACGCCCTGGGAGGCGGTTTGTAAGAATTGCTCCGGTATATGCCGGGGCAGTTTTTAACTTTCCGGGAAAAGGAAAGACCTATTGTCACAGTAAAGGAGAGTATACATTGTGAATAAGATTCTGGATATGATGGAGCGGGAATTAAAGCAGGCGTTTATAGCCAGCGGATATGAGGATTCATTCGCAAAGGTGGTTTTATCCAACCGTCCCGACCTGTGTGAGTACCAGTGCAACGGTGCCATGGCAGCGGCTAAGGCATATAAGAAGAAGCCCATCGATATAGCCAGCCAGGTGGTGGAGCATCTGGTTTCAGGCGGATCCCACCCTGTTTTTTCCGAGGCAGTGGCAGTGATGCCGGGATTCATCAACCTGAAGCTGTCAGAGGCGTTTCTGGCAGAGTACGCGGGTGCCATGGCCCAGGCAGATAAGCTGGGACTGGAAGCGCCTGAGAAGCCGGAGACAGTTATTGTGGATTACGGCGGGGCCAATGTGGCGAAGCCCCTCCA
>JAJQEA010000010.1 GCA_021201905.1 Clostridia bacterium
CTTCCATGACCGTTCCCCATTATCCCGTATCACCGCTACAGCGTACAAGAAAAAACTTACTAATCTCCGCATTCGCTTATCCATAGACTTCCATTCCTTTTCCAGTTCTTTTTTTAAATCCCTTTATCTGATTGCAACTGCTTCCGCCATGTTGCGGACAGCCACACACGCCAGCCTGGCGGCTTCCGGATGGACACATCGTCCTATCAGGTTTGACAAACTGCACCGGCTTGCGATAGAATAAATATAAGTTTCCCAACACTCAGTCGGTTTGTATGTTGGGCCAGCAGCAGATTCCCACATCCAGAGGCACACGTTCCTTCAGATGGAAATCTGCATATTTGCAGTACCAGCACTCCCGCTCCACCAACACTGCGGCGGCACGGGGCGTAAACACCGGGCAGTATTGGAGCGGCCAGACACTTTGGCCTACCCGGGGTCCTTTCAGCGCTTTCAGCGGGCTGTCTTTGGCAAAGTAGTTTGTTTCCATGCCCATACCCATTGTCAACCCCTCCTGTTCCCTCTATTGTGTTTAGACTGCTTTTACTGCTCCTATTTTAACGAAAAAAGAATGATTTGTGGGCCAATGTACGAAATTTGCACTTGAATGCACGAAAATTGACTGTCAGCCCAGGAATTTTTGGAAAGGAGGTGCGGCCCATGCTGCAACTCGCTATCTGTGACGACCAAATAGAGGAAATGAATGAGGTGGCTGAACTGCTCGCGGAGTACGCCCACCTCCATCCCGAGACCCCCTTTGAACTGCGGATGTTCCAGTCCGGCCACGAGCTGCTGGAATGTATCCATACCCAGGGAGGCTTCCCCTTCTATCTGCTGGATGTGATGATGCCGGAGCCGGACGGCCTGGCTCTTGGGGCGGCCATCCGGGAGGGGGATGCAGATGCGGTCATCATCTATCTCACAAACTCCCCGGACTATGCGCTGGATTCTTACAGCGTACAGGCGTCAGGATACCTGTTAAAGCCTTTAAAACGTGAGGCGCTGTTCGCCCAGTTGGACCGGCTGCTGGACAGGATGGTCCAAGAGCAGTCCAGGATGCTGACTGTCAAAACACGGGACTGCATCTCCCTCATCCGTCCCTGTGAACTCCGCTATGTGGAGGGCAACAACCACACGACAGTTTACTATCTCTCCAAAGAGCGGACCATCATGGCCCCAAGGCGGGGCTCCTTTGATGAGGCCGTCACACCCCTGCTGGAGGATGAACGGTTCCTGCGGGTTGGGACGTCATTCCTTGTGAATATGCTCTATGTAGAGCGCATGGAACCGGACTGCCTTCAGATGCGGGAGGGCGGCAAAATCCTGATTCCACGCCTGAAGCGCAGGGATGTGCGGAAGCAGTTTATGGAATTCGTCCTGAAAAGGGGGCTGAATTTATGACTGCGGTGGCTGCGGTCCGCTATGTCCTACTGACCTTTACCGGAATCGGCATGATGTTCCTGCTCACCGACTGGAAATACAGCCTTAAAAAATCCCTGACCATCCTGTTTATTGGCACCCTGGGGATTGTCCTTATCAACCTGCTGGTCTTTTGGCTGTTTGGCATTCAGGCCTTATTCACCCTGTACCCGGTGACGACCAACGGTCTGGCGCTGGCAGTAATTTTTCTGATTTCCAATACAGAAGGGACTGCCACTGCTGTTCAACCTGCTGACGGCGATTAGCACCTGCGGCATTGTCACACTTCCGGGATTTCTGCTGACACATGTGTATGGCTTCGGCCCGGAGGTGGATATCCTCTCCCGCCTTGTGCTGACCATCCCGCTGCTCTATCTGCTGTACCGCTTTTTCTGCCCGGCCTATCTGGCTACCCTCTCCTCCATGCAGCGGGGATGGGGGCTGCTCTGCCTGATGCCGTTGGTGTTCTATGGGATGTTCCTGTACCTCCTGAATTTCCGGCCCCGGCAGGATTACCCGGAAAGCATCGGTCTCACAGCCGCCGCTCTTGTCATGCTGATAGCAGCCTATGGGATAGTATTCATCCTATTTCATAAAATCACACGGGAAAACACCCTGAGGGAGGAGCGGCAGCTTTTGGAAATGCAGGTATCCGCCCTACGCCGCCAGAAGGATATGGTGACGGCCAGCGAGGAGAAAATGCGGCTCTACCGCCACGATATGCGTTTTACCCTACACACACTGGCTGCCATGCTGGAGCGGGGCGATACTGCCGGGGCCCTGGAATATCTGGGGAAATCGGACGCCAAACTTAAGGATACTGCCCTGAACCATTATTGCAGCAGCCCCGTGCTTGACGCGCTGCTGTCCTATTATGAGGAGCAGGCCCGGGCCAGGGGCATCCAGGTGGACATCCGCATGACCCTGGCCCCAGAGCTGCTGGTGGATGAGGCGGAACTTTCCACCGTGTTTGCGAATGCACTGGAAAATGCCATCCACGCCTGTGAGAAGCTGCCGGAGGGGGCGCCCCGGCGCATTGAGGTCTCGGCAGTGTCTTCCCCTATGTTCTGTGCCGAGTTTGCCAACACCTGTGACGGGACTGTGGTATTTGACAGCGACGGCCTCCCCATCTCCTCCGAGCCGGAGCACGGCGTGGGCACCCGCAGCATGGCCGCCTTTTTCACAAAGCACAAGGCGGTATACCAGTACAGCGTGACGGAAGACGGGATGTTCCGGCTTCGGTTCCTTATCAACCGCTCCCGTGAACAGGATGGAGGGGTGTCTGGCGTGAATACATAAAAGTTCAATCGGGATTTGTGGGAGGAAGCTTAAGTTGACAAAATCATACATAGTGATTCAAATTATAGGCTTCGTTGGAGCCATATTGTTCTTTGTATCGTTCCAGTGCCGAAACAATCAAACATTATTCCGATTTCAATTTCTATCTTACTTGTTATATACAATTCATTTATTTCTTTTAGGAGCTATAACTGGGGGAGTAAGTTATATTATAAACGCCATTCGTTCATTTTGCTTAAGCAGCAGGTGGGACTTTGGCAGAAGCAAAAAAATGTGCATAATTCTCTGCTTTATGCAGGTTGCTGCCTTGATATTTACCTGGGTCGGATGGATTAGTATATTACCTGTTGCAGCAAATATAGCAGTTACCATTGGAGCATATACTTATAATGCGAGAACAATACGGGTGGTGACTATGCTAATTAATTCACCACTTTGGATTATTTATAATATTATTGTTGGAACGTGGGCGGGAATAATTGATGAAGCGGTAAGCGAAATTTCCATCGGAATTTCTATTGCCAGGTATGGCTGGAAAAATCTCGGAAGTGAACAGGAATAAATCCCCACTTATCGGGCTGATAAATCGGGAATCATGGGTCCTAGATAAAACAACAGGCTGCTCTCCTATCGACCAGAGGGCAGCCTGTTGTTATTTACATCGCCACTGTCAAAGTCTTTGTCCTGTGGTGGGATGACATGGACGAAAAATCCGTATTATGGTAGAATGATATTGCTATAAGAACCGGTTTCTGATGGTTCAAAACGGAATCGGCATCATTACGTTGGATGCACACCAGCACGAACCGGAAGTTGATGGAGGGAAAACAATGTTTACAAATGAAATACTGTCTACCTGCGAAAAAGCTTGCGCAGACGATTTGTCAGAACTTGAAGAGGTATACGGTTTCAAATTCCCTAATGAAATGAAATTGTTTTATCTTCAATATAATGGCGGTAATCTGAAGCGAAGGGAAGTTTGCCTGCAAAAGGAGGATTGGAAAAGCAGCACAAGTTTCCATAAATTCTATACGGTAAAGGGCGAATTTGAAAACATATTAAAAGAAGTCTATTTTGAAGATTGGTGGATAAAATGGTTGATTCCTTTTGGACACGATGATGGCGGAGAACACTTCTGCTTTAGCACCAGGGATTATGATTATGGCAGTATCTACTATTTTGTAAGCGAGTGCATTGATGATGAAAACCCAGAGAATGCATTAGTAAAAGTGGGCGGGAATTTCATCGAATTTATTAACAATATGAAATAGAAAATATAAGCACTCGAAATTTGTGAGGAACGTATATGATAGAAATTAGATATTTGAAAAGTTCTCATAAACAGTTTTGGTTTAGTCTTGATAAACATTTATCTGAAGTAGAATTTGCAAATAAGGTACATTCCCAAAGAGGCTATGTTATTTTAATAAATGATAAACCAATAGGGTTGCTAAGATATAATCTATTTTGGGATAATACTCCATTTTGTACAATGCTTATGATTGATAAAATTTATCGTGGAAAAGGTTATGGGAAACAATTAATAGAATATTGGGAACATGACATGAAAGCAAAGGGATATGGTATGTTATTATTATCTACACAAGTTAATGAAACATCACAGAACTTTTATCGTAAATTGGGTTACAAGGATTGTGGCAGTTTGGTGATTGATGTTCCTGCTTATGCACAGCCTATGGAAATGTTTTTTATTAAAGCAATTTAACAAATTCCGGTTTGTATCGGTGGGTTGAGCAGAGCTAAGAAATCAGGATTTGTTTAATAGAAAATGGAGCGATAGTGTAAAAGAGGGCTTTTATTGTTAGCTTAACTTTATGGTGGGGGTAAAACAGTATGCTATCACAAAACACAAAAGAATCCGTAAAAGAGAGACGCATCTTCCGATATACCCTGGCTGATGCATGGGAATATACAATATCACAAGTGGATGTGATGGAAGGTGTGAAAAAAGGAAATGTTCGGTGCCTATATTTTAATACGCCCGGGATGCATGCCGACACAAACGTTGATTCCCTTATCATTACGATTAGCCAAAACTATATAGACATGATTAAGAACGCCATGCTCTCCCACTTGGATGTCTGCAGATATAAGGAAATTGAGTTTCCGGTAGTGCTGGATGGGTTCACCAATACGTTTGAATTCGCCCCTGAGGAATCCTTTTCCAACATAATTACTGTCTTCAACATTTCAGCCTTTCGAGATGGAGCTAATGTGGCCATCATAGGTAATCCTCCATACAAAGGGAAAGCGGTGTTGGATTTATATAATGAAATCTCAAAAATACTTTTGGAAAATGGTGTGAGCCAAGAGTATCTTGCGCTAAGATTCTAAATTTATTTAATGGTGGTGTTATGCATGGACACAAATCAAGTGGAGGAAATTTTCAGAAGAAATCATGTCGATTTTCAGCAAATAGATATAGCCAATATCCCATGTTTAATGTCGCTCCCAGACAATGTAAAAGAATACTTGAAATGTATGGGAAAGACAATTAAATGGCATATAACACAATTTGGAAGTACATGGACAACGCTATATAGCGTAAATGAATTGATGGAATGTCAAGAAGCTGTATGTAGTGAAAACAATTTGTTGGTAATAGGGAGTGGATTAAATGGAGATTTGCTTACTATTAATTTAAAAAACAATCATATAGGATATATTTTCCATGATGATTTATGGGAGGAAAATTATTCTACCATTGAAGATATCTACCATGAATTACCATTAGAAATTGCGTTTTTTTAAAAATGGTTTTTGAAACAGAAACCTATCCCATAGATGGGACAATGGCAGAAGAAATGATTTCACAATAATAACACTTCCAGTTTATCTGAAAAAATTGTATAAAACAACAGGCTGCTCTCCCACCAACCAGAAGACAGCCTGTTGTTTTTCTTCATCCCCCGCCCTATGGCAGGTAAAAGTGTGGATGGTAACATAGACGGATTTACCGTATTATGGTAGAATATTTGACATAATGATTGGTTTGGCTATTTAGACAGAACGTAAAAATGGACTTGAAAGGGGAATATTGTGGCCGCTGCTATTAAGAATACAGATGAATTACTCATAGAATTAAACAAGAGTAATTTTACGATGTTCAATTATGATTATGAGGGTAATGA
>JAJQEA010000046.1 GCA_021201905.1 Clostridia bacterium
TAATGGCCCGGTGGCTCAGCTGGTTAGAGCGCCGCCCTGTCACGGCGGAGGTCGACGGTTCGAACCCGTTCTGGGTCGTTTGCATTTTATAATGCGATACAACATATGCAATTTGGGGTCTTAGCTCAGCTGGGAGAGCATCTGCCTTACAAGCAGAGGGTCACAGGTTCGAGCCCTGTAGGCCCCATTTAAGTATTCTTTACAGAAAAGTGTATATACTAATTCAATAAGGGTGAATTCCCGAGTGGCCAAAGGGGACAGACTGTAAATCTGCTGGCAATGCCTTCGGTGGTTCGAATCCACCTTCGCCCATTTAAAATGTTGGTTGACAAAACATTTTAAAACATTTATAATTATATATTAGCGCGGGGTGGAGCAGTCTGGAAGCTCGTCGGGCTCATAACCCGAAGGTCGTAGGTTCAAATCCTGCCCCCGCAATTTTTTTTTGCAAAAACTTAACCTTATGGGCGTGTAGCTCAGTCGGTAGAGCACTTGACTTTTAATCAAGTTGTCCCGGGTTCGAATCCCGGCACGCTCATCAGATGCCCAGATAGCTCAGTTGGTAGAGCAGAGGACTGAAAATCCTCGTGTCGTTGGTTCGATTCCGACTTTGGGCACTCAGCACTTATCTTATTGATAGGTGCTTTTTTTGTTTTATTGTAAGATTTCCTTCATTGTAAAAATGCCGGAAGTCTGATAGTATAAATAATGTTTTAAGGTTTAGATATACTACTAACAAAAGATACCAGGGGAAAATGAATGAGCAGATGGCGTAAAAAAAAGGACTCACCAATCAAGACCGTGTTTTTGATTATCACGGCAGCTATTATCATGACAGCTGCCGTATATGTTGTCATGTCCGTGGTTGGAAAAATACGGTCGGATTATAAAAATCTGGATTTCACTACTGAGGAAAAGGAGATGCCTTCCATCACCATAGATACCAAGGATGAACCAAAGGCCGGATGGAATGAGACAGATAAAGGGTGGATGTATTATCTGGATGAAAAGGAGTATGTGACAGACCAGTGGAAGGATATAGAGGGCTTCCTCTATTATTTTGACAGTGACGGCATTATGGCCACCGGCGAGTTGAAACAGGAAGGACAGACATATACCTTACACGATACAAAGGGATATCTGAAGAATATCCAGATTGATTTGGACTATGTACCTGAGAACACCGGCGAGAACCTGGACAGCCTGGTGAGGACCAACGCATTCTGGTGTTATCTGAGAGCGGAGGATACAGGAATTTTTAAGACGATACTGTACTGCAAGACGGTGGAGAACAAGGTGGTGGTGCTGGGAGGGGAAACGGCCCCGGAAAAGACCACAAGGAATTCTATGCGTGCTTACGGCGATTACGTATATTTTCTGCCTAAGGTAAAGGAAAGCCAGAAACAGGGCCTTTCTGAGGCCGAGAGGGGGCTTTGCGATAAGCTGTTCCGCATGAGGCCCGGAAGTGACACCAAGGAACTGATTGCTGAGAATGTGGATGGCTATATGGTGCTGGGGGATATTATCTATTACTCTCAGGCCGGGAAAATGTATCAGACCACCTCAGGGACTGAGGTGGCCACTGGTGAGGCCAGGTATTCGGTGGTCATAAAAGATGGCAATTGTTATCTGGTGGACGGCATGGGAAATCCTGCGGTTGCTGAAAGCGGCAGCAGTGTCAGCATTGGAGACCGTGATTACAGGATTGAGGAAGACGGAAAGATAAAATATGTAAAACACGGCCAGGTAACCATTGGCGGCAAGACCTATTATCTGGGGGGCAGCGGGACAAAATCTTCGGTCTGTGTAAAAAGCGATGGGAGCGATACTGCCATTATCAGGGAAAACTACGGTGTACAGAGCTACTGCATTGTGGATAACCAGATCTATTACAGCAGTTATGTGGATAAGGGTACCGGAGGAGAGTGGTACAGCCAGATTTTCAGAACTGATTTGGACGGGCAGAATAAACAGGCAGTGTCAGAGCGTTTCCCTGGTGTGATGCAGAATATGTATTACTACGAAGACGAGGGCCAGATATTTGGAGAATATAATCCCGCTATCTGGAAACAGGCGTACGGCACAGCTGTTATAATAGCAAGAGATGGGAATATTTATCAGATAAAGGATGAATCTGCGCGGACCGGAAAGCATGTGGACGGAAATGACATGCTGGAAATTGTAATGGCCAGGGACGGCAAGGTCATTTGTCTGTGGCATGATTGTGCGTGGGACAAAAACAGCGGTATAACCAGTATCCTGTGGAGTAAAGCCATTGAGCTGGATGCCGGGGACAGAAGCCTGATTGATATGGTTCCCCAAACAGAATCAGAGGAGAGCAGCGAATCCCAGGAGACAGAGGACATAATCCAGCCCATTGAGACCATGCCTCCGGGTTCCACAGAGACTGTCTCACCTGCGGACCCGAATGTAAATAACAATCCTGTAATCAGCACGGAGAGACCTCATGGGGATACACCAGTACCCACGGTTCCGGCACCAGTACCTACAGTTGCGGCGCCATCGCCAACGGTTCCGGCGCCAGCACCCACGGCGCCGGCGTCTACGGTACCACCGGTGACGGAACCGTCTGCAGAGGTAAAGATAGTGCCTTTGGGATAAAGGGAAGACTCATATTACCGGGGTTCATCCTCGTCAAAATCTACTATCACATAGAACCCGCGGGAATTTTCGCGGATGTCCTTAACGATTCCGTATTCGGATTTAATGCGGTAACGGGCGGCGAAGCAGCCGGACATGGCTACAGCCGGATCAATGATATAGCTGTAGCTGCTGGTTCCTTCCCGCTCGATTATTTTTACTTTGTCTCCTTTGTTCACAAGCCCCTGGCGTTCCATTTTAAATTCAATGGTTCTCATTGATACCTGCTTCCTTTCCTACTTCATCACATACCATATTGATATAGTCCGATAAGGTACTGTTCTGGCAGCCTACGATGTAGTGATTGCATCGGTTGACCGGAATCAGTATCTTATATGCCTTACTGATGCCAATGGCTGTGGCCATGGCAGGCGTAATCTCCCCCAAAAGGGAATTAGCCATGACAATGCCGATGGGGCCGATGATGATATCTGCGTCCTGTGCATTGACAATCACCGGATTCTCACCAGTAGCGCCATAGGTGGCGCCGGCTTTCAGCATGGCGGACGTGGCGATGCTGTTTGTCCCTATGGCATATGTCTCCAGATTTGCAAAACGTTTTTTCAGCTGTTCAATAACTGACTTACCCATTTTTCCGCCTTGTCCGTCTATGATGACAATTTTCATGGATTCACCTTCTTTTCTTTTGTGCTGGGTATATTTTAACAGAAATACGGGGGAAAGTAAATGTTATCCACAGAGGGGCGGAGGATGAGGGTGGAATTGTGGATAAAGATAAGCGGAACGATCTTATATGGGAATAAAAAGCAGTGTAAGCCGGTCTTGACAAATCAGAGTCAGGTGATATAATCAAAATTAGCGATAAGCAGCAAAGGCATTGAGGGAAACAGTAGTCAGTGGGAAGTATCCAGAGAGCAGGCCGGTTGGTGGAATGGCCGCATACCAAAGATTGACGAATACCAGTCCTGAGCCGCGTCAGGGATGTCCGGGCAGGTGTTACTGCACAGAGAAGGATGGGAAATGGCGCCGTACCCCGCGTTAAGGGATAAATGAGTGAAAATCAAGGTGGAACCGTGTGAATGCACCCTTGGACATAAGAATATGTCCAGGGGTTTTTGTTTTCCCGCTTTTTCACAGGATTCCGGCGGCGGACATATTCAGAAGGAATGTTTTTCAGCAGAACAGCCGGAATCATCATATCAGAATAACACCAAAGAGATGGAGCCTGAAATGGCCCACAGAAGAAAGGAGATTCGTATGAAGATCATTTTACCAGACGGAAGTGTACAGGAAGCTGAGGATGAATTAAGGGCCATACGCCACACGGCATCCCATGTACTGGCACAGGCAGTGAAGAGATTGTATCCGGATGCAAAGCTGGCCATCGGACCGGCCATTGATGATGGATTTTATTATGATTTTGACAGGGAGGGAGGCTTTACTCCCGAGGATCTTGAGAAGTTAGAGGCAGAGATGGCAAAGATTGTAAAGGAAAATCTGCCGGTTAAGCCTTTTGTACTTCCAAGGGCTGAGGCTATTAAGTTCATGGAGGAAAAAGGCGAGCCGTATAAGGTAGAGCTTATCGAGGACCTTCCTGAGGAGGAGACCATCAGCTTTTACCAGCAGGGCGAATTTGTGGACCTGTGCGCAGGACCCCATATCATGTATACAAAGGGTGTAAAGGCATTTAAGCTTACGAGTATAGCGGGAGCGTACTGGAGAGGCAGCGAGAAGAATAAGATGCTTACCAGAATTTACGGAACCGCCTTTGCCAATAAGACAGACCTGGAAAGCTATCTGACCATGATGGAGGAGGCAAAGAAGCGTGACCACAGGAAACTGGGCAAGGAGCTGGGCCTGTTCATGTTTGCGGAGGAAGGACCCGGGTTCCCATTCTTTCTTCCAAAGGGAATGACATTAAAGAATACCCTGATTGATTACTGGCGCGAGATTCACTACAGGGACGGTTATCAGGAGGTTTCCACTCCTATTATTCTGAGCCGTAAGCTGTGGGAGAATTCAGGACACTGGGATCATTACAAAGACAATATGTACACCACTGTGATTGATGAGGAAGACTATGCGGTCAAGCCTATGAACTGTCCGGGAGGAATGCTGGTTTATAAGAATCAGTCTCACTCTTACCGCGATCTGCCTTTAAAGGTAGGCGAGCTGGGTCTGGTTCACCGCTATGAGAAGAGCGGCCAGCTCCACGGTCTGATGCGCGTGCGCTGCTTTACCCAGGATGATGCCCATATCTTCATGAGGGATGACCAGATTGAGGACCAGATTAAGGGTGTAACAAAGCTGATCAATGAAGTGTATACACAGTTTGGCTTTGAGTATTTTGTGGAGCTGTCCACCAGACCCGAGGATTCCATGGGTTCTGATAAGGATTGGGAGATGGCTACAAACGGCCTTAGAAAGGCGCTGGAGGACATGGGCCTTGATTATATTGTAAACGAGGGCGACGGCGCGTTCTATGGTCCTAAGATTGATTTCCACCTGAGGGATTCCCTTGGCAGGACATGGCAGTGCGGTACCATTCAGCTGGATTTCCAGATGCCTCAGAGGTTTGACCTGGAGTACACGGCTGAGGACGGTTCCAAGAAGCGTCCAATCATGATTCACCGCGTATGCTTTGGCTCCATTGAGCGTTTCATCGGTATCCTGATTGAGCACTTTGCAGGAAAGTTCCCGGTATGGCTGGCTCCTGTACAGGTTAAGGTAATCCCTGTTTCTGAGAAGTCCATGGACTATGCAACCGGCGTATATGACAAGTTAAAGGCAGCCGGCATCCGCACGGAGCTGGATCACAAGGACGAGAAGGTAGGCTACAAGATTCGCCAGGCACAGCTGGAGAAGGTTCCCTATATGCTGGTTCTGGGTGAGAAGGAAGCGGCAGAGGGCGCAATCACGGTGAGAAGCCGGGATAAGGGTGACCTGGGTGCTGCGCAGTTGGATGCGTTTATTGAAGATATTAAAAAGATGATTGAGACAAAAGAGAAATAATAAGACGTCCCTGCCCGGAGTATATAATACAATGGACAGGGACGTTCTTTTATTTTTACGGGTTCCCAGCGTTTTTTTCTGTTGAGATTAAGCCTGTTTCAGCGATATTTTTACCTTTTTCTTTACAATAAAGGCAGCTGCAAGGGAAATCACCGACATGATGAAGCCTACCAGAAAAGCTTTGGAGTAATCACCCCCAACATTCAGTTTAACAGCTGCGCGCGGGCCGATTAATCCCGCTATGCCGAACATCAGATACATAACTCCATAATTTTCCGTTATATACCTGGGGCCGAAAAGGTCGGAGGTAATGGGAGTTATAGTACCGCCGAAACCGCCATAACAAAGAGCGGTAAAGGCCATGCAGGCAACGGCTGCGGTGGTTTTGGGGGACAGGGACAGCACGCCCATGGTGATAATGGGAATGGCGCAGATGATGCAGAGTGTGACGTATTTGTCCGTGTGGTCGGTTACGGCCCCCCACAGGATACGTCCAGCCATGCTCATGAATGAAAACAGGGACACATAGGCGGCGGCCTGGGTGGGGGTAAGGTTATGGCTGCTCTGCAGAATCTGGGATGCCTGGCTGATTACCATCATGCCGGAGGTCAGGCCAAAGGCAAAGGCCACAGCTGCAACGTAAAACATGCTCGTCTTGACCATCTGCCCCCTGGTGAGATTGACAGCGGGCCCTTTCTCCGGGGACGCGGGATTGGAACGGCTCTCCGGAAGGTTTTTCCTGAGATCCTTTAACTGGCTTTTCTTGTAATCCGCATATCCTTCAGGGACTGGCTTCAGGATGAAGCTGGCTCCAATCAATACAATCAGGCAGACAAGTCCGATGAAGTTAAAGGTGGAAGTAAGGCCTTTGTTTTCAATGGAACCAGCCAGAATCGGGGACCATACAATGGCCGCCCCTCCATAGATGCCTGCCATGAGACCGGATGAGATGCCCTGTTTTTCCGGAAGAATGGAGGCGGAATACCCCATCATGGTAGGATAAATTAGGCCGGAGCCGATGCCGGTTCCCAAACCATAGGTTAAGAACAGCATGGGAAGGGTGGTTATGTGCCCGCTGATAAGGTAACCAAGGCCGAATAAAAGTCCTCCTGTAAAGACCATCTGATTGGGTTTTAAACGCTTTGTAAAGCCTCCGAACAAGGTCGGGGACATGGTGGAGCAGAGGACTGTGACTGTGTAGCACAGAGCGACAGTGGCTGTTACGGATTCGCCGCCCATGGCCTGCACGATGGGAGTCTGGACTATGGACCAGGTATATCCCAGTCCCACCATGAATACCACCACCAGTCCTGTGGCAAAATAGAAGAATTTTTTCTTCTCAAATGATTCATATTGGTTGGCCATATGCACCTCCTGTGAGTTAACCAAGGACCTTTGCAGGATTGGCAACAAAGATTTTGTCAAGCTGGGCATCTGTGACCCCCCGCTCTTTCAGCATTGGAATGACCCTGCCCGGAATATTCAGGATATTAGCATGAGCCATAAAATCCAGATCATCCTTTGGTACGGGACGGGGACGGCCCAGTTCCACGGTCACGGAATCATGGCTCATGAGTATCTGGTCCTCGTATCCTTTGTCAAGAAGGGCTGCAATCACATCACAGCGTTCTTCATCCGTGGGAGTGTGGAACAGGTCGCCTTCCAGGCCGAAACGGTCGAAGGAATCAAATACACCATACTGCAGAACCCGCTCATGGTAATCAATGTCCGTATTTCCGCACATGTGGCCGATTGCAATATCCTTTGGATTGGCGCCGTTATCAATGAGCAGTTTCGCCTGTTCAGGTCCCATGGTTCCTGCTTCTGTGTGAGTGATGATGGTGGCCCCTGTTTCCCTGTTGGCCCTGGCCGCTGCCCGGAAAAATTTTTCTTCAAAGGGAGTTATCTGATTGGCGCTGGAAGCCAGCTTGATGACACCCGCCTTGATACCTGTGTTGCCGATTCCCTCTGTCAGTTCCGTGCGCATCATCTTATACATTTCTGTCTCTACATCCGCGAATCCGCTGCGGAATTTCCAGTACATAAAAGCACTGGCAGGTTCGTAGTAGTATCCGGTGGAACAGATGATGTTGAGGTCCATAATGGTGGCCATTTTTGCCAGAAAAAAGGGATCGCGGCCGCATTCATTGTTGGTGGCGTCCACAATGGTCCGGAATCCGTATTTTTCTTTTAACGGCGTCAGCCATTTCATATTCTCCCTGATGCACAGCAGTTCATCAAATCCTCCCAGGGTATAATCTCCCTGAAAACCGCAGAATCCATAGATCAGGTGTTCATGCATCAGTGTTTTTCCCAGGTCCTTTGCCTCGATTGGCCCTAATACAGTATGAATCATTTTCCCCATGTTGTTTCCTTCCTTTCTTTCTGGATATATTGTAATATAGTTAAGACATTTGTGGATACTTTTTCATTCCGTATGCCTGGCCCCAGGCGCAGACACCGCATAAAACCAGGCCGAACAGCATGCTCAGGATGAGTCCGAGTATGTTTTCCATGTCCAGGAATCCGATACCGCAGGCAAAGGTCAGGGCTACGCCTGCAAATATGATTGGAACATCCCTGAACGGCGTATTGCACAGGTATGTAATGTGGATAATCATTGTGATGGTGGTTCCCACCAATATGGGGCCAAAACCTGCAAGGGCTGAACCAAATATGCCGAATGTCATGAGCAGCAGGTCAAGCTGTCCCCAGACTGGACCGCACACAGCGCTGGCCATGAGATGGGGAACATCCTTTACCGTGGAGCCCATGCCAAAGAAAACGGCCAGACATACAAACATAATCCAGGGATGGCCTTTTAAAGCAGGAATCATTACGTACACATAGTTAAATACAGAACACCAGAAGGATGTCCAGACCGCGAAGAAAATGACTGCTTTTTTACTCATACGATACCTCTCCATTACTTAAGTTATAGTTTTCTGTTTCCAATCCGATTTCTGCAGAATCATTCTTGTGATTATATATAAAGCAATATTTGTACCAAGTTGAAAAAGAGGAGGAAGGATGCAAAACAGCAGTTGTTTGATGGGAATGGGAGATTGAATTGTTCTGAAAAAAAACAAAGCTGAGGATTGATGTTTGATAAAAGAACAACAATGTGGGAAGATGTATGTATGAAAGGCGGGATACCACAGGGATTGCCGGGGGATCCGCGGTTGGCATGTTTCATGCTTATTATAAAATCAGGCAGAAGGTCATTATATTATAAGGAGGACATTGAATATGAACACAGAGAAGTTGCCATTTGCAATGCCGACATTTGATTTAAACGGTAAGGTTGCGGTTGTGACAGGAGGCACCAAGGGGCTGGGATACGGAATTGTCATGGCGTTTGCTTACCATGGGGCAAAGGTGGTTATTACCAGCCGCCATCAGGAGGACTGTGACGCAGTGACAGAGGAAGTGGCTGCTATGGGCGGCGAAGCCATGGGAATCAAGGCAGATGTCCAGAATGTGGAGGAAATCCAGAACCTGGTAAATAAGACCGTGGAGAGATATGGAAGATTGGACATTATGGTCAACAATGCCGGAGTGGCAGTGACCAAGCGTCTGACAGACATGACGGAGTCTGATTATGAAAGGGTGATTGATTCCAACTTAAAGAGCGTATATTTTGGAGCCCAGATTGCAGCCAGGCAGATGATTGCCCAGGGTGAGGGAGGTAAAATCATTAACATGTGTTCCATCGGCGGTATAAAGGGGAATAACCAGCTGTCCACCTATGGCGCTTCAAAGGCAGGGGCGATTAACCTGACTAAGTCCATGGCATGGGAATGGGGCCGGTACGGGATTAATATAAATGCAATCTGTCCCGGATATGTGAAAACAGATTTGAATGCGGAGCAGCTGGAGAATCCCCAGTTTAAGGATAAGGTGTTAAAAGGAATCCCGCTGAGACGGTTTGGCACGGTACAGGAGATTGCCGCCCTTACCTTGTTCCTGGCCTCGGACTGCTGTAATATGCTGACCGGCGAGTACATTGTGGCTGACATGGGAGCTACACTGGGCGGAAATGTATAGTGAAATAAGGAGAAAACAGAATAAGAATTAGAGATTTTATACAATCATATTGAGAAAATACAGATGTATTTTGTTGAAATTACTTTCCTGCTATGTTAAAATTAAGTCAATTGGCAGTTTGGTGCGTCAATGAAGCCAATGACAGGAGTGGTGGAAGATAATATGATACCTGGGGAATACGAAAAGCTGTTTGAAAATAAACTGTTTCAGGAAATTATGGACAATATAGACGATGTTGTCATGATTATTGACAGAGAAACGTATATTGTTTATGTCAACCAGGCATATGAGAGGTCCTTTGGAATCAAGACAGGATACATCATAGGCAAGAAGCTGAGTGATATAGAAGGCGATACCACGGCTATTAATGTGATGAAGCTGGGGACGCCCATTGTCCATCAGCTGGAATACCTGAAATCACTGAATGTGGATTCGGTGGGAATATCATTTCCATTAAAATATGACGGAGAAATTGTGGGAAGCGTCTCAGTCTTTAATAATACGGCAAAGTACGTGGAGCTGGCATCCAGGCTGAACCGCACAAAAGAGATGACCCGGTTTCTCCAGGACCAGTTAAATGACCCGGCCATTGCCCAGTGGTCCAAGGAATTCATCACGGTAAACGCCTATATGAAACAAATACTGGGATTGGCTATTAAGGTGGCTAAATCCCAGGCAACGGTGCTGATTCGGGGCGAGAGCGGCACCGGAAAGGAAGTCATGGCAAAAATTATCCATGACAACAGCCCCAGGGCTGACGGTCCCTTTATCAAGGTCAACTGCGCGGCGATTCCGGACAATCTGCTGGAGAGCGAATTTTTTGGTTATGTGGGAGGATCGTTTACCGGTGCCAGGAAGGAGGGAAAGGCAGGTAAGTTTGAGATGGCCCAGGGAGGAACCATTTTCCTGGACGAGATAGGCGACATGGATATCAATATGCAGGTGAAATTCCTGCGTGTTATACAGGAAAAAGAGGTGGAGCGGATCGGAGCCTCCAAACCCATCCCCCTGGATGTGCGGATTGTGGCGGCCACCAACCAGAACCTGGAGGATTTGATTAAGGAAGGAAAATTCCGTCAGGATTTGTATTACCGCCTCAATGTGATTGAGATTAAGATTCCGCCTCTCAGGCAGAGGCGGGAGGATATACCGGTTCTGGTACACCATCTTGTGAAAAAGCTGGCCGGGGACCATGTGATGGTTTCTCCCAGGGTAATGAACTGTTTTAATTCCTATGACTGGCCGGGAAATGTGAGGGAGCTGAGGAATGTGCTGGAACACGCCTGTATCATGCGTAATGAGGATATTATTGATATCTACGCCCTGCCACAGTATATGCAGCCAAAAAGCAGTCTGGATGTATCCCGCGGGGAGGAGGTCAACTATGATTTAAAGGAGATGACAGCCATCCTGGAAAAGGATTTGATTCTGGAGTCCCTGAGGAAATTCTCCAATAAATCAAAGGCCATAGAGGCCCTTGGCATTTCCAGAAGTTCCTTCTATGAAAAAATAAAAAAATATGGGATTGATGTGGACGGTATGGGGATTGATTAGATTTTGTTCCATGCCTTAAGCCCTATCAAAGCAACCCTTCAAAGCAACCCTTCAGAGCGTCACAACTCTGGGGGGTTGCTTTTTGTGATCCTGTGGTTTTTATAGAGCGGTTATAGAAAAGATCCGACTGTACGAAAAACAAACACATTATCCGGCGATTAAGACAGATTTCACCTGAAAACAGTGTAAAAGGGTGGGATTTTGAGCCAAAGGAGAGTTGGCACGACAATTGCTTTTATATCTGATAGACGGGAAAGAGGGGGAACAGGGAAGGGGTTGTGACAGTGAGACCGGCATTATCGCCATGTATGATAGGAACATGTAAAATAAATAACCGTTTTGTGATGACAGCGGCAAATCTGGGATATTGCCGGGACGGATATGTGACAGACCAGGTAATCGAATTTTACCGGGAAAGAGCCAGAGGAAAGACCGGTCTCATCATAGCCGGGGCAGCAGGGGTGGATCCTGCGGGAAAGAACACGGCAGGCATGATGCAGATTTGCGATGATTCCTGTATACCTTCCATGAAGCGGCTTACAGAGGCGGTCCATGAAGCAGGCTCCAGGATTTTTCTCCAGCTCATGCATGCCGGAGCTTATGCGAGACAGAGTGAACATCAGGGCAGGAAGGCAGTGGCCCCGTCCGGATATGTGTGCCGATTTACAAAGGAGAAGACACATGAACTGACAGAACAGGAGATTTCCGGAATTGTATCGTGTTTTAGAGCGGGGGCTGTCAGGGCAGTGAAGGCCGGATTTGACGGAATTGAACTTATGGGAAGCGCCGGATACCTTATCTCGGAATTCCTGTCCCCAGCCACTAACCGCCGGATGGACCGGTATGGAGGCGGGCTGGCTGAACGGACGCAATTCCTGCTTGAAATCATAGGCGAGGTAAGGAAAGGCGTGGGCAGGGATTACCCGGTTATCGTAAGGCTGTCGGGAAGTGATTTTGTGCCTGGCGGAAACGGACTGAAGGATTTCCTGGAAATAGGAAGCATAATTGAAAACCAGGTGGACGGCATCGATGTGACCGGAGGATGGCATGAGTCTGCCGTGCCCCAGATTACTTATAACGTTCCCAGGGGCGCGTACCTGTATATGGCCAGGGCCATGAAGGAGAAAGTCTCGGTTCCGGTTATCGGATGTAACCGGCTGGATTTACATAGAGCTGCGGAGGCCATTCGAAACAGGGATTGTGATATGGCCGGGATGCTGAGAGGGCTGATTGCAGATCCTTTTCTGGTAAAAAAATATATGGAGCAGGATGAATCATCTATCCGTCCATGCCTGGCTTGTAACCAACAATGCCTGGACCGGATATTTACAGGAGGAAAGCTGGAATGTGCGGTCAATTTCCTGGCAGGAAGGGAGCATCTGCCCTTTCGGCCAAGGGATGATGGAAAGGAGATTCTGGTAATTGGCGCAGGAATCAGCGGACTCGTATACGGGGCTCTGGCGGCGGAGAACAACAGGGTAACTATATGGGAGAGGGAAACGGATTATGGAGGCGCGGGCCGGGCCGTGGGTGCATTACCCTACAGGGAGGATGTCCTTACCTATATCCGGTATCTGTTCCGTCGGTGTGTATCCAATGGGGTCACATTTAGCTGGGGGACAGCGGGTACCATGGAAAATATAAGAAAGGTCATGGCCCAAGGCAGGTTTGACCGGGTTATCCTGGCTGCCGGAGGCACCATGGTTCTGTCTGGTGACGGGACAGGGTATAAGACAGAGCCAGGGGCCAATGTACTCACTCCTGTGGAGTGCATACTGGGCACAGGCTCCCTGGGCCGGAATATCGCAGTCATCGGCTCCGGATATAAGGCGGTGCAGGCTGCCCAGTACTGTGCGGCAGCCCGTAAGACAGGGGATAGGGAACAGACCTTTTTAAGGCGGTATGCCCCTGAGGACCTGGAGCAGGTAAATGGCTTAATGAAGTGGGAACCGCCAAACATCACCCTGCTGTCGCCCGGAAAAAATGCCGGAGGAGGGTTTGGTGCCAGCACCCGCTGGACTATGTTAAATGATATAAAGCAGAAGGGCGTCAAGGTGGTATCTGGAGTAAAGATACTGTGCATTGGAAGGGACCGGGTCACTTATCTGGAGGAAGGGAAGGAAAAATCAGTCCAGGCTGATACCGTCATTGTCAGTGAGGGTTGGCAGAGCAACACGGAATTTGCCTGTTTAAAGGATGAGACAGGAGACAGGCTCACTGTGATTGGTGATGCAAGGAGGCCGGGAAGGATAACGGATGCGGTAAAGGATGCTTTTACAGCTGCAATGAATTTAGAGGAGGGTAATTATGTTTGAACAGAAACACGAGATGTTAAGAAAGCTGGCAAAAGAGTTTGCGGAAAAGGAACTTGAGCCCATTGCCGGGGATGCGGAAAAGAACGGATGTTATCCGCCCGAGCTGTGGCAGAAGGCGGCCAAATACGGCTTTGGGGGAATCACCATACCAAAGGAGTACGGGGGCGCCGGAGGAGATTACAAGTCCTTAGCCATTGTGGTAGAGGAATTCTGTAAAAAGGACGCGGCCGCTTCCTCGCTTCTGATGAGCAATTCATTATCAGGCGCCCCTTACCTGTATTATGGCACCGAGGAGCAGAAGCACAAGTACTTAAAGCCCATGGTATTGGGAGAGAAGATAGGGGCATTTGCACTTACCGAACCAGGGGCGGGCTCCGACTCAGCGGCAACCCAGACCACCTGCCTCTGGGATGAGGAACAGGGATGCTACATTTTGAACGGACGTAAATGTTTTATCACCATGGGCCCCATATGCGACCATGCGGTTGTATTTGCCAAATCGGATTTGACGGCAAAGGGAACCAGGGGAATCTCCGCGTTTATTGTGGAGGCGTCATGGGATGGATTCTCCAGGGGAAAGAAAGAGGAAAAGATGGGAATGCATGCATCGGTGACCTCTGACCTTATATTCAATAATGTGAAGGTGCCCAAGGAAAACCTTCTAGGCGAGGAGGGCAAAGGCTTTAAGATTGCCATGGGAATCCTGGATGCAGGCCGGGTGACCGTTGCTGCCCAGGGCCTGGGAATTGCGGCTGGGTGCCTGGAGCTGGCAATCGCTTATTCCAAGGAGAGGGTACAGTTTGGAAAGCCTATCTGCAAGCTGCAGGATGTTGCCTTCAAACTGGCAGACATGGCTACGGAGGTACAGGCCACCCGGCTGCTGGTCTATGACGCGGCGGATAAACTGGACCATCATGAAAGCGTCACCATGAAGGCCGCCATGGCCAAGTACAAGGCAGGCGAGGTCTGCAACAGCGTGGCCTACAAGGCGCTGCAGATTCATGGAGGATATGGGTACATGCAGGATTATGCCATTGAGCGGATGACCAGGGCTGCGCGTCTTGTATCCATCTATGAGGGGACTTCGGAAATTCAGAAGCTTGTCATATCCGGAAATTTACTGAAATAGTGGAGGTGTAGGAATGAAGATTTTAGTTTGTGTAAAGCAGGTACCCAATACAAACGAGGTTAAGATAAATCCAAAAACAGGGACTCTCATAAGAGATGGGGTGGAGAGCATACTGAATCCCGATGATGATAATGCTCTGGAGGCTGCCCTGCAGCTGAAGGATGCCAATGAGGATACCACGGTCACCGTTATTTCCATGGGACCTCCCCAGGCAAAAGAGGTACTGGTGGAATGTATGGCAAAGGGGGCGGACGATTCAGTTCTGCTCAGCAGCAGGGCATTTGGCGGGGCAGATACCTGGGCTACCTCCAATACCATTGCGGGAGCCATAAAGAGAATCGCTGACTACGACATTATCTTTGCAGGTAGGCAGGCCATTGACGGGGATACGGCTCAGGTGGGACCTCAGATTGCGGAGAAGCTGGGGATTCCCCAAGTCACTTATGTGGAGCGTATCATATCCTGTGAGGACAAAAAGGTGACGGTCAGGCGTCAGCTGGAGGATGGGTATGAGGTTATACAGGCTCCTATGCCCTGCCTGCTCACCGTTGTAAAGGAACTGAATACACCCAGATACATGAGCGTGAAGGGCATCTACGAAGCATATGAGAAGGAGATTGCCGTGTGGAATGAAAATGACATTCCGGTCCGGTCCGATGAGATTGGTATTAATTCATCGCCTACCAAGGTATTCCGATCCTTTACGCCGGATCCCAAGGGAAAGGGTATTATGATAGAGGGAACGCCCAAGGAAGCTGCGGCAAAGGTAATCGGAGAATTGAAGAAAAAACATGTTCTGTAGAGCAGGAGGTAAAGTATGGCTGTAAAAATCAGTGCAGATAAATGTAAGGGTTGTAGTCTTTGTGTCAAGGCCTGTCCCTTTGGAGCTATTGATATGGCGGATCGGAAGGCTGTAATCAATGATAAATGTACTATGTGCGGGGTCTGTGTGGAATCCTGCAAATTCGGGGCTATCACAAAGGAAGAGGAGAAATCGGAGAATGACCTTTCTGCCTACAAGGATGTATGGGTCTTTGCGGAGCAGCGGGCGGGGGTAATCACCCCTGTGGTCTTTGAGCTGTTGGGCAAGGGACATGATTTGGCGGTTGATATCGGGGATGCCAGGCTTTGCGCCATCCTTCTGGGAAATGAAATGGAGGACATGACCAGACAGCTTTTTGAGGCAGGTGCAGAGGTGGTGTATACGGCTGAGAGCAGTCTGCTGGAAAATTATACGGCAGACGGATATACAAAGGTCATATCAGACGCCATCCATGAGTTCAAACCGGAAATTGTGCTTTACGGGGCCACCCACATCGGACGGGACCTGGCGCCCAGAGTGGCGGCCAGAGTCAACACAGGGCTGACAGCAGACTGTACGAAGCTGGACATTGATCCGGAGACAAAGGGAATCCTGCAGACCAGGCCGGCCTTTGGCGGAAACCTGATGGCTACCATCAAGTGCCCCAACCATCGTCCGCAGATGTCCACGGTAAGACCGGGGGTAATGGATAAACTGCCTGCAGAGGCAGGGAGGACAGGTGAGGTAATACCGGTCACACTGAAGCTGTCTGAGTCCCACATACGAACCAGGATACTGGAAATCGTCAAGACGGCCAAGGACCTGGTATCCCTGACCGATGCTGAAATCATTGTGTCCGGCGGCGCCGGTTTGGGCGACGCATCCGGGTTTGAACTGATTAAGAAGTTTGCAGACCACATAGGTGGCGTGGTAGGAGCTTCCCGCGCGGCTGTGGATGCCGGATGGATTGACCATTCCCATCAGGTAGGGCAGACAGGAACCACGGTAAAGCCTAAGATTTATATTGCCTGCGGCATATCCGGGGCCATTCAGCATCTGGCCGGAATGCAGACCTCTGATATTATAATAGCTATCAATAAGAGCCCTCTGGCTCCCATCTTTGAGGTGGCGGACTATGGAATCGTGGGGGATTTATACAAAGTGATTCCGGAGCTTTTGGAGGCCTGGGGATAAATCCTGATAATAATATAAGTGATGTGGATAAAGTAAACATATGGAAAGGAGATTTTGTTATGCCGAAAAGACTGAATGGTAAGGTTGCATTGGTAACAGGAGCAGCGAGGGGGCTGGGAAGAGCGTATGCCCTGAGGCTGGCAGAGCTGGGAGCGGACGTGGGGGTCATTGACATTGACTTAAAATCCTACAAGGCATTTGAGGGGGAGGAAAAACTGCTGACAGCGGAGACAACCATGGATGAGTGCAGGGCGCTTGGAGTAAAATCAGCCGGAGCAGAGGCAGATATCACGGACAGGGAAGCCGTGTTCGGGGCGGTTGCACAGATTGAGAGGGAGCTTGGCCCCATTGATATCGTGGTCTGTAATGCAGGGGGCGGCATGGGTGCTCCCGATGGGAATAAGGCCAGCCAGCTTAACTGGGAGCAGTTCTATGCAGTGACTGAGAGGAATTACTACGGAACCGTGTATACCTGCAACGCAGTGGTTCCGGGCATGAAGAAGAGGGGATACGGCAAGGTGGTCAATGTTATTTCCGTAGGCGGTCTGGTGGCAAACAGCGACGGAAGTTATGCGCATTACGCTTCTGCCAAGGCAGCCATTGCCCAGTACACTAAGCTGCTGGCCCAGGAGGTGGGGCGCTATAACGTAACCGCCAACTGCATCGCTCCCGGTTTTATCGCCACAGGGCGCCTGGTGGAAAATTATAAAAAGGCAGGGGAGGGGACCTTCCTGCGCAATGTTGCAATGAAGCGCTTTGGAACTGTGGAGGACTGCGCCAATGTTGTGGAATTCCTTGCCACCGACCTTTCTTCCTATGTGAACGGAGCCATCATTGAGGTGACAGGAGGCACCGTGGGAAGGATGATTATGAACGAGCCCGCTGAATGCTAGGGAGCCTTTGAAAAGATATGTAAAATGTAAGACACAAAGCAGGAGATTGCTGTTACACTGATAGAAATGGCATCATTTTAGTGAGACAAGGCTTCAGTATGACAGCATCCTGTTTTGATGATATTGTTAAAAAACTAACAAAATAGTACGGAGGGTACATTATATGAGCAGATGGGAAACATTAGAGAAGAAACCAGCGCCCCTTTTTACAAAGGAATTCGGCCCCCTGAACGGTATCAGGGTGCTGTTAAATGGTTCGGTTGTGGCGGCTCCTTTTGCAGCCACCATGTTGAGTGATTTTGGGGCAGAGGTCATTGCGCTGGAACGGCCCAAAATCGGCGGTGATACGGCCAGGCACCAGCAGCCTCAGATAAAGGACGGGGAAAAGCATATCAGCGGCTCATGGATGCAGAACGCCAGGAATAAATTAAGCTTCACCCTGGAGACAAATTTCAGGAAGGTACCGGAATCAAAGGATATCTTCCTGTCATTGATAAAGAACTGTGATGTGTGGATTGAGAACATGGTGTGGATTGAGAAGCTGGGAATTACCGATGAGATGCTTTTAGAGGTTAATCCCAGGCTGGTTATCTGTCATGTCAGCGGCTTCGGAACACCGAAATTCGGGGGACAGGAGCGTCATTTAAACCGCGCCTGCTATGATCCTCTGGCCCAGGCTGAATCAGGGTGGTGCCTGCTTCAGGGCTTCCCGGACAGACCGCCTTACTATGCGCAGCAGTACGTTGGTGATTATCTGTCAGGCCTGTTCGCGGTAAGCGGCATATTGATGGCTCTCCGTCATGTGGATAAGACAGGACGCGGACAGATTATTGATACCACGCTGTGTGAGAGCTATATGAGGGTTATGGATGATAATTTCACCCTGTGGGGGGAAGCCGGCATCCAGAAGCAGCGCCAGGGAATCAAGCAGTCCACCTATCAGCCAGCGGGTATATTCCCTACAAAAGACGGCAAATTCATTAATCTGGGTGCGTATGGAAAGGGATCCTATGAGAAGGTCATGAAGGGCTTTGGATTTGACCTTGAGAAATATTCCTATGAGGCGGCAGGGGGAAGCGCAGAGGCGCTGCAGAGCGACCTTGGCAGGGAGCTGGACCAGATGTTTGCAGATTATTTCATGAGCCATACGGCGCAGGAGGCCATTGATATTCTGATTGACAACAGAATCGGGGCTGCTGTCATTAAAGACTGCCGGGATGTGATGGAAGATGAACACTGGAAGGAGAGGGAGGACTGGGTGACATATGAGGACCAGACTCTTGAAAAGAACATCACCGCATTTGGATTTGCCCCTAAATTATCGGAAACGCCCGGAGAAGTATGGAGGGGAGCACCAAGACTGGGACAGGATACGGATGAAATTATGACAAAGCTGCTGGATTATACCCCTGAAGAAGTTGACGCACTGAAGGGCAAGGGGATAATCGATTAGTTTTCACAAGGTTTTTTACAGGAGGCGCCTGGAGGTTCATGGAGCAGGAGGGAAGCATGGCTATATTACGTTCAGAGGAATTGAAAAACAATAAGGATGAGTTTATCCAGAATACATTCTGTAAGATTTTCCACCGTACAGCACTGAGATATCCTGATAAGACAGCCGTGTCGGATGAGGACAGCAGCCTGACCTACCGGGAACTGGATGAGTACAGCAATTTCCTTGCAAAGCACCTGGTAAGCCAGGGGGTCAAACGGGAGGAAATCGTGGCTATCCAGTCAGGACGCCATGTCAAGACCGTCATAGGAATCATGGCTGTCTGGAAAGCAGGCGCCGCCTATGTGTTCCTGGATGACTGCTATCCGGAGTCCAGGAACCACAAGATTCAGGAGGAATGCGGTTACAGGATCATTCTTACGGACCAGTATTTATCCAGCCTTCACATGGAGACGGATCAGGAGTACACGGACTTCTCCCACAGGGAGGATCTGGCTATCCTGGTTTATACCTCCGGCTCCACGTCCATGCCAAAGGGCGTCATGATTGAGCACAGGAACATTACAGGTTCTGTCAGTAATTTCCACAGGCTGGGGTTTAATGAGTCGGATGTGGTCTGTCTCTTTGCCAGCTTCAGCTTTGTGGCTTCTGTCTATGATACCTGCAGTTCCCTGGCATCCGGCGCAACCCTGGAAATCATACCGGAGTACAGAAGAAAAAACATAGACCTGATTGTCCGGTTCTGCCAGGAGAAACATATTACGGTTACCTTCCTGCCGCCCCATATGGCCATGAAGTTTATGAGGTACGACGAGAGCCAGTTGCATTTAAGAGCCCTTCTGGTGGGAAGCGAACCCGTGCGCAACCTGGAGCCCAAGAACTACAGAATCATTAATGTGTATGCCGCGTCAGAGACCTGCTCCCTGGCGGCGGCCTATGATATCAACAGCCGGGAAAAAACCTATCCCATCGGAACATTAAATCCCAATCTGAAGGGGTATATCGTGGACGAGGACGGAGAACCGGTAAACCCAGGCGCGCAAGGGGAGCTCTGGCTTGCGGGACCCCAGATAACCAGGGGATATTTTAAGCGCCCGGAGCGCACAAGGGAGCAGTACATTGATAATCCCTTTGACCATGAGGACGGGTATGAGCGGGTATTTAAGACAAGGGATATTGTCTGTCAGATGGAGGATGGGAACCTGCAGTACATAACCAGAAAAGATAATATGTATAAAATCAGGGGATTCCGTGTGGAAAGCGGCGCAGTGGAATCAGCGGTATTAAAATGTTCGGAAATAAAAGAGGTGGTGGTCACTGCTTTTATGGACGCAGGCGGATGTAATATCCTGTGCGGGTATTTTGTATCGGACAGGGAGATTGATGTTAAGCTTCTTAAGGAGAGGCTCAGATCCGTCATCCCGTATTACATGATACCCACCTGTTTCATACGCCTGGAGCAGCTTCCCAGAAATATGAACAATAAGATTGACAGGAGCGCCCTGAAACCGCCAAAGGAACTGAACGACCATAAACTGCTGCAAAAGCTTTGTTAAAGAGGAGACTGGCATGTCGGATGAATTATATGATACATTTACACAATTTTTTGATGCGGATATCAATCAGTATTTAGGTGAACACGGCGGAGGAGCAGAGGTGGTGGAGCTCAGGGGAAATGAGCTGGTCATCCGGATGCTTGGGGAGTGCAGAGGCTGCCTGTCCATGAACGATACGGTTAACGGCGTTATTCTTAAAAAGGTCAGCGCTGTATTTCCCTTTGTAAAAAAGATCTGCGTGACAGATGATGTAAGTCCGGAAGTATGCGAGATGGCGTGCAGTCTCTTTACTTCACACGGTTATAAATAGTAAACACAACAAGCCTGTATCGTTTCCGTACAAAAACAGACTGAATCCCGGGAAGATGTACGAAAAAAGAACAGAAAGAGGGAAACAGGACGGTCCCTGTGCCTGGCTGAATGGTCCCGGATCCCCCGGAATCAGTATTGCAGGCTGCGTACTGGCTATTTACGGGGATTGGCACATGAATTGCTCTATATACAGGTGAGACGAATCAATGATCCATTACAGGAGGAATGACACATGGGTGTAGGAACATACGAAGCATATATTGAGAGAATGAAAAAAATGAAGCCGAACATTTATCTGGACGGCAAATGCGTGGACAGAATGGGGCCGTGGAACGAGGGCGGTTTCTGGGTTATGAAGCAGTGCTATGACATTGCCAATGATCCGGAATATGCAGATGTCTGTACGGCCACCTCCCACCTCACAGGTGAGACCATCAACCGCTGTACCCATATCCACCATTCACAGGATGACTTGTTAAAGAAGCAGCTTATGACCCGTCTGGTCTGCCACCGGGTGGGCGGATGCATGCAGAGATGTATGGGAACCGACGCCTTAAACGCAATCGCGGTGGTGTCCTATGACTGTGACCAGGCCACAGGCACCAACTATCATGAAAGATTCAACCGTTACCTGGAGTATTGCCAGAAACACGACCTGATCTGCAATTGTGCGCAGACAGACGTAAAGGGAAGCAGGAACTCAAAGTACAAGAGGGCGCACCAGCAGCCGGATCCGGATATGTTCCTGCATGTTATCAAGACAGATGTGGACGGCATAGGCATTGACGGAAAACCCTGTAAGGGCGTTATTGTGCGGGGCGCAAAAATCTGTAATTCCTGCGCGCCTTATGTGGACGAAATCATTGCGACTCCCACCAAGTTCATGGGCAGGGGCGATGAGGGATATGCCATTTCCTTTGCCCTCCCCGCTGACTGGGACGGAATCAAGCTGATGGCCCTGCCAGGGCTCCATCACAAGAGAAAGCACCTGGAAGCTCCCTTTAACCGGAATGGGGACAATGAATCCCTGACCATATTTGACGATGTATTTGTACCTGAGGACAGAATCTTCCTGAACGGATATGACAATGAGGATGTGGTCCAGTACGCAGGGTACCTGGCCCTGATGTTTGCCCATTTCCACAGACATTCCTATACAGGATGCAAGACGGCGGTGTCGGAAATCATTGCCTCCCAGGCGGTACTGGTGGCGGATGTAAATGATATTGCAAAGGCCGAGCATGTGCGTGAGAAAATCTGCGATATCATCGGAACGGCTGAGCTGGTATTTGCAGCGGGGCAGGCGTCTGCTTACAGGGCAGTGGAGTTTCCAAACGGTTCCTGGGTGCCGGATGAAATCCTGACCAACGCGGGCAGGAGACTTGCAGGACATAACATTTACCATGAATATGAGATTCTGGCTGACCTGACAGGCGGCGTGTGTGCTTCCCTGCCAACGGAAGAGAGCTTCTTTGCGCCTGAAACGGCTGAACTCTGCAACAAATATATTATGCGCAATCCGGAGTACACGGCTGAGGAGACACACCGTGTCATGAGAATGATGGAGGATAAACTGTGTGATGCCTTTGAGGGCGCCCAGTGTGTGGCAGGCGTCCACGGCGGCGGTTCTCCCCTGATGGAGACCATCACACTGATGAGCCGTTATGATTTGGATGAGCTTAAGAAGATAGCCAAATACCTGGCCGGATTTGACGGTGTGGAGTGTCCGCGCTATGAGAGGGCCACGGCAACTCCAAGGGCCATGCTGGAGCGGTTTAAAAAGACACAGAAGTAAGGTAACAGCTTGTTGATGAATTGGAGGGGAATCAAATGGCTGAGGAGATAAGGAACATTTTAGTAGTGGGCGCAGGGGTGATGGGTTCTGCCATATCACAGGTATTTGCGGCAAATGGATATAAGACAGTGATGGCTGATTTAAAAGAAGAGTATCTTGAGACAGCTTTAAAGAGGATTGAAACAAATATAGACGGCATGGAGGAGGAAAATCTGGCCGGCGGTTCTTACCGCGAGGCTGTGCATGAAAATCTGACCACCATTCTCAACAGCCAGATTCCGGAGAAAGCGGACCGGTTCGACCTTGTGGTGGAGGTGATATTTGAGAATAAGGATGCCAAGCATGAGCTCTATCAGATTCTGTCAGATAGCTGCCGTCCGGACTGTATCTTTGCCAGCAATACATCGGGTATGGATGTATTTGCCGTGACAGAGGATATCCTCCGGAATCCGGAACGCCTGATTATCACCCACTGGTTTAACCCGCCCCATCTGATGAAAATTATTGAGGTGGTGAAGGGACCAAAGACTTCGGATGAGACAGTGGATAAGGTAAGAAAATTTCTGGAGGCCTGCGGCAAGAAACCGGCAGTGCTGGGCAAGTTCATGCCTGGTTTCATTGTGAACAGGATGGCTACGGTCATATGCCGCGAGCTGTACTATATGGTGGAACAGGGATGGGTCAGCCCGCAGGATGCTGAGAATGCGCTTAAGTACACCGACGGCCTGAGGTGGAGCTTTGAAGGCCCCCTGGAGCTGTGGGATTTTGTGGGACTGGAGATACCCATAACAGTGGCTGCCGGAGTCATGCCTACTCTGTGTAACAGGACAGATTCCATACCCTACGGTGATAAGCTGATTGCAGAGGGAAAGACCGGAGTCAGGGCAGGAGAAGGAATGTTAGGAACATATCCGGCTGACGTGGACGCGTATGTAAAGAAGCGGAACCGGAGAATCGTGGCCATGTATAAGATGATGAATCAGTTTGAGGAAGAGGATGCAAGGGAGGTAACAGATGGGAATAGGAACTTATGAAGCGTATCGTGAACGTTTATCAAAAATGAAACCAAATGTATACCTGGACGGCAAATGTGTGGACAGGAACGGAGACTGGATAGAGGGCGGATGTTACGTCATGAAGGTGTGTTATGACATGGCCAACGACCCCAAATTTGCAGATGTATGTACGGTGAAATCCCATCTCACAGGAGAGATCATAAACCGCTGTACCCACATCCACCAGTCACAGGACGACCTGTTGAAAAAACAGCTGATGACACGTCTGATTTGCCACCGGGTAGGCGGCTGTATGCAGAGATGCATGGGCACGGACGCCTTAAATGCCATTGCGGTGGTGTCCTATGACTGCGACCAGGCAACCGGAACAAATTACCATGAGAGATTCAACCGATATCTGCAGTACTGCCAGGAAAATGATCTGGTGTGCAATTGCGCCCAGACTGATGTAAAGGGAAGCAGGAATTCCAAATACAAACGCGCCCACCAGCAGCCGGACCCGGATATGTTTGTACATATCATAAAGACGGATGTGGACGGTATCGGAGTGGACGGCAGGCCATGTAAGGGCGTGATTGTCCGCGGCGCGAAAATCTGCAATTCCAATGCGCCCTATGTGGATGAAATCATCGTGAACCCAACCAAATTCATGGGAAAGGGAGACGAGGGTTATGCGGTGTCATTTGCCCTGCCTGCTGACTGGGACGGTGTAAAATTAATGGCACTGCCGGGACTCCACCATAAGAGGAAGCACCTGGAGGCACCTTTCTCAAAAATAGGGGATGTGGAATCCCTGACTATATTTGACGATGTGTTCGTACCCGAGGACCGGCTGTTTTTAAACGGATATGACAATCCGGACGTGGTACAGTACGCGGGATATTTGGCTCTTATGTTTGCCCATTTCCACAGACATTCCTATACCGGGTGCAAGGCGGCCGTATCCGAAATCATTGCCTCCCAGGCAGCACTGGTGGCTGACGTGAACGACATAGCCAAGGCCGAACATGTGAGGGAGAAAATCTGTGATATCATAGGAACAGCGGAGCTGGTGTTTGCAGCGGGCCAGGCATCTGCTTACCGGGCAGTCCGATTCCCCAACAGTTCCTGGGTACCGGATGAAATCCTCACCAATGCGGGGCGGCGCCTGGCCGGACATAATATTTACCATGAATATGAGATTCTGGCGGACCTGACAGGAGGCGTGTGCGCGTCCCTGCCCACGGAGGAGAGCTTCTTTGCACCGGAGACAGCCGAATTATGCAATAAATATATTATGCGCAATCCGGAGTATACAGCTGAGGAGACGCACAGGGTAATGCGTATGATGGAGGATAAACTCTGTGACGCCTTTGAGGGAGCCCAGTGTGTGGCCGGAGTCCACGGAGGCGGATCGCCGCTGATGGAAACCATTACTCTGATGAGCCGCTATGATTTGGAGGAACTAAAAAAGATTGCCAAGTATCTGGCTGGTTTTGACGGGGTGAAGTGCCCAAGGTATGAGAGAAAGACGGCGACGCCAAGGGCTATGCTGGAGAAGTTCCAGAAGACCCAGCGGTAGGATGGACATGTGTGGAAGATGAGATGATAATGGAATGACCGCAAAAGCGCTTAAGATATTCGTATCTCAAGCGCTTTTGCCATTTATAATCGGTCCATTACAAACTGGTTTTCCTATGCTATGGGAACGGTCCGCTCATATCCGTTTGCAGTTTTCCACAGTCTGGCACCGGTTTTAGATGCGGTAAGTTCTTGTATGGTTAAATCTGTAATCCTCTTTACGGTAGGTTCATCAGCTTTTATGAAGAAATGAATGGCATTTACCAGCCAGTCAGGGGATACTGTGTTTTTTCTGGCTGCCTGAATCTCACGATAAATCTGGTTTGAGATACTTCTGGCAATGTCCCCATCCAGCTGATCAACATTTTTCCAGGTCATTTTAAGTTTCACGCCATTTTTTTCATACCATGAGTTTAATTCCGTAACAGGGTCCAGCAGTACCCAGCCGTCATTTTTAGAATAGGCTGCAATCTCCTCATTATGTGTCTTGTCTGCTATGGTATAAATAATTGCCTCGGATCTTTCTTCTGCCAGCATATGGGCCAGATAACTGACCTGGGCTCCATGGCGTATCATCTGGTATTCCTGCTCATCCCGGTTTTCATGATTTATTGTTAATGCCATGGAGTCGTAACGAACCTTGTTATAGGATTCTGATACATCTGTTTTCAATGCATTGAAGATGGCACAATTCATCTGGTTAATAATACGTTTTTCGTCAGGACTGTCTGAAGGTATAATGCTGCGTCCCGATCCTATGGTCTGGACCAGGTCATGCATATCATAGTCACCTGTGTAAAATAAGCGTGGGAATGTGTCTCCTTGCTCTTTTTTCAATTCAAGAATGACAGGCATGGATCCCTTTAGAAGAAGTACATCATGCTCAACTCCTTTTGGGTCACAGATTTTTGTACATTGCCGGGAATGGTTGGGGTTTAGCTGGATTTTCTCATATCCCAGCCTGCTCAGATAAAGTCCTGTTGGAACATTACCTTTCCAGCATGCCACGAAACCGCCCAGCAGGCTCCATACATCAGGTGGTGAAGCAGCGCCGGCGTCCTCCCCCATAGCTGACAAAAGTTTTGAATTTAATGCGGCTGCTCCGGCATCTGCCGTAAGCCCCAGGGTCTTGCTTTTTATAGTCTTGTCCAAAATATCATGTCCCTTGGCTGCGGCTCCTTTTTTTTAATTGGTTTAATGTGGCAGAACCCGCATTGCGGAAGCTGACCATGACCGAATTACCCCGGGCAAATTCTTCAATGCTTTTTGCATCCTCCTTTAACAGATATCCTTCTGATTCCAATTCTGCATATGAAATACTTCTCATTTTTCTGACCTTCCTTTCGCCTGTTTGTGTTGAAATGTTTGAATGCATCCCTGTACCCATGCCTTTTGATGAGCATGCATCCTTAAGGTAAGTACAGTATAGTGCAAAAAAGGCGGTTAATATGGAAATTGTCATGGATGGTCAGTTTTCAGGCATATTTATATTCTACCCCGCCAGGCTTCCATCCGTCCTCACCGTCACAACCTGCCACGGTATGGACTTCCCGCTGGCCTGAAGGGCGCGTTTTGCGGCGTTTTCAATACCGCCGCAGCATGGAACCTCCATGCGGACAATGGTGACATCCCTGATATCATTGAGGCGGATGATTTCCGTCAGCTTTTCAGAGTAATCCACCATATCCAGCTTTGGACATCCTATGAGAGTGATGCGGCTGGCTATGAAGTCATTGTGAAAATTTCCATAGGCAAAGGCAGTACAGTCAGCGGCTATCAATAGGCGGGCATCCTTAAAGTAGGGAGCCTGGACAGGAGCCAGCTTAATCTGTACAGGCCATTGGGCCAGCTGGCTTTCCGGACATCCCCTTTCGCTGTGGTGGGGAACAGCGGATGGGGATGCTTTATGGCTCGGGGCCATACGGGCCATACGGGCCATACGGGCCTTTACGGCTGCCTCATCATAGGCAGCAGCCTCCCGTTCCTCAAAGGTAATGGCCCCTGCGGGGCAGGTGGGCAGACAGTCGCCAAGGCCGTCACAGTAATCGTCTTTTATAAGCCTGGCCTTGCCATCTACCATTGCAATGGCGCCTTCATGGCAGGCGGCAGCACATGCGCCGCATCCGTTGCACAGGTCTTCATTTATCTTGATAATTCTTCTAATCATTCTTTTATCCTCCTCGTTATAAACACGTGACGCCTGTCTTTTAGGCGCTTACATGGGATTATGATATCTCTTGGCGATGTCCTCCGGGAACCTGGTGCCGCATTGTCCGCCAGAAAACAGTTAATTGATGTTATGGATAGAAGTATACTATGGATAGGACGGATTGTATGTTGTTACAACAACATTTTATCTGCAGATTTTTACCATATTTTTAAAGAAGGCATGAAAGCGGAAAGATAATGGCAATGGCCGGAAGGATATTTAAGACCTTGGTCCGCTTGATACCTGCAATTTTTAATCCCACTGCCAGGGTGATGATTCCCCCGCAGGCCTTAAAATTAGCCAGCATGGTATCCGTGACCAGGGGGAGTATGTAGGAGGCGCATCCAAACAGCAGGATGCCCACGGCAAACTGCGGCACTGCGATAAAGCCCACCAGATAGCCTGCCGTGGTTCCGAAGATGATGGCTGTAAAGAAGTCCATGACAGCCTTGGCGTAGAGGATGGAATGGTCGCCGGTCATGGCAGAGTTCATGGCGCCGAATACCCCGGTGCCGCTGAAACAGAACAGGATAATCATGCTGATTAACACATCCATCTGTTCGTCGTCCAGAGTCAGGGGGAGCTTCTGTTCCAGCTTGTGAAGTCCCTTTAACAGGTTATCCTCCAGGTTCAGAAGCTCTCCTATGACAGTTCCCACGATAAGGGCCAGCACAACGGCGGACAGACTTTTTAACATGATAATGAGGCTGATTCCCATGGTGATGGCTGACAGTCCAAAGATATTGGGCAGGGCTTCTTTTAATTTCTGCGGAAAATGATTTTTTAAGACTGCACCCAGGATACCTCCCAGAAATACGGCAGTGCAGTTGGTTATGATTCCGTATGGCATATGATATTTGTCTCCTTCCCGGTATTAATGGGGGCTTCCATTCTTTGATATAATTCCTGAAACATTTCCATAAATCCCCGGACCTTTTCCGGAGGAATGTCCTGAAAGGTATACTGCTCCAGTCTGGCAAATGCCTCTGTTACCTGTCTGCCCATTTCTTTCCCGCCATCGGTCAGAAAGACATAAAAAGAACGCCGGTTGCCATCCGCTCTCCTCCGCTCAATCAGGGATTTTGCCTCCATGCCGTTGAGTACCGAGGTAAGGGTTGCGGCCTCTATATGGCAGGCGTTTGCTATTTCCTTCTGGTTTGCCCCGTCATGTTCCATGAGATAGTCCAGGACTTTGGGCTGGCCGGACGTCAGGCCGGTATGGCTCAGCTCCGCCATGAGCTGCTTCAGATATATGGCATGGCCTGCCATTAGAAGATAGTGAAATGTCATAAATATGCGGTCCGCCTTTCAACATAATTTGAATTATAATAATTAGGATTCTAATAATTATAGTTCTAATTATTATAATTAGAACGATATATCATGTCAATGGGATTTTACGAATGCCGTTTGTTTCCTGATTCTTTACAATCTTCTTAATTATTATCATATATCAATATTAATTTATCGAATATCAATAAAAAAATATTGAAAAATAATACAAATGGTGTTATATTCCAGGTAAGGCATTCCGAGAGGGGCCTTTACCGGGGGAACCCAAAGCCCCATCAGCCCTTTTGCGGGGCACATAAGCAATACAGAAAGGTGGATTTGGTATAAATATGCGTTTGGTAAGGTTTACAAAAGGGCTTCTGGACATCATGTTTTATGTGGGGATGGCTATAACCGCGGCGATTCCGGTTCTTTTTCATTATGTAGGTATGTATATAGAAAAATTCAGGACCTACTATGTGGTCCAGTGTGTGCTGTACATGGCGTCCGGGGTGCTGGCTCTTTTGCTGGTGCTGGAGCTGCGGCGGATGTTTGCCACGGTGCTGGCAGATGATGCGTTTGTCATGGAAAACGCGGCGTCCTTAAAGCGAATGGGAAAATGCAGCTTTCTCATAGCCTTCCTGTCCGTACTGCACCTTTTTGTGGCATTTACTCCGGCCACAGCGGTGATTATTATTGTATTTTCAATAGCAGGTCTATTCTGTTTCGTGCTTTGCCTGGTGTTTGAACAGGCAATCCGTTATAAGCAGGAAAATGACCTGACCATATAGACGGGAGGATTGGCATGGGAATTGTAATCAATTTGGATGTGATGATGGCCAGGAGAAAAAAGGGCCTGAAGGAATTGTCCGCGGAAGTGGACATTACCATGGCGAACCTGTCCATCCTGAAAAATAATAAAGCAAAGGCGATCCGGTTTTCAACCCTGGAGGCGATCTGCAAGGCCCTGGACTGCCAGCCGGGAGACATATTAAGCTATGAAAAAGAGGAAGGAGAGGACGAGAATGGACGATAAAATGTATTTGACCGCCACAGCCCAGGGGGAAGTAAGAGACAGAGGGGAACGGACAGAGGAAAAATTGGGCATACGTCTGCAGCGGATTGGAAGGGATTTTGGATTTTTCGGTGTACTCAGCATCTTTTACGGCGTTAGCACCAGCTTCTGTCTTTTTAGAAATCCTCTGGGGATTACGGTCCCTTTGTTTGTGGCAGTGACCTATGGGGCGGCATTTCTGATATTCAGGAAAATGGGAGTGGCCATTAAAAAGGATTCTTATCTGCTGGCAGCAGTATCACTGCTGATTGGGCTCTCCACCTGTTTTACGGGAAATATGACAGTTGGGTATTATATGAACCGGCTGACCCTGATTCTTTTGTTCTGCATATTCATCCTACACCAGTGTCATCAGGATAATAAGTGGAATATAGGAAAGTATATGGCCTCCATTGTTCTGTATCTGGCTCAGGCCGTGGGTATGGTGTTCTATCCCTTCCGCCATTTGGGGGAATATATACGGACACTGAAGGATAAGCGGAGCCGGAATGTGTTCCGGCTGCTGGCCGGCGCCTGTGCTGCTGTTCCGGCCGTCTTATTCCTGTGCCTGCTCTTGTCAGGGGCGGATATGGTATTCAGGAATATGCTGTCCGTTGTCATTTCAAAGTTCCTCAATCCGGTTACCCTGTTCCTGGTGGTGCTCCAGACCATATTCTGGTCACTGGCCATGTACTGCCTGGTTTGCAGCGCCTATGGGGGAAGCATCAGTGACGGTATGGTCAATGTGCGCAGGCATTCTCCAGTGGCGGCGGTCAGCTTCATGGCTATGGTGGGATGTGTCTATCTGGTATTCTGCGTCATCCAGATTGTGTATCTTTTTATGGGAAAGGGGAGCCTGCCGGAGGGAATGACCTATTCCCAGTATGCCAGACAGGGATTTTTCCAGCTCCTTTTTGTGGCTGTCCTTAACCTTGTAATGGTGCTCATGTGTCTTAAGTATTTTCGTGAACATGTGCTGTTAAATGGTTTTCTGCTGCTGGTCAGCATCTGTACCTATGTGATGCTGGCGTCCGCCGCATACAGGATGGTGCTCTATGTACAGCAGTATCAGCTGACGTTTCTCAGAATACTGGTGCTGTGGTTTTTGGCCATGCTGTTTGTGCTGATGGCGGGAGTGGTGATTCTTATTTTCAATCACGAATTTCCTTTGTTCCGATTCTGCCTGACAGTGGTTTCCTCCTTTTATCTTGTGTTTGCGTGGATGCGGCCGGACTATATAACAGCACGCTATCATGTGGCGCACAGAGACAGCATTGCCTGGGAGGAGCAGAGTGACTTTATGCGCCTCTCCACAGATGCAGCCCCTGCCCTGGAGGGGATGGAGGATTCCCAGATAAAAGAGCGCCTACTGTCCTGGTATGCCGGAAGATATGAGGTTTGGGACGACGGGGAACCCATGGGGCTTCGGACCTTTAATTTCTCAGTGCTGAAAGCCGGAAATAAACTCTGAGAATCCCTCTATGAATCCGATGGTTTTTCATGTATACTATGAAAAGAAAAATGCGGATGATATGGAGTTGACTATATGAAAATAGCAGTGATGGGATACAGCGGCGCGGGGAAATCCACGCTGGCTAAGAAACTGGGCAGGCTCTATGACTGTCCTGTTCTGTATTTGGACAGGATACAATTTGAACCCGGATGGAAAGAGAGGGACCGGGAGGAGGCAAGGCGTATGGCAGAGGCGTTCCTGGATGAGAATCAGGACACGGGCTGGATTATTGACGGCAACTACGCAAAATTCTGCCAGGAACGGCGTCTGGAGGAAGCGGACCTCATTGTTTTCATGGATTATACCAGAAGAATCTGCCTGTGGCAGGCGGTAAAACGGTATCTGGAGTACAGGGACAAAACCAGGGAGAGCATGGCAGAAGGCTGCCGGGAGAAGATTGACTGGGACTTTGTGAAATGGATTCTCCGTGACGGGCGGGATGAAGCCCACAGCCATCAGGCCATTAAAGCCAGATATCCACATAAGACGCTGGTGGTCCGCAACCGGAAACAGTTAAAGGACAGCATGACAAGGCTGATACTGCGGAGCCGTGAGAGGACATTGGGATGAAACAGGAAGAACTTCTGATTAACCGCCTGGCTGCATATGCCGGATCGGACATGTATCCCTTCCATATGCCCGGGCATAAGCGCATGCCGGGCCCTATGGACCGCTTTGCCAATCCCTGGACAGTGGACATAACGGAGATTGACGGGTTTGATAATCTCCATCACCCGGAGGGAGTCCTGAGGGATTCCATGAAATGGGCGGCGGATGTGTACGGGGCGGACCAGACCTATTATCTGGTTAATGGAAGTACCAGCGGGATACTGGCAGCTGTATGCGGATCTGTCCCCAGAGGCGGAAGAATCCTGGTGAGCAGGAACTGCCATAAGTCCGTGTACCACGGAATTTATCTGAATCAGCTTAAAACCTCCTATGTTTATCCACAGGAGGTAGCGGGATTGGGGATACAGGGGGGAATCACGGCGGAAGATGTGGACAGGATGCTTAAGCGGTATATGGATACGCAGGCCGTACTTATTGTATGCCCCACCTATGACGGTATCGTATCTGATATAGAGGCCATTGCCCAAATCGTTCACAGGGCCGGGCTCCCGCTGATTATGGATGAGGCGCACGGAGCCCATTTCCGGTATGACGCCATGTTTCCGGCGTCCGCACTGGATTTGGGGGCGGATGTGGTGATTCAAAGCGTGCATAAGACGCTTCCCAGCCTGACCCAGACAGCCCTGCTTCATATTAAGTGCAACCGGCCGGACGGCGGATGCTATGCGGACAGGGAGCGGATTGACCGGTATATCCATATGGTACAGAGCAGCAGTCCTTCCTATGTACTCATGGCCAGCATAGAGAACAGCATATATCAGATGGAACACATGGATATGGCACCTTACGGGAAACGGATACGCGAGCTGCGGCAGAGACTGGGGCGGATGAAGCATCTTCGTCTGGCTGATACAGGACTCATAGGACAGGCCGGAATCAGGGACCTGGATATCTCCAAAATCGTGGTGTCAACCAGGGGAACCTGCCTTCCTTCTGCGGAAAAAGGGCAGACCGGATTGACAGGCGCCCAGCTGGATGATATTCTGCGCAGGGAGTATCACCTGGAAATGGAGATGTGCGGAGCGGATTATGTGACAGCCATTACCACGGCCATGGACAGCGGGGAAGGCCTGGAGCGCCTGGGGGACGCGCTGGTCCGGATTGACGGGCGTTTGACGGATAACGGTTCCAGTGATCCAGGAGAACAGGGAAAGGGGCCGGTGACGGCTTCGGATTGTACAGCAGGCCAGGGGGGAGTGCATAGAGGCAGTGTATACAGTATGCGGTGTGACACGGCCATGCCTGTGGGAGAGGCCATGGACGGTAATATAAAGTCCGTAAACCTGGAGGACAGCCCGGGATGCATTTCAGGGGAGTTTGTCTACATTTATCCGCCGGGCATTCCCATTGTGGCTCCCGGAGAATGGATCAGCAGACCCATCCTGGAAGTGATACTGGAATACAGGAATAAGGGGCTTCCGGTACAGGGGCCTGCGGACCAATCCCTAAGGACTATCCGGGTTGTGCAGAGGGATTGATTTTATATTAAGACGGAATGAGAACTGACTGAGATTAGAAAGTGCAGAGTGAATCATGGGAAAAATATTTTATGTCATGGGCAAGAGTGCCTCTGGAAAGGATACCATATATAAGAAGCTCCACAGCAGGATGCCGGAACTTAAGACGGTTACCATGTACACCACCAGACCCATACGGGACGGGGAACAAAATGGGGTGGAGTATTTTTTTGTGGACCGTTCTTATCTGGACCAGTGCAGGAAGGATGGTATTTTGATTGAGTGCCGCACATATGACACGGTATACGGCCCGTGGAGTTATTTTACAGCTGATGATGGGCAGATCGATTTGAAAACAGGCAATTATCTGATTATGGGTACCCTGGAATCCTACGGGAAAATGCGCGCTTATTATGGAGAGGAGGCCCTTGTCCCGATCTATATTCATGTGGAGGATGGATTGAGGCTGCGGCGGGCTCTGGAACGGGAGCAGCAGCAGACCGTGCCCAAGTATAAGGAAATGTGCAGGCGTTTCCTGGCAGATGAGGAGGATTTCAGCCCCAGCCATCTGGAAGAGAGCAACATAATAAGGCAGTATGAAAATGTGGTGCTGGAGGATTGCCTCAGGGAGATTGTGCAGGAGATTGAGGGGATTTGCCATAGGGAACAGGATATAGGACAGCCGGAATTTCAGGACATCTGAAAACCGTCATTATAAAATACGTGCTGCGAATGCCAACTCAACTTGGCTTTCGCAGCACCTTATTTTTGTGTGAAAATTTTGTATGAAAATATGTTATGTAAAAGGATTACCGCTTTACCTGGCCTCAGATACTGTGCACCGGCTTCTGGGGCCTTCCTGTCTGGGGATTCTCCAGATTATATTCATTAATCTTATTAAACAGCTGCCTGGCGCTGATTCCCAGCTTATAGGCAGTGGCTGATATGTTCCATCCCATCTGGTTTAAGACCCATTGCAGGTACTCCTTCTCGCTGCGGCGCTTGAATTCCCGCCAGGGCACAATGCCGGCCTGGGTGAAGGCGCTGGAAGTGCTGTCGTCATCTGTTGTCTTCAGATTATAGAGAATGGGGATGCCTTCCGTGGTGATGACATGGTTCTTGGAGAGGACCACCATCCGATCCACATGGTTTCTCAGCTCCCTGATGTTGCCCGGATAATCATAATTAATAAGGAAATCCCAGGCCTTCTCGTCAATGCTGTCAATTCTGATCTGGTTCACCCTCTGGGATTCCTCCAGGAAGAAGTGAATCATGTCCACCAGATCCTCCTTCCTCTCCTTAAGGGCGGGGATGCGGATGACAATGGTGCTGATGTGGTAAAAGAAATCCTCGCGGAAGGTGGTGTTGCGTACCTTGGCCACCAGGTCCCGGTTGGTGGCGGTTATCAGACGGAAATCCAGCTGCTTGCTGTTGTTGCCTCCGATTCGCTCGATTCTCTTTGTCTCAATGGCACGCAGCAGCTTGACCTGGGTGGTCAGGTTGATGTCGCCCACCTCATCTAAGAACAGGGTGCTCTTGTCAGCCAGCTCAAACTTACCGGCCCTGCCCTTGATGGCGCCTGTAAACGCGCCCTGCTCATGGCCGAACAGCTCTGCTTCCAGCAGGGACTCCGTATAGGCATTACAGTTGACCGCTATGAGCGGCATGTCGGAACGGCGGCTGCATGCATGGATGTACTGCGCAGCCACATCCTTGCCAGAACCGGATTCACCGATAAGGAGGACGTTTACATTGGATGCCGCCACACGTTCGCAATCTTCCAATGCCCTCCGGTAGGCAGGGGATTTGGTGTTGAAAAAAAACTTTTTTTCATATCGTTTTCGTCCATATGCGTGTCTCCTGTGCTTGGATTTTTAAAATTTATTAATTATGCATAAATTTGAGAAAAAATTAACATGAAAATTGTAAAAGAAGGGAAATGTGGAAGCTAAAAATAAAAAGAATCCCTCCCTACCCCCTATTATAACTGAAATTTATTTCACTATCAAGAAAAATAGTTCACGAAAAAAAAGGAAATTTAAAAAAGTCAGAAGTTAAAAGAATGACAAAATAGACAATATATAAAACCTATAAAGGACGGAAAAGCAATAGAAAAAATGAATTTTCATTGTTTAAAAGGTAAAAAAATATAAAAATTCCCCCTTTAGAAAAAGTTGGCACGATAATTGCTTTATTATCATGTGGAATGGAATCCTATGCCTAATAAATAAGAAAGATTCAAAGGGTGAAACATCATGTACATCGTAGTGACAAACAACATGAAGTGCAGGGACAGATATCAGGACAAATTAAAAGTGGACTTCCTGGAAAACGGTACCTACATTGATGTGTTAATCAAGGTGAGAAACTATATACATAAAGGTTATCGCCTGGAAACCCATCCTATGGCAGGGAGCCTGAAGCCTAACCAGATTCCTTACAAAACAATCATAATTTCCGACTCTGAGGTTGAAAGAGAAGAATTTTACCAGTTTGAGATGGTGATGGAGAACAGTATTCAGTCCTGTGAGAAATTCATGAAGGACAGGCGGACTCCTGATTGGCCGGAAAATATACTGGAAGACTTCAGGGACGTGGATTTATCTTTGATTGAAGGAGCTGTAAAAAAATAATATACAAGGAGGAGTGATTAGATGAAACTTGAGTTGGGGTGCGTTCAGATTAACGACATTCAGTTTGCATCGGAATCAAAAGTGGAAAACGGAACTATTTATGTTAATGCAGAAGAGTTGAAGGCACTTTTGTTGGAAGATGAAAACCTGAAGTCTGTTGAGCTGGAGATTGCAAAACCAGGAGAGAGTGTCCGTATCATGCCAGTAAAGGACGTGATCGAGCCACGTGTAAAAGTCAACGGAGGTGGAAACTTATTCCCAGGCGTTATTTCCAAGGTGGAGACAGTGGGAAGCGGAAGGACCAACGTATTAAAGGGTTCCGCAGTTGTTACCACAGGTAAGATTGTTGGCTTCCAGGAAGGTATCATTGACATGTGCGGAGAGGGAGCTAAGTACACACCATTCTCCCAGTTAAACAACCTGGTTGTTGTATGCGAGCCAATCGACGGACTTGCAAAGCATGCTCATGAGAAGGCTGTCAGATTCGCAGGCCTGAAGGCTGCTGATTACATCGGCAAGCTGGCTAAGGACGTAGAGCCTGATGAAGTTAAAGTATATGAGACCTGCTCCGTTAAAGAGGGAATTGAAAAATATCCTGAGCTTCCAAGAGTAGCTTACGTACTTATGCTTCAGAGCCAGGGCCTGATGCATGATACATATGTATACGGCGTAGATATGAAGCAGTCCTTACCAACCATCTTAAACCCAACCGAATTAATGGACGGCGCTATCTTAAGTGGTAACTGCGTATCTGCATGCGACAAGAACACAACCTATCATCACCTTAATAACCCTGTTATCGCAGACTTATTTGAGCAGCACGGAAAGACCCTGAACTTTGTAGGTGTAATCATCACCAACGAGAACGTATACCTTGCTGACAAGATGCGTTCTTCTGACTGGACATCCAAGCTTTGCGAGTTCTTAGGTGTTGACGGCGCTATCGTTTCCCAGGAGGGCTTCGGTAACCCGGATACTGACCTTATCATGAACTGCAAGAAAATTGAAGGAAAAGGCGTTAAGACTGTTATCATCACAGATGAGTACGCAGGCCGCGACGGTGCTTCCCAGTCCTTAGCAGATGCAGATGCAAGCGCTAATGCTGTTGTTACAGGCGGAAACGCAAACATGGTCATCAACTTACCGGCAATGGACAAAGTAATCGGCTATCCTGAGGTTGCTGATATCATTGCAGGCGGATTCGACGGAAGCTTACAGAAAGACGGTTCCATTGTTGCTGAGCTTCAGGTAATTACAGGAGCAACAAATGAGATGGGCTTCAATAAATTAAGTGCCAGATAGGAGGATAAGATGTCAAAGTTAAGAATTGTTCATTATATTAACCAGTTCTTCGCTAACATCGGCGGCGAGGAAAAGGCTGATTACCAGCCAGAATTAAGAGAAGGCATTGTAGGCCCTGGTATGGCGTTCAACCAGGCATTTGGAGAAGAGGCAGAAATCGTAGCTACCGTTATCTGCGGTGACTCCTATTTCAACGAGAACGTTGAAGCTGCTAAGAAGACCATTCTGGATATGATTAGCAGCCAGAAGCCAGACGCAGTTATCTGCGGACCGGCATTCAATGCAGGACGTTACGGCGTTGCCTGCGGTACCGTTGCACTGGCAGTTAAGGAAGAATTAAACCTTCCGGTTCTGACAGGTATGTACAAAGAGAACCCAGGCGCTGATATGTACAAGACCAAGGTATATGTGGTTGAGACCAAGAACAGCGCAGCCGGCATGAGAAGCGCAGTTGCCACCATGGCTCCTCTGGCACTTAAGCTTGCTAAGGGCGAGAAGCTTGGTTCCTCTAAGGAAGAGGGCTATATGCCAAACGGTATCCGTGTCAACTTCTTTGAGGACAAGAGAGGCTCTCAGAGAGCAGTTGAGATGCTGGTTAAGAAGCTGGCCGGCAAGGAATTCACAACCGAGTTCCCAATGCCTGACTTCGACAGAGTAGATCCCAATCCTGCTGTTACAGATATGGCTCATGCAAAGATCGCCCTAGTTACCTCCGGCGGTATCGTGCCAAAGAACAACCCGGACCACATCGAGTCCTCCAGTGCTTCCAAGTACGGCAAGTATGACATCGACGGTGTCATGGACCTGACAGAAGCTACCTATGAGACCGCTCACGGCGGATACGACCCGGTATATGCAAACGAAGACGCAGACAGAGTCCTTCCTGTTGACGTTTTAAGAGAGTTTGAAAAAGAAGGAAAAATCGGCAGCCTGCACAGATATTTCTATACAACAGTTGGTAACGGTACATCCGTAGCTAACTCCAAGAGATTCGCTGCAGAGTTCGCACAGGAGCTGAGGAATGACGGGGTAGACGCGGTCATTCTGACCTCTACCTGAGGTACCTGTACACGTTGCGGTGCAACGATGGTAAAAGAAATTGAAAGAGCAGGAATCCCTGTAGTTCATATTGCAACTGTAGTTCCGATTTCACTGACAGTAGGAGCTAACCGTATTGTTCCTGCTATCGCTATTCCTCATCCTCTTGGAAACCCGGCTCTGACCATGGAAGAAGAGAAGGATATCAGGAGACATATACTTGCAAAGGCTCTGACAGCCCTGGAGACTCCGGTTACAGAGCAGACTGTATTTGAGTAAACCGTAAACCAGACATCCGTAAAAAAGAACATTGCCGGGTCCGCCCAATGGTGCCTAAAGTTACCATGGTATGATTCAACAACGTTCTGAAAATGGTGTAATTGCACAAAAAAGAGTTTGCAAACTGTCCATTTGATGATAAAATGTAAGTTGAAGCGGCATTTTGTGAACCCTGAAATTCAATTGATGTGTAAGGAGATATTCTGATGGACAAGATTTATGATGTCATCATTCTGGGTGCAGGTCCTGGCGGACTTGCAGCCGGAATCTATGCAGGAAGAGCGCGTCTGGATACGCTGCTCATTGAAAAAGGAAAAGACGGCGGCCAGATTGCCATCACAGACGAGATTGAGAATTATCCCGGCCAGATGGTAGACGGCGAGAGCGGTCCTTCCCTGATTGAAAGAATGACCAAGCAGGTCGAGAAGTTCGGAGCTGAGCGTGTCAGCGATACCATTGTCAGCGTTGATATCGAAGGCCCGGTAAAGACTCTGGTTGGCAGCAACGGAACTTATAAGGCACGTACCCTGATCATCGCTACCGGCGCTTTCCCAAGGCCAATCGGCTGCAAGGGCGAGGGCGAGTTCATGGGCAAGGGCGTTTCCTACTGCGCAACCTGCGATGCTTCCTTCTTCGAGGATCTGGAAGTATTCGTGGTTGGCGGCGGCGACTCTGCTGTTGAGGAAGCCATGTACCTGACAAAGTTTGCAAGAAAAGTTACTGTCATCCATCGCCGTGATGAACTGCGTGCAGCAAAATCCATCCAGGAGCGCGCGTTCAAGAATCCTAAGCTGTTCTTCATGTGGGACACTGTTGTGGAAGAGCTTCACGGAGACGGCATCCTTTCCGGCATGACTGTTAAGAATGTTAAGACAGGCGAGCTTACAAGAATCGATGCGGACGAAGACGACGGCCTGTTCGGCGTATTCGGCTTCATCGGATACAACCCAAGAAGCGAACTGTTTGAAGGCAAGTTAGAGATGGATCGCGGATACATCAAGACCGACGAAGACATGCACACCAATGTGGAAGGCGTGTACGCAGTTGGCGATATCCGTGTAAAGAGCTTAAGACAGGTTGTTACTGCTGCTGCAGACGGAGCAATCGCTTCCATGCAGGTTGAGAGATGGCTTGCAGAGCAGAAATAAGTGATTCATAGTTGATAGGTGATTGCGAAATAAGTTCGCAATCTAGATTCCAAACAAGGAAGCCCCTCT
>JAJQEA010000168.1 GCA_021201905.1 Clostridia bacterium
CCCGAGTAAACGTAACATCCCTCCCAAACCACTCCGGGGGCTGGAAGGACATGGCGCAGATAAAACAAACAATGCCAGATGAAAATTCTTCCATAATTTTATATGCCAGGTATTATATCCGACAAAAAACGATAGTCCGGCTGTCGCATCCTTCTTTTTTGGCGAAGGGAGGTGCGTGGTGGGTGATTGAAATAAGGCTGGGGGATGTGGATGCATCTGCAGGGGCGTGTAGTTCTTGGGCGGTGGAAAGCGGCGTTAAGAGGCTGGCTGACAACTGTTTGAGCTCAGTACCTAAAGCAAGAAAGAGGCTTGGCTGCGAGTTTTGGCAGCCAGCCTCTTGTATTTAGCCGATTTTCAGCGTCCTAGAAATACGAGAGCGTGTCTGAAAATTGCTTTCTGACAGCTGTGCGTCCCACTTTGTGGGAGATTTGGTCCCGATGAAGGAGGCGTAGCGGGCTACGCTGACTGAATCGGGGCCAAATATGCCGCGAAGTGGGGCGTGCAGATGGCGGGAATGAATTTTCAGACACGCTCCGACCCCGAAGCCGTATCCACAGCCCCCAGCCTTATTTCAATCACGAACGGAACCACCTAACTTCCCTACTACTTCTTCTGAACATACTTCAAGCAGTCAAGTGTTACAGCCGTTATGATGATGATACCTTCAAATACGAACTGAAGGTTTGTGTCGATACCGAGGATGGTCAGGGAGTAGATGAGGACGGTGAATATAAGCACGCCCACTACTACGCCTGAAATCTTACCGATACCGCCTGTAAAGGATACGCCGCCCACCACGCAGGCCGCGATTGCATCCATCTCCCAGCCCTGGCCGTACGCGGCGGAGCCGGATCCTACCATTCTCGCGCATTCCAGCCAGGATCCGAAACCGTAGAGGATGCCTGCCAGTATGAATGCTCCCATGGTTACTCCGAATACGGAGATACCTGAAACAGCTGCTGCTTCCGGGTTGCCGCCTACTGCGTATAAGTTCTTGCCGAAGGTGGTCTTGTTCCAGATGAACCATACGATTACAATGGCAGCCACTGCCCACAGGATAATGGTTGGGAAACCGTTTATTTTTGGAATAATCATCTTTGGAATTGCCGGTTCAATGGCGCCAAAGGATACGCCCTTTGTGGCATATGTGACGAGTCCGAAAATAACCAGCATGTTGGCCATGGTTGATATGAAGGGATGCATCTTGAATTTAGCGGTAAAGAAACCTCCGATGGCCGTAAAGCACGTACATAAGATGATACATATAACCAGGGCAAATACAACTCTTAATCCAAGAGGCATGCCTGTGAAGTCAAACACGTGTCCGAACACGGCGCCGGTGTTGATGCCCTGGTGCATGATGATGGTGGCCGTGGTCATGCCCATACCAACCATACGCCCGATGGAGAGGTCCGTACCGGTCAGGAGGATGAGTCCCGCAACGCCCAGAGCCAGGAACATTCTCGGTGAAGCCTGCTGGAGAATATTTAAAATGTTATTATAGGTAAGCAGTTTTACATTCTTCATCACCGGGGCAGCGATACACAGTCCGATGAAAATCAGGATGATAGCGATATACAGACCATTCTGCAGTAAGAATGTCCTGCGGTTGAATGTATATTTATAGTTCTCCCATTTCTGCGCCCTGGTCTCCATGAAGGTGAATTTAGACAGGCGGAGCATGTCAATCAGGTGATACTGCCAGACAAATGCCGCATGCCTTCTGTCCTTGATCCGCTGAAGCTCCTTGTCCAGGTCCATCTTTGCGTCAAACAGGCGGTTCTTATGAACATACTTCTCATCCTTTATCTCCTGATGGTCCGTAAGCTTTGAGAGGGTATTTTCATGTTCTTTGTTCAGTTCCGCGATTCTAACATCGTATTTTTCCTTTGCAAGCGCTTTTTCCCGCTCACAGCTTTCCTTTAACGGCAGATAGTAATCCTTGTCAAAATGCGCCTTAAGGTAACTCTCCGCATCGGAGATTAATGCTGCAATCTCATCCTTGTTCTTTGCCTCAACAGCCTTTGCTTTTTCCATCTCTGCGCTGTTAGCCGCAATTCTGTTTTCCCTCTCTTCCTTTGTGAGGGAACGGTCTCTCTTTGTTGCATCAATACTATTTTGCAGAGCGACTACCCTGTTTGTGCCGTCCGCTCTGAGACTGTCGATTTTTTTCTGAATTTCGCCAACATAATCCTCAATTGGCTGGCGCAGCTGCATTTCCTGTTCAGCCGTAAGAGTCTCATTGTTTCCTTTCGCCATATCCATGAATCCCCCTTATAGGTATTTTGCACTGAGCCTTAAAAGTTCTTCCTGATTTGTCTCTTTTGTATTAACAATTCCAGAAAGACGTCCATTTGACATAACACCAATACGGTTTGTAATTCCGAGAATCTCCGGCATCTCAGAAGAAACAACGATGATTGTCTTCCCCTGCTTCGCCATATTGATGATAAGCTCATATATTTCATACTTTGCGCCCACGTCGATTCCTCTTGTGGGTTCGTCCATCATAAACACCTGCGGACTGCGCTCCAGCCACTTTCCGAAAATGACCTTCTGTTGATTGCCGCCGGAAAGGCTGGAAATCATATCGTCGGGGCCCATGCACTTGGTGTGCATGATCTTGATTTCGTTTGACGTGGCCTTTATCATCTTTGCATCGGAAAGGGCTATGCCCGACATGTACTGCTGCAGATTGGTAATGGTGGTATTAAAGGTAAGATCTCCTTTTAAAAACAGGCCATTTGCCTTCCGCTCCTCGGTAATCATGGCAAAACCATGCTCCATTGCTTCCTTTGCGCTGCTGAAATTCATAAGGCGGTTATTAAAATACACACGTCCTGCCGCTCTGGTCCGGACACCAAAGATTGTCTCCAGAAGTTCCGTGCGCCCTGCCCCTACCAGGCCGTACAGCCCGAATATTTCCCCTTCTTTTACGTCAAATGAAACATCCTGCAAATGAGGCTCAAACTTTGTGGACAGATTCTGGATGGACAGAATCACATCGCCGGGGGTGTTGTCAACCGGCGGGAACCGGTTGTCAAGGGAACGGCCGACCATTGCCGCAATCAGCTCATTCATGTTTGCATCCTTGGTGCTCTTTGTCATAACCAGGTTGCCGTCGCGAAGCACGGATATCTCATCGCAGATTTCAAAAATTTCATCCATCTTGTGGGAAATATAAATCAGGGCGATTCCCTGCTCCTTTAACATCCTCATCATCTCGAAGAGCTTGTTAACCTCCTGCACGGTCAGGGAGGACGTGGGCTCATCCAGAACTATCACCCTTGAATTGTAGGAGATGGCCTTGGCGATTTCGCACATCTGCCTCTGTGACACGGACATGCGGCCCATGGGCTGAGTGAGGTTGACGGTCATTCCCAATTTTCTAAAGAGCTCGGCGGCTTCCTTTTTCATCCTGCCTTCATCAATTACACCCATGGAATTGACCGGATAACGCCCCAGGAACAGATTATCAATTACATTCCGTTCCAGGCACTGATTCAATTCCTGGTGAACCATTGCAATGCCGTTTTCAAGAGCATCCTTTGGTCCGGAAAAGCTTACTTCCTTGCCATTCAGGAAGATATTTCCCTCGTCTTTCTGGTAGGTGCCGAAAAGGCACTTCATCATGGTTGACTTACCAGCTCCGTTCTCACCCATAAGCCCCATAATGGTTCCGCGCTTCACATCCAGGTTAATATGGTCCAAAACTCTGTTCCGGCCGAAGGACTTGCTCATACCGCGTATTGATAAGACGATTTCATCTTTCTTATCTGCCATTATTTTACTCCTGTATATGTAGATTGATAGGTTTCCATTTTAATATTAGGGAGAATTTCTTCTCCCTAATAACAGCACATCTTTATTTCACTGAATCTTACTGCTCAAGCAGAGATGTGTATGAAGCAGCATTGTCTGTCTTAACCATGTTGATGGCAAATGCGTCATACTGGCTTGGATTTCCAAGACGGTTTGTGATATTGGACTCTGTCTGTCCGTCGCCGCCGATGTAGTCAACCTTGAGGTTCAGAAGCTTGTCGTATTTCTGAAGCAGAGGCTGATAGGTTGAGCCAAGGAAGTTATCAGCTGAGTTGTAGATGTTCAGCCATACATTCTTTGTAGCATGGGTAGCCTCATCCAGCTGATTGGATACAGGTGTGTATACCATGGTGGAATCTGTGAAATCTGTATAATTTTCAGCGGTAACAGCAACGTTCAATGCGTAGTAGGAACGCTCGTCTGCCTTGTAAACATATACGTCTGGGCTCAGTACGTTGCCTGCGTCATCTGCTGTGCCGATACCTGTATCGATATCAACTCCGTCCAGAGCGTTGCGCAGAACGCGGAGTGTCAGGTAAGCCTGTACGTCTGCATGCTGGCTGATGGTGCCGCCGTAGCCCTCTGCAATAGCAGCCACTGCGTCGCTGTTTGCGTCATAGCCAAATGTAGGAACCTTGTTATCCTTGGACCATGCGTTGAACATGGACATGCCCATACCGTCGTTATTGGATGCAACGATATCAATCTGATCGCCGAAAGAGGAAGACCATGTGCCGATTGCATTACCTGCTGTGGCAGCATCCCATGTAGCGCCTGCGGAGTTCTTCATCTCCTGGGAAGCCAGCTCGCGGACAACGTATGTCTTGCCGCCGATCTCCATGGAGCCGTCCTGTACAACGGTTGCTGTACCGTCTGCGTTTGTACCAACTGGATCGCTGTTGATGTTGCCGTCTTTCTCTACAGCTGTGCCCAGGGCCTTACGGATACCTCTTGTACGTGCGATAGAGTCGTTATGACCGATGTCTCCGATTGCCAGAACGTAGCCGATGATTCCGTCGCCATTGCGGTCAATTGAGTCGATGTTCTTCTCGATGTAGTCCTTAACCATGATTCCCTGAAGCTCAGCACCCTGGTTTGCGTCGAAGCCTACATAGTATGTATCCTTATTAAAATTCAGGGCTGCCATGTCAAGCTGTCCTGTAGCACTGCTGGATGGCTGGCGGTTGAACCATACTAAAGGTTTATCCTTGTTTGCCACCTCTGCGCCTACTTCCGGTACCGCTGCTGTGTCTGCCACGGTTATGTCTGCTGCTGCCTCGGTTGTGGTATCCCCTGCAGCTGCTGTGGTTGGCGCTTCCGTTGGCTTGCTGCCGCCTCCGCAGGCAACCAGTGATAATGCCATGGAACACGCAAAAACAACACTTAATGCTTTCTTCATTTTTAATTCCTCCCTTATAGTTTTGTTGACTTTGATTATTTTTGCTTAACGACAAATTTATTATACGTCCTGGTTGTGCATTTTTCCATATGATTTTTATAGAATAATTATAAAATTTCTTCGATTTCATCTTTTTTCATGGGTGTTATAATGATACATCACTGATTTTTAAGCAATTTTGCCTCAGCCTGGGTCAAAGCCCTCTGGGGGCACCAGTAATAATTTCCCTCCAGCTGCGGCACCCTCTCCTTCGGGTCCTGGCCCAGGGACAGGCTCCAGGCAATGTCAAATATGGCCCGGGAATAGCGTTCCTTATCTGATTCCACGGTGCCGAACAGATATCCTTCCTCCAGGGCCTTTATGCCCACAGGGGTGCCGTCGATGCCCACCACCTTGATGGAATTGGCCCTGATTCCGGCCCGGTTTATGGCGTCAATGGCTCCCAGGGCCATGTCGTCGTTGTTGCTGACCACCAGTTCAATCTGGCCCGGATACTCCTTCAGCCACTGCTCCATCATGGCCGATGCCTGGCTTCTGTCCCAGTTGGCGATTCCTCCCGTAAGCTTCTCCAAGGGCACGCCCCCGTCCTTTAAAGTCTGGATGGACCACTCCGTGCGTATCAGGGAATCCTGGTGGCTGGTCTCCCCTTCCATGAGCACGTAGCTTACCAGCCCGTTGGCGTTGGCGTCCAGGGTCCGTGTATCCTGATGATAGGCATCCACCAGGATGTCTCCCTGGAGCACGGCGGATTCCTTGGCGTCCGCTCCCACGTAGTACAGCTTTTCCCAGCGGTTCATGTCCTCCTCCACCGGCTCCCGGTTAAAGAACACCACCGGGGTCCCTGCGTCCATGGCTTTGTCAATGATGATGGATGCCGACGAACGGTCCACGCTGTTGATGCACAGGGCATCGCAGCCCAGGGAAATCAGGCGCTCCACCTGGCTGTTCTGGGTATTCTGGCTCCCCTTGGCGTCCATGATATCAAGCTTCACCTTGATTCCTGTTTCCTGTTCATATTCCTTTGCCTTGTCCTCCAGGCCGGAGCGCAGGGTGCCGATGAAGGTGTCATCCCCCCGGTAGAGCAGCACACCGATGCGGATGGAATGCTTATCCATCTGCCGCCCGTCTTCCCTTCCCATGTACTGCCACACCCCTATGAGGACAGCCGCCCCCATACAGGCTGCCAGTAGATACATCCAATTCCGTTTCACCGCAATGCCCCTTTCCTTACCTTATCTTACCTTATCACGTTTTTTCATCACAACATCCTTACTCAATAGGATAGAGCATTTTCTCATATGTCTTATCCCTCAGCTTATCCTCATCCACATAGATGGCCTCCAGCACGGTGTTCTGCTTCTGGTGTGTGCCCTGGATGGCTTCCACTGCCTGCTTCACGCTTAAATATCCCTCGTCAAACTGGTTATAGGCAGTCATCCCTGTGACAATTCCCCTGTCCAGGGCCCTGAGCAGGGATGTGGTGCTTCCGGCGCCGTAGAGTCCCGCCACCCTGCCCTGGTATATGGTGTTTTCCTCCAGTATCCGTGTGGCCTGGTCCAGGGACTGCACATCCAGGGCTATAATGGTAATCCTGCCGCCTCCGGGGGCGTCTGTTTCCTGTATGGCCTGACGGTATGTGTCCTGGTTTTTCCTCTCAATGAGCCGGTATTGATACCCATGCTCATCCAGCACAGTCCTGACCCCCTCATAGACCCGGGCGTTGTCCCCGTAGTCCAGGCCCCCGCAAAGGAGATAGACCGGCACATCCTTTGGCGCCTGGGAAGCCGCCGCCTCGCCCAACAGCCTTCCAGTCTCCCTGCCGTCCACGCCGATGGCATCCAAAGCCCCGCCCTCATCAGGAGACTGGCCCAGAAGGATGACGGGGCAGCCGGGGTTCATATCCTCCAATTTCTTTACCGCCTCCCCAGGCCTTACCGGAGCCAGGATCACAGCCCTGGTCCCATCCCTGATTTCCCGTTTTACCAGCTCCATCTGCTGAGCCTGGTCATGGTCGGCGTAAAGGGCAATGAAGCTGACATCCCCATGGAACTCCACCGCGGCCTGGTTCATCCCCTTTTTGAAATTCACATAATAGTCGTCGTTGTCCCCCTCTATGATGACGGAGATGGGGTATACCTCGATTTTCTTTTCCTTAATAATCAGATCCGTGGAGGACATCAAAAACAGCAGGACCAGGATGCCGGCCCATATGCACCAGAGTATTTTTCCTTTATTTAACATAGGATCCCTCTTTCTTTACTTCCTCGTAGGGGATGGCCGGCAGATGGGCCGTGACCGTGGTCCCTTCATCCGGCTCCGACTGGATATCCAGTCCGTAGCCGTTTTCAAAATACAGGCGGATACGCTGGTGGACATTCTTCACTCCGATACCGGAGCCCCTGCCAGACGGCACATGGTCCGTGTCACCGAACAGCCGTTTTACCTGCTCCCCAGTCATCCCCAGGCCGTTGTCCGATACACTCATAAATAAATCCTTGTCCCGGCGCCATGCCCGGATGCGGATTTCCCCGTCTCCGTCCATGAATTCCATGCCATGATAGATGGCATTTTCCACCAGGGGCTGGAGGATAAGCTTGAGACTGGCCAGTTCAAGGACCTCATCCTCTGCGTCCACGGTATAGGTAAACTTATTTTTATAGCGCATGTGCTGAATCATAAGGTAGTTTCGCACATGCTCCAGCTCATCCCTAACCGTTATAATGCTCTTTCCCCTGCTGAGGCTGATGCGGAAAAACCGGGCCAGGGCCGTCACCACACGCACCGCGTCGGTCAGGTTCTCATTTTCAATCATCCACACAATGATGTCCAGGGTGTTGTACAGGAAATGGGGGTTAATCTGGGCCTGGAGGGTGTCGAACTCGCTCTTGCGCTTGGATTCGTGCTCCGCCACAATATCGTCCATAAGCCGCCGTATCTGCCGGGCCATGTTTTGTATGGAATTGCCTAAATGCTGTATCTCGTAGGAGCCGCCGCTCCTGACCTCTGTCTCCAGATTGCCCGCCTCAATTTCATTGACGGATTTCTCCAGCTCCTTGATGGGGTCTGTTATCCTGGTGGAGATATAAGAATTGATGATGGTCATGATAAAAAGGACAAAGGCAATCATGAAAATCACCAGAAGCTTTGTCTTGATATTGTTGAGGGACACGCCGTCAAGAGGCGTCACCCCCACCACCTTCCAGCCTGTGTATCCCACGGTCTTAACCGTGACGGTCCGTTCCTCCCCGTCCACGGTCTGCCGGTAATTGCCGTCCCTGAGCCCGGATACCTCCAGGTTGTTCTCCCGGACGATTCCGGAGTCAATGAGCTGGGCCTGGGGGTGGTATATGATTTCCCCGCTGCTGCTGATTAAGTAGACATAACCTCCGTTTCCCAGATTCACCCCGTCAAAGAGCTGCTCCAGACTGCTGTAGCGTATGTCAATCAGCAGGACGCCCTGGTCTGTGGAAGGTCCCTGGGTAATCTCCACTGCTCTTGACAGGGAAATGACCCACCGGTACTGGTTCTCGCTGCCGTCAAAAATATACTGGACATGTGGCGTGGAGAAATGCATATTCTCCGTTTTCTCCAGGGTGGAGGTGAACCAGTTTTCCCCGGTGACATCCACATTCGTCTTAAGACGGGCCGCAGGCACGGCTTCCAGCAGCTTTCCCTCCTTGGACAAAAGGGCGATATTCTCCACATTGTCCTTGTTGTTGTCATAGAGAAGGGTCATCTCGCTTCCGATGGATCCGCTGGCCAGATCCGCGTTCTTCACGACCCCGTAATACAGGGAATCAGACAGCTTCATCACGGTCCGCAGGTAATCCTCTATGGACCGGGTAATCTGATTGATCAGTATCTGGTTCTCCTCCCGGATGGTGGCGGACATCTGGCCCGGCAGCCTGGAATACAGGGAAATGCCTATGAATATACTGGCGGCCAGGGCCGTCAGCGTAAAGTAGATGAATATGATATACCGTATACTGGCCTTCTGCAGCTTAATCCTCTGCTTTTCAAACAACATGTCCCCTGCTCCTTTACACTGCTCCTCTGAACTTGGTGGGCGAGACCCCGAAACGCTTCTTGAACACATAGCTGAAATAATTCTGCTCCTGGTATCCCACCTTGGCCGCGATGACGTAGGTCTTGTCATCGGTCTTGTTGAGAAGCTCCACCGCCTTGTCCAGGCGGACCTGGGTCAGGTAGGCGGTGTAGGTCTGCCCTGTCTCTTTCTTGAACATGGTGGAAAAATAGGCCGGGCTCATATGCAGCTGGCGGCATATCTTCTCCACGGATAAATCCGGGTCCTGGTAATTGTCCATAATGTATTCCTTGGCCTTCTGGATGACCTGCTTCATGGTATTATCCCGCTCCCGGTTCATGGCCTGGTTCATCCTGAGGACGGCGGAGAGAAGCCAGTGGGCAAAGTCCTCCTTTTTCATCATCCTGGGGATGATGGCAAAGGTATCCCCCTGCTGCTCCCCCTCCTCCGTCAGCTGGTCCAGGTCCAGGTCGTACTGCTGTATCAGCTGGACAATGGAGCTGGACACGCTGAGCATATATGCCTGACACTGCCTGAAATGCACCTTTGCATCGCTCATTTTATCCATGACCGCCTGCACCGCTTCCTCTATCTTCTCCCTGGGGCCGAACTTGATGGCCCCAATGAGCTCCGCCTCGTCCTTGCTGTCAAAGCTCAGCTTTCCTCCGCTGACAGGCTCCACGTCATTGATATAGATGGTGCTTCCGGCCCCCACGATAGCCTTATACCCAAGGGCGTCCACGGCCGCCTTATAGGAGCCGCTTATCTCCCCCAGGTCCTGGCAGCTGTGGCCGATGCCGATGGTGATGGGCACCTCCAGAATCTTCTTTGTCTCCTTGCAGATATCCCCCAGCACGTCAATCAGCCCTGTCTGGCTGTTATCCTCATCAATGGCGGCAATAAGGGCCAGCTCAGACCAGGAGGTCCTGGAGGAAGTGAATACGGAAGAACGGCAATAGTTTCCCAGCTTCTCCTCCACGATCTGCATGACGGAAATGGGAATCAGATCCCTCTCCTTGTGGAGAGGCAGCATATTCCCCTCCCGTATCTCCTCCGGCTCTATGTCAATGGCCGCGGCCACCCACTTCTTGGCCCCTGCCAGGGGGATATCATACTCAGCCAGCTTTTCCTTGAGTACATTTTGGGGCACCGTGCTTCCCACCAGCTCGTTTAAGAACTGGTCCCTGAGTATGGAAAGGCTGCGTATATAATTTTCGCGCAGCAGGCTCACATTCCTTTTCTGCTCGATCTCATCGTCCAGGTTGGCTTTGATGCGCTTTAAGATGGCCGTCAGCTCCTCCTCATTCACAGGCTTTAGGATGTACTCCGTCACATTCAGCTTTATGGCCTGCTTAGCGTACTCGAAATCATCATAGCCTGAAAAAATCACGATTTTAACCGAGGGATATTTCTGTCTCACCCGTTCAGCCAGGGAAAGGCCGTCCATAAAGGGCATCCGGATGTCCATCAGTATCAGGTCCGGCTCCAGGGCCTCCACCTTCTCCAGGGCTTCCTCCCCGTTTTCCGCATCCCCAACCACGCAGAAACCGGCTCCCGTCCAGTCAATTTTCCTTATGATGCTCTGCCTGACCTCTTCCTCGTCGTCCACCAGTATGATACGGTATAAATCCATACGTTAAACCTTCCTTCCCACAATGTATGCCCCGGGATTCCACCCGTCCGTTCCCCCAAGCACCTGTTCCATGGTGTAGTCCTTTACCTGTTCACGGGTAAGCATGGAAACCCAGTCCGGCCTTGATGTACCTCGGTCACTTTTACCCGGTTGCAGCGCCTCCCGGCCCGCCCCCGGTCCATAGCTTCCGTATTCCCCGTAAAACAGGGTGGACCGCGCCTCCTTTTTATCCCAGTCATGCCATCCCTCACGGCATATGTGGGGCCCCAGATAGCAGTCAATGAGTACCGTCCTGGCGTACTCCCTCCAGGGCCTGCCCAGGTAGACGCTTTCACGTAAGCTGTCTCCCGTAAACCGGCAGTTTCGGAACACATACCCGTATTTCTGGCCTTTGGGGGTGGAAGCGGCGGTCACATACCCTTTCCGCTCCGCATCCCGGCCGGCAGAGTACAGCTCGCACCCGTCAAAATAGGCTGTGGCGCTTCCGAATATAAAATCTATATCTCCCTGTATAAAGCAGTCCCGGTAGCAGTGGCGCCCGTTTATCCTGGGCGAAAACTGTTTCGGTCCGATGAATCCGTTCTTTTGTATCTCCTTCGGGGGAAGGGGGCCCGTGAAAAGCGTGTCCTGACCTCCCAGGAGCCTGCATCCCTGAAACAGTATCCTGTCTCCGTCCGCATACAGGGCCACCGCCTGTCCCACTGCTTCGCCCGAACCGGCGCTGTTTTCAATGGTCAGGTTTCTGGCGGTAAAATCGTGGGTGTCCACCAGCACGCTGTAGGTGCGGAAGGTCCCCCGCTTACTGCCGTCCTCCATGGTCATCCCGGCAGACAGTCCCCAGGTAATGACAGTGCCGCCGGCTGTCTGGCCCTCCAATGTGATTCCCGGCCTTTTTATTTCCAGCCGTTCCCTGCACACGCCCTCTTTTATAAAAATGTGGGCCGGAGGTCCTTCATTGTCTCCCAGGGCCTCCAGGGCCCCGCCTACCGTATCATAGTCACCGCTGCCGTCCTTTGCCACGGTCAGGCGGATGGCCTGCTGCCTCTGCCGCTCACTCTGTCCATCTGATTCTGTCATTTGCAAGCCTCCTCATTTCCGGAGCATAACGGAAAGCACCGGAACATTTATCACACGTTTTATCACAAGTATACCTCAAATGCATGGAATTGTCATCCCGGCGCGAACGTGAATCTTTACCGGAACAGGCCTCCTGGCATGCTTATAGTTTCTCATAAGTATAAATAATATATCAATCATATTGTCCTGTACTACTAATATATGTTATGATAAGTCCGTAACCGGCAGACAGAGCCGTAATCAATCGTGAAAGCGTAAAACAAACACATAGATAAAAGAGGTATGACATATGGGCGGAATATTTGGTGTTGCATCAAAAAACAGCTGTACCCTGGACTTGTTTTTCGGAGTGGACTACCACTCCCATCTGGGGGCAAAAAGAGGCGGAATGGCCGTATACGGCAGTCAGGGCTTTACAAGATCCATCCACAATATTGAAAACACTCCCTTCCGTACGAAGTTTGACGGGGACTTGGACGAGCTGGAGGGAACCTTGGGAATCGGATGTATTTCCGACAACGAGCCCCAGCCCCTTCTGATACAGTCCCACCTGGGCAGCTTTGCCATAACCACCGTGGGAAAAATCAACAACGAGGCGGAGCTGGTGGCGTCGGCCTACGAAAACGGCCACATCCATTTTATGGAAATGAGCCACGGGCGCATCAACGCAACGGAGCTGGTGGCTGCCCTTATCAACCAGAAATCCACCCTGGTGGAGGGACTTCTCTATGCCCAGGAAAAAATAGAGGGATCCATGTCCATCCTGTTACTGACCCCGGAAGGAATCTACGCCTCCAGGGATAAATTCGGAAGGACCCCCATTGTCATCGGACACAAGGATGACGCCTACTGCGCCTCCTTTGAAAGCTTTGCTTACATCAATCTGGGATATACGGACTACAAAGAACTGGGGCCCGGCGAGATCGTATATATGACGCCTGAGAGCGTGGAGACGGTCAGCCCTCCCAGGGAAGAAATGAAGATATGCTCCTTCCTGTGGGTGTACTACGGCTATCCCACATCCAGCTACGAGGGCGTAAACGTGGAGAGCATGCGCTACAAGTGCGGAAAGCTGCTGGCAAAGAGGGATGAAGCGCAGCCAGAGGTGGTGACTGGCGTTCCGGACTCAGGCATCGCCCACGCCATTGGATACGCCAATGAATCCGGCATTCCATTTGCCCGTCCCTTCATCAAATACACCCCCACCTGGCCCCGCTCCTTCATGCCCCAGAACCAGGGACAGAGAAACCTGATCGCCCGCATGAAGCTGATTCCTGTGGACGCGCTGATCCGCGGCAAGAAGCTGCTGCTCATCGACGACTCCATCGTGCGCGGCACCCAGCTGGGTGAGACAACAGAATTCCTGTACCAGAGCGGCGCAAAGGAAGTCCACATACGTCCGGCCTGCCCTCCCCTTATGTTCGGATGCCCCTACCTTAACTTTTCACGTTCCACCTCGGAGCTGGACCTGATTACCAGGCGCATCATACGTGACAGGGAGGGCGACGATGTGTCCCGGGAGGTGCTGAACACCTACACGGACCCGGACAGCGCCAATTACAAGGAGATGATTGAGGAAATCCGCAAGCACCTGGGCTTCACCACCCTGCGCTACCACAGGCTGGATGACCTGGTGAAGTCCATCGGCATCTCCCCCTGCAAACTCTGCACCTACTGCTGGAGCGGCCGGAAATAAAACGGCTTTACACCGGAATCTGGTACAACAAAGTGTTACAGATGGCGGCGGCAACATTGCTGCCGCCTTTTCTTCCCCTTGCCACAATATAGGGCGTATCCTCCAGGGTCAGAATCAGTTCCTTTGACTGGACCACATTCACGAATCCCACCGGCACGCCGATGACAAGGGCCGGGGCGGCCAGCCCTTCCTCTATGAGCTCATAAATGCGGACCAGGGCCGTGGGAGCGTTGCCCACGGCAAAAATCAGCGGGCGCCCCTGCATACCATAGAGCCTGGCCGCCTTTTCCATGCTGGCCACAGCCCTGGTGGTGCCCTGCTTTTTTGCCTGTAACGCCACATCCTCATCTGCCATGAAGCAGAAGGCTTCCCCGCCCAGGGCGGACAGCCTTTTTTTATTGATCCCGGACAGCCCCATATTGGTATCCGTCACAATGACGGCCCCGGCTTTCAAGGCATCTGTTCCCCTTTTCACTGCCTGGCCGGAAAATACCAGGTTTTGTGCGTAGTCAAAATCCGCCGTGGTGTGGATGGCCCTCTTGATGACCATTTCATTTTCAGGCTCCAGATGTATGCCCTGTAGGGACAGTTCCTCCTGTATGATCTCAAAACTGCGCCTCTCAATATCTCCCGGCAATACCTGTTCCAACTGTATATCCCTCATCCGGCTTCTCCTCTCCTTTACTTTTTGGGCTGATGCCCATGATATTGTACACGGCATCCATGTCCAGATGTTCCCTGAGCGATTCTGCCAGCTTATCATACTGCTGTTCCCTGTAAGCGCGGTAATCCATATCCGCCGCCTGTTCCAGACAGAGGCCCTTTGCCGCGGCCAGGGCTTCCGCCACTGTCCTGGCTATTTGCGGGCTGTCAAAGATTCCGTGGACATAGGTGCCATAGATATTTCCCCTGTTCCACCCATCCATCCTGGCCTGTCTGGATAAAATCCTGTCCTTTCCCGTCTCCATCACATAGTCCATAGGACGGCATATTTCCGGTTCCCTGCGCCATGAAAGGATTCTGGCCGTGTCCGCGGCCCCCTCCTCCCGGTCAATGTAAGTGCGGCCCATATGTATCTCATATCCCTCGATGGATTTGCCCGACAGTCCCCTAAGACAGCCGTCCAGCTCGCCGAACGCGCCTTCCACCCTGGTCCTTATCTTTTCTTCCTCAAACTCCGTCCTAAGGGGAAGGAGGCCCATTCCGGCTGTCCGGGAAGGCAGGTCTGACTCCACCCCCATCGCGTCCTCCAGCACCTCTCCCATCATCTGGTAGCCGCCGCAGATGCCCCACACAGGCACCTGGCGGTCCGCCAGTTTAAGGATTGCGGCCTCCAGGCCGTTCTGGCGCATCCACAGCAGGTCATGGATGGTATTCTTGGTGCCGGGAAGGATGACCATGTCGGGGCTTCCAAGGTCACAGGCCCTTGTGACGTAGCGCAGAGACACTCCCGGGATCCCTGAAAACACATTAAAATCCGTAAAATTGGATATACGTGGAAACCGGATCACCGCCAAATCCACAGCGGCAGGGACTTTGCAGCCACCTGTCTCCAGCCGGCTGCTCAGGCTGTCCTCATCCTCGATGTCCACATCCATGTAGGGGATCACCCCCACCACCGGTATATGGCACAGCTCCTCCAGCATGGAAATTCCTGGCTCCAATATGGATCTGTCGCCCCTGAATTTGTTGATGATCAATCCTTTTACCCGCTTCCTCTCCTCCTCTGTCAGCAGGGATACCGTGCCGTAGAGCTGGGCGAATACGCCGCCCCTGTCAATGTCTCCCACCAGAAGCACCGGGGCGTCCGCCATGTCCGCCATGCCCATGTTCACGATATCATCGGATTTCAGGTTGATCTCGGCCGGGCTTCCGGCGCCCTCTATGACGATGACATCGTACTGTTCCTCCAGCCGCCGGTAGGAGGCCATGATATCCGGCACCAGGGTTTTCTTGCAGGCAAAATAATCCCTGGCCTTCATATTGCCCCTGGAAATCCCATGGACGATAACCTGGCTTCCCACGTCTGTGGTGGGTTTTAAAAGAATGGGATTCATGTCCGCATTGGGGACAATTCCGGCCGCCTCCGCCTGCACGGCCTGGGCCCGTCCCATCTCCAGCCCTTCCGGGGTTATGTAGGAATTAAGAGCCATGTTCTGGGATTTAAAGGGCGCTGTCCTGTAGCCGTCCTGGCGGAAAATACGGCACAGGCCGGCTGCCAGGATGCTCTTTCCCGCATTGGACATGGTTCCCTGAATCATGATTGTCTTCGTATGTTCAGACATTGTTTCCTCCTCTCAAGCACCCGGGCCATTTCCCGGATGAGCTGTTCATTGTCCTGTCTCAGTTTAACACAGATACGGTAATAGGATGAGTCCAGCCCCGGATAATTGGCACAGCTGCGAATCAGTATGCGGCGGCGCAGCAGCTCCTGGTAAAGACGGCCTTTCTCCAGAGTCCCGTCCTCTTCCCTGTCCCGAAAAAACAGATAATTGGCCTGTGAGGGGTATACCTGAAAGCCCAGGTCCCGGAGGGCCCCTGAAAGCCTCTCCCGCTCCTCTTTAACCACCTCTTTGGTGTGCTCCACAAAATCCGTCTCCCCAAGGGCCGCTATGCCGGCGCACTGGGCAGGTCCCGACACGGACCAGGGCTGGCGTACGGCCTGGAGCCGCTCCAGCAGTTCCTCGTCGCCGCACAGGCCGTAGCCCAGCCGCAGCCCGGCCATGGCGTAGAGCTTTGTAAATGCCTTCAGCACAAACAGATGCTTAAACCGGGCCAGGTAAGGTATGAGGGAATATGATTCCGAAGCATCCAGGAAATCGCAGAAGCATTCGTCCACCGCCAGGTACGTCCCCAGACGCTCACAGGTATCCGCCAGCTGCCAGGCCTCTTCCTTTTTCACAGGTATTCCTGTGGGATTGTTGGGATTGCACAGGAACATCACATCGTAGGGCTCCCCTCTTTCTGCCGCCTCCCGGACACAGCCGCACATCCCTGCCGCGTCCAGGGCAAATCCCCTGTCCTCCCTGAGATAATAATAGTCGGTCCTGCATCCCACCGACCTCAGGGCCTGTTCATACTCGGAAAAGGCCGGGGCTGTCACCAGCCCGCGCACCGGGCGCAGCGCGGCTGCCAGGCCGAATATCAAATCAGCTGCCCCGTTTCCGCAGATAATCCATTGTTCCCCCACTCCATGGTGCCTGCCCAGGTAATGTCTCAGCTTTTCACACCGGCTGTCCGGGTACAGGCTGCATACCTCCTGCTCCAGGCAGTCCCTCAGAGCCTGCCTGACCGCCTCCGGCATGCCGAGGGGGTTGATATTGGCTGAATAATCCATCTGTATGTCCTGGCTGTATATGTCCCCGCCGTGTTGATATTCCATCATAACCTCCGTATGTCCTTTTTACATCTGTCATTCAAAAACGCACCGGCTGATATCACAAAAGCAGAATCAGCACAGCCAGCCCAAATATCATCATACCCTCCGAAAAAAACATGAGACGGTTGGCGCGCCGTATGTCCGCCGGTTCAATTTCCCTATGGTCATCCCCGATATACGGTTTTTTATGGAGAGTTCCGAAATACCATGCATCCCCGGCCAGCCGCAAATGAAGGGCGCCTGCGCAGGCAGCCTCACCGTGGGCCGAATTAGGGCTGGCATGGCGTTTCCTGTCCCGAAGGAACACCCTGCAGGCATGAGCCCCGTCCATGCCCGGCAGAACCCATGCCCCCAGAACCATCAGCACACCGGTCAGCCTGGCTGGAACCAGATTAAGAAGGTCGTCCAGCCTGGCTGCAAAGCGCCCGAAGTACAGGTATCTGTCATTTTTGTATCCCACCATGGAATCCATGGTGTTGACCGCCTTGTACAGCGTGCCTCCTGCAGGCCCCAAAAGAGCCATGAACAAAAAGGGGGCAATGACGCCGTCAGAGGCATTTTCAGCCACTGTCTCCACTGCCGCCCTGGCAATTCCGCCCTCATCCAGCACCGAGGTATCCCTTCCCACAATCATAGATACGTTGTATCTGGCCTCCTCTGTGCGGCCTGCCTCCAAGCTGCGGCACACCTTCATGCTCTCTGTATACAGCCCCCTGGCTGCCAGCATGAGACTGCACAGGAACCCCTCTGCCAGCAGAAGAAGGGCCCAGGCCCAGGCAGGCCACAGATGTTCCGCCACGTCAACGATTGCCCGGGGAACGCACCACCATATTATACACATGGAGGCGGCAAGGATGACCCCTGCCTGGAGCTGCCCCTTCTTTCCCGTCCCTTCCGCCCATCCTCTGAGCCGCTGTTCCATCCCGGCAATCATGGCTCCCATAAGGCGCACCGGATGGGGCAGCCACAGAGGATCCCCCATGATCCAGTCAATCGCACATCCCGCCAGCAGGGCCGCACCGTGAAATTTCCATATATCCAGCCACGTCATATCCATGTCTACCTACCTTGTCATTTAATCCGCATCCCTATCCCGCAGCACACCCACCACACTTCCTCCGCCTCCCCTGCAATCCGGCAGCACAGCCGTCCGTTCTCCTCCCGGTACAGGCGTTCAAAGGCATCTGCGGGCACAATGCCGCAGCCTGTCTCGTCGGTAACCAGAACACGGTCCTCTGGTCCGGCAAGCAGCTCCTTAAGAAGCTGTTCCGTGACCGGTCCATCAGGTTCACGGCCCCAGGGACCCACGCTTTCCTCCATCACCCGCCTGACAAAGAGCTGGAAATCACGGCAGAACCTGCCCTCCATAAATTCCTCCCAGGAAGCCTCCGCTCCCTCTGTCCAGACAACGGGTTCCCTATCCGGTCCCCCCAGGTACTGCCTGACGAACTCCCTCTTTCCCTGGGAGCTTCCCCCTGTCACCAAAATCATTCCTACATTCCTCCTAGTAAGCCTGCCTTTAAAAGGACTGCGGCCGCCGCCAGTCCAATCAGTTCGCATACCTGCAAAAAGCATCCGGCCAAATCCCCGGTCACTCCGCCAAACTGTTTCACAGACATCCTGTAATACCATATAAACACGGCCAGGTAGGCTATAAGCAGGACTACGGCCAATACCCCCGCCCCGGGGCAGCCCATCCGGGCGGCTGCAGCCCCTGCTCCCAGGCAAATAAGCATCCACAAAAGCAGGACTATGCTATCCGTCTTTTTTTTCGCTGCTCCGCCAAATCCGGCTGCCAGGCCCTGCTTTTTGGCCTGGGGAAATGTGACCACGGAAAGGCCGCTGAAGGCCCGCTCCATCACAAACACAAGGCAGGGAACCCCATAAAGAAAATATCTGTCCCCCACGTCCTCCCTCAGGATAAGGGACAGGTATTCATAAAAAACTCCCAGATACAGCATCATGTAAACACCAAAGGAAATAACCGCAAAGGCTCCCAGGTGCAGGTCCTTCAATATCTCCAGCTTTCTGCTTCTGTCACCATAGGAATGGACGGCATCCATGGTATCCATAAAACCGTCCATGTGAATGCCTCCGGTTACCAGCAGGGGAAGGGCTGCCCCGGTGAGGGCCCCAGCGGCCACAGACAAATGCAGCACATCCAGGGCAAGATAGAGCCAAAGGCCCAGGGCCGCACCCTGGGCGAGCCCCACCAGAGGGAAAAAGCACATGACGTAGCGCATACGCTCTTTTGTCCACTCCACGTTGGGCATAGGTATCTTGGAATACATAGAAACCGCTATGATACAGGAATAAAGTCCGTTCATTCTCCCTGAAACTCCCTTCTTATGAAGTCTCTCCCAGCCGCCGCCTGTCCTGAGATGGGCTTCCAGGGCACGGGAATGCCGTAAACCACCTCCACCACCCGGTCCGCGGCAGATGCCAGCTTCTGATTCAGACAGCCCATGAGACGGATATACTCCATTGTCTCAGGTCCGTAACCGATTCCATCCCGGTCCACCTCATTGGTGACAATCACCATATCCCGAACCTGTCCGGCCAGGGAAAGGATGTCCCCTGCAATCTTATGGGACAGGTATGGGATCGGACTGCCCTGCTGCTCTCCTGCCTTGGCTTCCCCTGTCCCCGCTTTCTCTGTCTCCTTCTCCTTAAACATCTCATTGGCAGCCAGGTTGGATACGCACTCCAGCAAAAGAGCCCGGTCTGCCCGGGATGAAGCGCCTGAACCGTCCTCGTATTCTTCCAGCATCACCCCACCCACATCCCGGGGCTTTTCGATGGTGATGAATCCCTTTCCCTTTCGGAGCATGCGGTGGCGCTCCACCTTATCCCTTCCCTCTTTTCCATATGCGATCATGGTAGCCACATAAAAACGGCGGGAACAGGAGGAGTCCAGAATAAGCCCTTCTGCGTATTCTGATTTTCCGCTGCCGCTTCCGCCTGTCACCAGAGTAATCATCCTTGGTCTCCTATCTTCATGATATCCTGTTAATCCCCGATCACACCAGATGCTCATATGCATCCACATGGATCTCGTCAAAGCTGCTCATCCGGGTATACACAGACGCCGCCATATCCAAAAGCGGAAACAGGGCCGCCGCCCCTGTGCCCTCCCCCAGACACATTCCCGCGGAAATAGCTGGTTTAAGGCCAAGGGCATCCAGAACCATTGCCCCGGCAGGCTCGGCTGAAACGTGGGAGGCCAGCAGATACTCCTTTACATCCGGGCAGATCCGGACGGCTGCCAGAGCAGCCGCCCCTGTTATGAGTCCGTCCAGCACCACCGGCAGGCCACAGGCCGCGCACCCGATGTAAAAGCCGGTCAGGGCCGCCAAATCAAAACCGCCCACCTTGGACAGCGCGTCCACCGGCTCCTCTCCAGACGGCTTGCGGATGCGGATTCCTTCCCTTATGACCTGCACCTTGCAGTTGTAACCAGCTGTGGTCAGACCGGCCCCACGGCCCGTCACCCGTTGGGGGTCCATATCCAGAAGCACAGAAAGAAGGGCGCTGCTGGTAGTGGTATTACCGATTCCCATTTCCCCGGAGCCGGCCAGCACATAGCCCCTTTCTTTCAGTTCCGCGGCCATTTCTGCTCCTGCCTCCATGGCCTTCACTGTTTCCTCCCTGGTCATGGCAGGCGCCTCCAGGAAATCCTTTGTCCCATATGCCACTTTACGGTTCACCACGCCGGGAACCGCGTCGCGGCAGGCCATGCCCACATCCACGGGAATCACGTCGGCTCCCGCCTGACGGGCCATAAGGCATACACATGAATTTCCCTGAGCCATGTTCCCCGCCACAATGGCGGTAACCTCCTGACCGGTCTGGGTCACCCCTTCCTTTACAACGCCGTTATCCCCACACATGACCACTATGGCCCTGGGGCGCAGGCTGACTGCCAGGCTGCCGGAGGCCGCAGCTATGCGTATGATATCCTCCTCCAGGACTCCCAGACTTCCCAAAGGCTTGGCCACCTGGTCCCAGCGCTGCTTTGCCTGTTTCCTGAGGACCTGGCTGACCGGCTTAACGCTCCCGATTGCTTCCTTCAATGTCATAGCTTGTGCTCCTTTCCATATTCCACACACTGTCCGGCAAAGCTTTGGACCAGCTCGGGGCAGGAGGGATAGTAGAGATGGGGGAATCCGGCCATCACCCGCTTCACTGTCCTCATGCAGGGCCAGCAACGGCTGCCGGTTGGCTTGACCGCTGTCATGCAAAATTCATCCTCCCCGCACCCGCAGTCCCAGTAGTGAAATTCATGGCCTTTTATCTCTGCCCCCTCCCGTAGAAAGGGAAGGCTGCCATTGGGCCGCAGGGTTATGTATCCGAACCTGCCGGTTTTTCCGGCCCTGTATCCACGGCCCCCAAAAACGCCTGCCATAGGATAATCCACTCCGTCCGCCCCCTCCAGACGGTCCAGCAGATAGAGATACCCGCCGCACTCCGCCAGAATGGGCATCCCGGAACCGACCGCCGCAGCCACCGAATCCCGCATGGTCCTGTTGGCCGCCAGGGCCCTCCCATGGTTTTCAGGATAACCTCCCCCCAGAATCAGCCCGTCCAGTCCCTCCGGCAGTTCCTTCTGATGAAGGGGGCTAAAATAAACAAGCTCAGCTCCGGCCTGTTCCATGGCCCTTAGATTGTCCTCATAATAAAAACAAAAGGCCTCATCCCTGGCAATCCCCAGGCGAAAACGCGGTGCCATACCTGCCTCCGGCCGGACCAGCGCCTCCCTGTCACAGCCCTCCGCGTCAGCGGCAATCCTCAAAAGCGTTTCCCACTCCAAATTCTCATCCATCCGGTCCGCCAGCTGTTCCAGCTGCTCCCTGATTCCATCTATCTCATCCGGAAGCACCAGTCCCAGATGACGGCTTCCCATCTGAAGGAATTTCAGATCGGGCAGATACCCTATGACCGGAAGCTGAAACCGTTCCTCCACCATGGGTTTCAGGCGGTTATATATCATGGGAGACATGCGGTTGAAAAAAACGCCTCTTATATTACGAGTTTTTTTCTCACGATAATTTTTCTCATTTATTTTACATCCACTCTCACGGAAGTATTCCTCTCCCATGCCCGGCATGCATTCCACATCACAGCCTGCTTTGTTGTGAGTTTTTTTCTCATAATCCACGCTTGCCGCCCCATCATACTCCAAAAAACCCTGAATCAAAGCCATCAGCGATAAGCTGGCTCCTCTTCCATCCACCACCAGAATGGCCGGAAGTCCAAGAATAGTTCCAATCTCAAAGGAACTCCCCTGAAGGGACACGCCTCCCAGGCCGTCAAAATATCCCATGACCCCTTCCGCCACCACAAAATGGTCTTTCATGCTCCGGAACAGCTTCTGTCTCATATGTGTCCCGGTCTCAAAGAAACTGTCCAGGTTTCCATTTTCCACTCCCAGAACCCTGCGGTGGAACAGGCCGTCAATATAATCCGGTCCGCACTTGAATGCAGCCGGATTATATCCCTTTCTCTTGAGAAGGGCCAGCAGGCCGCAGGTTACCATGGTCTTGCCGCTTCCGCTTCCCGGAGCCGCTATCATAACTCCTGCCATTGTATCTCTCCCCCGTCGTCCTTTGGGTCCTGCATGACCGCCACATATACCGGGTTCTGCGCCTTTGGCATATGGTAGCTTCCCACCGTATCCACGGGAGCCGCCCATACCTGGGTTATCTCTCCTGTGGCGAATTCAAATTCCTTCATACACGCCAGAATCTCACCCACTGTCTCCAGTGTAATGGCATTGGCCACGATTCTCACATGGGGATTGGTGTCCAACAGGGATGCCACGATTTCACGCATATGGCCGCCGCTTCCGCCGATAAAGGCGTGGGTGGGCGGCTCCAGTCCCTCCATGACCTCAGGCGCTTCGCCTTCCACAATGTGAAATCCCATCCAGCTTCCGTGGAACTTCTGGCAGTTGGATTCAATGAGCTGCAGGGCTTCCCTGTTCCGCTCAATGGCATACACCTGGCCGTTTCCGCCCCGCTTGCGTATCTCCATTCCCATTTCCACCGCCACGGATCCGGTGCCGGCCCCGATATCATAGCACACGGCCTGGGCGCCGATACAAAGCTTCTCCAGGGATATCCTGCGCACCTCCTTTTTTGTCATGGGAACCTGGCCCCGGATATAGTCCTCATCCCCGGGACCGGGCTGTGGATAAAGCTGTCCTTCCGCCGCCTCTGTATTCTCCACCAGAATACAGGCCAGGCCGCCAAAGGGAAGGCGCTCGTCCTCCATTAAAAGCTCGGCAGGAGTCATTGCCCAGGCAATGCGTTCATCCTCATATGAAAAATTTTCTCCGGCCCATAGGGTCACGTTGCTCATTCCGCTGCTGACCAGCTGGCGGCACAAATCCGGCACGCTGCCGGCTCCGCCCAACAGGATAAAGCAGCTCCCAAAGTTTCGGATATGGGCAACCACATCGCAGTCCCGTCCATGGCTGCTGACCGGGTGGACATTCTGCCAGCTCTTTCCCAGCCTGGCGCAGAAATAGGACAGGCTGGACACACCCGGCACAAATTCCACGTCCCATCCTTCCCGTATAAATGCCTTGGCCGCCGCCTCGGCCCCGCTGTAAAAGCCGGTGTCTCCCGACAGCACCAGGGCTGCCTCATCCCACCGGAAGCTGCCCAGCCACTGCACCATCTCACTTGGCTTATAGGCGGAAAATATGCGCTTCTTATCGGTGTAGGCGCTGACGCTGTCCAGCATCCGGTCCGCCCCCATCACCACCTGGGCTGCCTCCAGGCAATCCATTGCCCGGCCCGTCAGCTGATCCTCTCCCCCCATTCCTATGCCTACCAGATATACGATTGGCCTTAAATCATCCATATATGCTTCCTTTCTTTTCATGGTCCATCCACTCCTCCAGCTGTCCCTTTATCTCATCCAAGGATAAGCCTTCCCCGCTGCCCGGCCGGTCAATCACCACGGCCGCGGCACCGGCCCTGCGCGCTGCCTTTATCTTTTCCGAAAAGCCTCCTGCCGCGCCGCCGTCCTTGGTCACCAGATAAGCGCATCCGTATTCCCTGAGCTGCGCCAGATTCATTTCCTCTGAAAAAGGCCCCTGCATGGCAATGATATGGCGGCCCTCAAATCCCAGACTCCTGCACTGGGCCACGGCCTCCTCTGAGGGCAGGACCCTGGCATAAATTCTCTGCCCATAATCCCTTATCCTTGTGTACGAGCTTAGCTCCTTGCTGCCCGTTGTCACCAGAATATTTCCCGTCACAGAGGACAGCCAGGTGACCGCCGCCTCCACATCCGGCATATGGATTACCCCCGCATCCGGCCGTCTGTCCCCGGCACCGGGCTCGCGCAGGCACCTCATAAGCCGCAGTCCCTTTCTTCCGGCACAGGCAAGCCTTATATTTCGGGTTACCTCCACCGCATATGGATGGGTGGCGTCAATGACCAGTTCCGGCCCCAGCTCGTCAAACATCTGCTCCATTTCCGTGACGTCCAGACGCCCCTGGCGTATCTCCATGCATCCGGCCTGGTCGGGCCTGCATATATCCTCCAGCAAATCCCTTCCATACCCCGTAGCCACACAGATAACAAAGGGCTGGTGAAGCTCCTGCAGGTATTCCGCCAGCAGCCTGCCCTCCGTGGTCCCGGCAAACAGTACAATATTCCTCCTAATTTCCGTCATACCGGTAACCTCTGGGCGTGACCATATAGGGGCCAATCTGCCTGGTATGGGAATTGCCGATGTAGACCGTGGTGAACATATCCACCCGGCGTTCCTTCAGCTCCTCCAGGGTAAGGACCTCCATCCCTTCCCCCTCCCTGCCGATGTTCACAGCCAGCCCGCACACGGTATGCCCCGGCCTGTATTTGAGAATACGGCTGCATGCCTGCCGGAAATAGTCAGGCCGTCCCTTGCTGGCCGGATTGTACAGGCATATGACAAAATCCGCCTGGGCCGCGGCCTCCACCCGGTTCCATATGACCTCCAGGGGCGTAAGCCGGTCGCTTAAGCTTATGACGGCAAAATCGTGCATCAGCGGGGCTCCCAGAACCGCCGCTCCGGCGCAGGCAGCCGTGATTCCCGGCACGGTCCTGACGCTGACGCCGGGATACTGCCCTGTCAGTTCCAGTATGAGGCCCGCCATTCCGTAAACCCCTGCGTCCCCGCTGCATATCATGGCTGTGTTCTTTCCCTCCATACAGCATTCAAAGGCCCTCCGGCACCGTTCCTCTTCCCTGGTCATGGCAGTGGTCAGGAACTCCTTGTGGGGGAACAATCCCCTTACCAGGTCCACATAGACCGTGTAGCCGGCTATGACCTGGCACTGCTTCATCACTTCCAGGGCCTGTCCCGTCATCTGCTTTTTTTCTCCCGGTCCCATCCCCACCACATAGAGTGTTCCCGGCTTCTGTTTCCCCCGGCCATCTTCGCGGCCCGCACGGTATCCCGTGGTAAAGGCAGGGTCGTAAAGCTTTGACCGCTCATAGCCGGTCTGGGCCACGGTATTTCCCACCACAATAAGCGCGGTTTTGTGGATTCCTTCCCTGTCTGCCGTCTCCTTTAAGCTGGCTACCGTACACCGGACCACCTTCTCGTCCGGCCAGGTTGCCTTATATACAATGGCTGCGGGCGTATCCCCCAGATAACCGCCCTTCATCAGCTCCTCCGACAGCTCCCCGGTCATGCCGGCGCTGAGGAATATCACCATGGTGCTGCCGTGAGCCGCAAATTTCCCTATGGATTCCCGGTCCGGCACAGGAGTCCTTCCTGCCATCCTGGTTATGACTACGCTCTGGCTGATGCCGGGCAGGGTATACTCCATCCCAAGGGCTGCCGCGGCTCCGCAGAAGGAGCTGACTCCGGGACATATATCATATCCTATCCCCCTGGCCTGAAGCCCGTCCATCTGTTCCCGTATGGCACCGTAGAGGCAGGGATCCCCGGTATGAAGGCGCACCGTGGTAAGACCGTCCCGCTCCGCCTGCTCCATCACCTCCAGGACCTGCTCCAGGTCCATGGCCGCGCTGTCATAAATCCTGGCATCCTGCCTGGCCCAGTCCAAAAGCTCCCGGCTGACCAGGGAACCTGCGTATATGACCACATCCGCCTCCGCCAATAGTCTCTGCCCCCTGACCGTAATCAAATCAACTGCGCCTGGACCTGCTCCTACTATATGTATCATCTCATTCCGCCTTTCATCTGTTCCTCATTCTGTCCGTAAAGTATTTAAGCAAATCATCTGCCCCGGTGGTCGCGCCCAGTATTCCGCGTTCATTGGTAAATACAATGGCCTCCGCCCTGAGACGTTCACCGGCCCGCCGTTTCACATGCTGTTCCAGCCGCCCCATCACCCGCTTCATCACCTGTTGGCGCAGGCCATCCTCTGTCTCCAGAAGGCGCAGCCCCTCGTCCACGGTCACGGCCTCTAGTATCTGCTCCACCAGCTCCTTTTTAGCGCCGCAGGCAGCTCCGTGGGCCGCCAGGATTTCCATTCTCCCGTCCGCCCAGGAGGAATGGGTATTCATGATACCGGCTGCCAGTTTGATCAGCTTGCCGCCATGGCCTATGAGCAGTATGGACTCCGCCCCTTCCTCCACCGCCATGTCAATAGTGCTGCCTATGAAGTTGCTGCATTTCACAGCCTGTCCCAGGCCAAGGCCAAGTACATTGCCCACAAAGCTCTCACCGTAATTTCCCGGTGTCACCAGAAGGTGTTTCTCCCCCTTGCGGATCCTCTGCCTCAGCTCCAGCCGTATGGTGTCAAGAAGCGCTGTCTCGCTCATGGGCTCCACCATTCCGCTGGTTCCCAGTATGGATATGCCTCCCTGGATTTCTAGACGGCTGTTAAATGTCTTATGCGCCACTTCCAGCGCTCCCGGCACTTGGATTTCAATGGAAAGCACACCTGTGAAACCGGATTCCCGGCACACACCGGCCACCTGCTCAAATATCATCTGCCTGGGAACCGGGTTAATGGCAGCTTTTCCCACTTCGCAGCTCAAACCGCACTGGGTTACCCTTCCCACTCCCACTCCTCCGGATAAATACAGCCGTAATCCGTCTTTCTCATACACATAATCCCCACCGGCACCGGCATCAGCGCTGTCCGCATCCGGCTGCCGGATCTGTGAATACACCATAAGCCCGTCCGTCACATCCGGGTCGTCCCCCGCGTCCTTCCGGACGCCGCAGGATACACGGTTCTCCCCCGGTTCCATTTCCTCCACCTCCAGGTCCAGACGGACTCCCTTTGGCGTTGTCAGGGATACCTGCTCCATTCTCCTGCCCTGCAACAACATAACGGCAGCCGCCAAGGAAGCCGCTGCCGCACAAGTACCTGTGGTGTATCCCCATCTCAATTTTTTCTGATTCTTATAGATGTACGAATCTCCCATAGTCCCACCTGCTGTCCAACATCTGACTTAAACTATGGAAAAGTATATCATATCCAACTGCATTTCTCAATGTCTAATTTCCCCGGGGGCCGGCTCTTGTGACCGGCTGGGGCCTGTACCCGCAGCCGGCCTTATGACAGCCGGCTCTATGGCAGCCGCCACCGTCACTCCCTCCCCGGCCCGCTTATGTACCAGAAGGATTCCTCCCCCGGCTGTGCAGGACCGTTCGCAGACATTGCCCACGCCCACCGTGGCTCTCACAAACTCGGATTCCTCAAACACTCCTTCCACAGCCAGCAGTTCCCCTGCTGTAAATGTACGGAGCTCCCACCCGTACCTGCCGGCCAACTGGGACACAGCCGCCTCCCCGGCCTTGAGGTCAATGGTGGACAGCGCCTTGACCGCCGCCGGGTCAATGCCGCCATCCTTAAGCGTCTCCAGGACGCGGCGCTCCAGGACATCCGGCGGGGTTCCCTTCCTGCAGCCCACGCCCACCACAACCATCTTTGGGACCAGGCGGAGGAAGGAGGGCCTCTCACTGTCTCGGAAGGTAATCCATATGTTATGCCTGCACACGCTGTCCATGCATATATGATGCCCCCATATGTCCCCGGTGTTTCCCGCCCCGCGGCACTCCGGGTCGCAGAAAAAGCCCACCTTCCCGCCATCCAGCAGCCAGGCGGAAATCTCTTTGGCCTCTTTTCTGTCTGTGATGCAAAGACCGTTTCGGGTCGCAAATACATCCACTGCAAACACACCGTTCACGTCCGTTGCCGTGGTTATGACCGGTATGCCATGAAGCCAGCCCGCCACTGTTTCAGCCAGCTCATTGGCTCCCCCCACATGGCCTGACAACAGGGGAATGCAGAAATGCCTGGCCTCATCCGCCACCACCACAGGAGGGTCTGTCATCTTATCCCGGACATAGGGAGCAATGGCCCTGACCGCAATACCGGCCGCACCAATGAACACCAGCGCCCTTTTCTGTCCAAACATGGAGCCGGTCCATTCCGAAAGGGGCTCATCCTGAGGCAGGATTCCCTCCGCCCCCCATTCCGGCTTCCAGAAGCGCCGCGGCATATATCCCCGGCACTCTGTTCCCCCATCCCTGAACCGGCGGCACAGCAGGCGGCATATCCCGGCTCCTCTCTCCGTAAAACAGATCATTCCTATCTTCATTCCCGTCTCCTTTGTATCAATCCTGATTACAGATATAAAACAGTATATCGGAAAATCATTCCTGCTGCAATGCCTCTTTCTTAAGTTCCCGTTTGCGCTTTGTGATAAGGCCCCCTATCTTGCCGCTTTCCTTGGCTGTCAGGCTTCTCCATCCGCCCTCCATGACCTTTGCGTCCAATCCCAGTTCCTGGGCAATCTCAAACTTAAGCTGGTCCTGGGCGCTCAGGTTGTGGGGATCAAATGCCTCATTCTTTTTAGACTTTCCCATGTAGGTTCTTGCTCCTTTCTTGCTGATACAAAATAAGTACAAATGGATTATGCCCAGGCAGGGGCCTGCCTATACCGCACTTACAACTTATTCCAATTGCCCTTGCAATTTAATTTGTTGTATATTATACTGAACTTATATGGATTGTTTCACAACGTAAAGAAAGGAAGGGCACCGTGAACATTGCAGTCATCGACGACTCGATAGATGAGGCTCGTCAGTTAGCCGGCTTTATAAACACCTATTGTTCCGACACACATATCTGCCAGCAGACGACCATCTTCAATACCGCCGCTGACTTCCTTCGCTGCTGGCAAAGAGGCAGCTTTGATCTTATATTTATAGATATTTTTCTCCGGAACGAGACGTCCGGCATCCGAATCGCTGAAAAGGTCCGCAGGGATGATGAATCCTGCACCATTATATTCACCACCAGCAGTACGGATTTTGCCTTGAAGGGCTATGAGGTGCGCGCCCTGGACTACATGGTAAAACCCATCCGCTATGAAAAGCTCAGTCAGACCATGGAGTATTTTAAGTCTGTGTGCCACAGGAAGCAGAGTCATTATATAGAAGTAAAGGAAAGCCGCATTATGCTGAAGATTCCCGTTGACTCCATCCTGTACACAGATTATTCAAACCATTACATACAAATCCATCTTCCAGACAAGACGGTCCGCACTTATATGCGGTTTGAAGAGTTTTCCAGTATGCTCCTTATCTACTCCCAGTTCCTATGCTGTTACCGGAATTGCATCATCAACATGGACAAGGTATTCTCCATGGAGAAATCAGAGTTCATTTTGACAACCGGGGAACATCTGCCTATTACCAGAACCATGAGGTCGCAGATCCATCAGCAGTATGCTGATTACCAGTTCTCCAAACTAAACGGAGGCTTCTGATGAGCTTTGAACAGATACAGCTGATATGTGTGATTTTAGCCAAAATCATATTCATTATCGTTCCCTTTTTGGCGGTATTCCGAAGGGAATGGCGGTATACTATGTCAAAAACCGCAGGTATTCTTATGGGATACCTGTTTTTTGTATGCGTATTAGGACTGACCTGCTTCCGGCATTTCCTGAGCCGGCCCTGGCTGGAGATGGCGTGGGCCTGTACCACCATGACAACCAGCATACTGGTCTGCAAGTGGATGGTGCGGACGGACTGGCCTGTGACCATCTATTCCCTTTTTTCTTTTTAAGAACTTCACGGATACCGCCGCCTACTGCGCGGAACTGTCCAATGCTTCGGCTTCCCTTTATGAAAACAGCTTCCTTATAACCAGTGATGAGTTGCTGAGCAATCTCATCTTTCTGTTTCTCATGGTCTGGGCCGCCTATTATATCCTGCACAAATATCTGACCAAAGCAGTGGAATACACAAGGCTCCTTCCGGTCTGGAACTATCTGGCTGCCATTCCGGTGCTCTTTTTCATCATGTTCCGGCTGGCCATCCGCTCCCTGTCCCCTTCCCGCATGCTTCAGCACCATCCTGACATGGCTTTTTTTGCTGTCTGCTGGTTTGCCTGCATCTACACGGTCCACTACGTAAGTCTGAGGATTCTGTCCCGGCTGGCTGAAAGCTACGCGATCAAGGAACAGTACCGGACCACCCGGCTGCTGGCCAGCGTCCAGAAATCCCAGATGGCCACCCTCCAGTATAATCTGGAACAATTCAAGAAGGCCCGCCACGATTACCGCCATCATCTCATCACCATCAAGGGACTGCTGGAGCAGGAGAAAACAGACCTTGCCCTGGAGTACGTCAATGACTATCTGGGTTCCTACGCCACGCTGGAAACCACCCAGTACTGTGAGAACCCTTCCTCCAATGCTCTGCTCAATTACTACATACAGACTGCCCAGTCCCAGGGAATCGCGGTGAATTCCTCCATTTCCCTGCCCCAGAGCCTTCCTGTACCGGAGATAGACTTCTGCACCATCCTGGGCAACCTTCTCTCCAACGCGGTGGAGGCATGTCAGAGGCAGACCCAGGGAACGCCCTCCATCACCATCAACATCGGCCAGGCCGGGGAATCCATGATCGCCCTTTCCATACAGAACACCTATTCCCATCTCATACGGATGAAGGACGGACGTTTCCTCTCCTCCAAACGGGAGGATATGGGAACGGGCACCACCTCTGTGCGGTACCTGGTGGAACGGTATCACGGCATATTGAAATTCGATTACAGCAATGGGATTTTCGTGGCATCCCTTCTTCTGAATCCTGCCATGAAATAGCTTCCCCCTCAAACCTAAAAACTGGCTATGGGCAAAGCCCATAACCAGTCCTCATGAATTCAAATCTTATTCTTCTGTGTACTGTGACATGGCATCGATGTCCACGTCAGCCACATCAGCGTCCTGTGTCGCAGGTGCCAGCATAGCCTTGATGCTCAAGCTGATTTTGTGGTCAGCCTCGTTAAAGTCTATCACTCTGGCCTCGATCTCCTGGCCAATTCTCAACACATCAACAGGCTTTTCAACATGCTTCCTGGAAATCCGGGATACATGAAGCAGTGCGTCCACACCTGGCTCCAGCTCAACGAATGCGCCGAAATCAGTCATACGTACCACACGGCCGTATACCACGTTGCCAACCGCATACTTGTCAGCTGCGTTAACCCATGGATTAGCCTCAGGGAACTTAAGGCTCAGGGCAATCTTCTCTCCCTGGATATCCTTAATCAGTACCCTTACCTGGTCCCCTGCCTTGAATACCTTCTTAGGATTCTCAACACGGCCCCAGCTCATCTCGGAAATATGAAGAAGTCCGTCTGCTCCGCCCAAATTGATGAACGCGCCGAAGTCAGTTACGTTCTTAACGATTCCGTCAACGGTATCGCCTGGCTGGATTCTTGCGAACAGTTCTTCCTTCAGCTTCGCCTTCTGTGCAACCAGAAGCTGTTTCCTGTCGCCGATGATTCTTCTTCTCTTAGGATTGAATTCTGTGATGACAAAATCAATATCCTGTCCCGCATACTTGGACAGGTCCTTCTCGTAGCTGTCAGATACAAGGCTGGCCGGGATAAATACCCTTGCGCCCTCAACCTCAACACTTAAGCCGCCGTCTAATACCTGTACTACCTTTGCTGTCAGAACCTCCTGGTTCTCAAATGCCTCTTCCAGACGCTTATTGCCTCTGTCAACTGCCATACGCTTATAGGATAAGGAAACCATGCCTACGCCGTCATTAAGCTTAATGACCTTGGCCTCCATCTCTTCACCAATCTGTACTTTTGTGGTCAAATCCACGTTGCTGTCGTTGCTGTATTCGTCACGTGTGATAACTCCCTCGGACTTATTACCTGCAATACTCAGTATTATCTCATCTTTGCTGACTTCGATGACCTGACCGGTGACTATCTCTCCTGTACGTATTGGTTTGGTTGATTCTTCCTCTTCCTTTAATAACTCTGCAAAACTCTGCTCTGCCATTCTGGTATGAACCTCCTCAATAATTTTTCTTGGGGTGGATGCCCCAGCTGTAATACCTACGCTGCGCACAGAAGATACACTGTCAGGATCTAAATCGCCGAGTGTCTGAATATAAAAGGTGTCTTTACACTCCTTGAGGCATATCTCGTAAAGCTTCTGGGTGTTGGAAGAATGCCTGCCGCCAATCACAATCATAGCGTCCACCTGCGAAGCAATTCTTGCTGCCTCCACTTGTCTTTCCTGTGTTGCATTGCAAATCGTATTTAAAACACTATTATCATAACCCTTTTTTAAAAATTTTTCAACTAATTCTTTAAATTTGTTGTAATTAAATGTCGTTTGGGACACGATACATAACTTTCGGCCCTCGGGAAGCCGGTAGTTATCTACCCCCTCCCCATCCTTTATTACCGTGGTAAGTTCGTTCCCCCATCCCCTGATTCCTTCCACCTCGGGATGATCCGGGCTTCCGATGATTACCACCGCCTCACCGGCCGCGGAGTGCTCCGCCACAATGCGGTGTATTTTCTTCACAAAGGGGCAGGTGGCGTCCACAATGGCCACGTTCCGCTCCTTCAGGATCTCATACACATGGCGGCTGACGCCGTGGGACCGGATAATGACCGTTCCCTGGTTTTTGGGAAGCGCTCTCAGCTCATCCTCTGTCTCCAGGACCATAACGCCTTTATCCGACAAATCCTTTACCACTTCCTCATTGTGGATAATGGGGCCATAGGTATAGATGGGGCCGGATGCCTTTTTGCTTTTCAGTGCTTCGATCTGTTCATAGACCTGGTCCACTGCCCGTTCCACGCCAAAGCAGAAGCCGGCGCTCTTTGCTACTGTGACTTTCCTGTCCATGGCTATCCCTCATACCCCCGCTCCCTGGCTATGCGTATGATGGCGTCCACCACCTGGCTGATGGTCATATGGGAGGAATCCAGAAGCACGGCGTCCTCCGCCTGCCTTAAAGGCGAGTTCTCCCGGTGCATGTCCCGGTAGTCTCTCTCCTCTATATCCTTCTCGATTTCCCTGATATCGCAGACCTCCCCCTTTTCCTCCAATTCCCGGAAGCGGCGTCTGGCGCGGATTTCCACCGAGGCAGTCAGGTAAATCTTGGCCGGAGCGTCCGGCAGCACGCAGGTGCCGATATCACGTCCGTCCATGATCACATCCGCCTCCCTGGCCAGCTGCTTCTGGAGCTGGACCAGCTTCTGCCTGACGGGCACGTACACAGACGTGGCGGACGCCATGCGCCCCACTTCCTCTGAGCGGATCAGTCCTGACACATTCTCCCCGTTTAAAATGACCTGCTGGACTCCGTCCCCATAGCGGATGGTGACCTCCACCTGAGAACAGGCCCTGGCTATGGCCTCCTCGTCCTCCGGCGATATGCCCTGCCTGATAAAATACAGGGCCATGGAACGGTACATGGCTCCCGTATCCACATATACAAATCCCAGCTTTTCAGCAGCCAGCTTCGCGATGGTGCTTTTACCGGTGCCTGCCGGACCATCAATGGCAATATTGAAATACTCCATGTGTTGCATTCTCTCCTGTCCTGCGTTCATGTAATTTTATTGTACTCATGGTATCTGCCGCACAGGAAAATCCCTGTGTTCCCGGTGCTATAACGCCGCGGCCTTTCCGGCTGCCCAGCCCGTGGACCATGCAATCTGAAGGTTAAAGCCGCCTGTCACTGCGTCTAAATCCAATATCTCACCCGCAAAATACAGGCCCCGGACTTTCTTTGACTCCATGGTGGAGGGGTTTACGTCCTTTACGGATATGCCGCCCTGGGTTATGATGGCTTCCTTATAGCCTCGAAGCCCGGTCAGGGTAAATTCCAGGGCCTTGGTTGCCTCTGCCAGCCCGCGCCGTTCCTCCCTGGCGACCTCATTCACCTTCTTATCCGGATCCACGCCGCTGCGGGCAATGATAACTGGAATCAGCTTTGACGGATAGAGATGGTTCAGGGCGTTCTTAAACTGCCTGTTCCTGCTGTCTGAAAAGTCCCTGAGGATGCGCTCGTCCAGCTGTTCCCATGACAAAGCCGGCTTCAAATCAATCACCAGGCGCAGGGGCTTTTTCCGGATGGCCCTGGCGCAAAAGGAGCTGGCGCTTAAGAGCACGGGGCCGCTGACCCCGAAATGGGTGAACAGCATTTCCCCGAACTCCCGGTACAGCTCTCTTTTTCCGTCATATACAGCCGCCTCCACATTTTTAAGGGAAAGGCCCTGCAGCTCCTTAACGGTCTCTGTCTCCTTCACCTCAAAGGGAACCAGGGCCGGCGACAGCTCCGTCAGCCTGTGGCCGCTGTCCGAGGCCCATTTAAGGCCGTCCCCGGTGGAGCCGGTGGTGGGATAGGACAGGCCGCCGGTGGCCACGATGACGCGGTCGGCTGCCTGTATCCTGCCGCCGCACCCCACGCCCTTACACACGCCGTCCTCCACCGCCAGCCCCTCCGCCTTCTGATTCAGGCGCACCCTGACTCCCGCCTGCCTCAACAGGCCGGACAGGGTGCTGATGACGTCTGACGACTTGTCGGACTGGGAAAATACCCGGTTGCCCCGCTCCACCTTTAGGCGAAGCCCTGCCTGTTCCAGCAGATCCATCATGTCCTGGTTTGTAAAACCGTAAAAACTGCTGTACAGGAATTTGGAATTGCTCACCACGGAGCCAAGCAGCTCCTCCATATCGCAGGCATTGGTCACATTACACCGGCCCTTGCCTGTGATGAACAGCTTTTTGCCCGGCTTTTCATTCTGCTCCCACAGCTCCACCTCAGCCCCTTCCCTGGCTGCGGCTATGGCGGCCAGCATGCCGGCCGCCCCTGCGCCGATTACAATTACATGGTTCGTCTCACTCATTTGTCTGTCTTTACTTCCTTTATTTTCTTTTCCAGGGCATCCACCACGGTCTGGAGGACCTTTACCCTAGCATATCGCTTGTCATTTCCCTCCACCACGATCCATGGCGCGTAGGTGGTGGAAGTGCGTATGAGCATCTCGTTGACCGCTTCCTCATACTGGTCCCATTTCTCGCGGTTGCGCCAGTCCTCGTCCGTAATCTTCCACTGCTTGGCGGGATTGGCCTGGCGCTCCTTGAATCTGCGCTCCTGCTCATCCTTGTCAATGTGGAGCCAGAATTTGAGAACCACTGCTCCGGCATTGGCCATATGGGATTCCATCTCGTTGATTTCCTGGTAGGCCCGTCTCCACTCTGTTTCCGAACAAAAGCCTTCAATTCGCTCCACCATGACCCTTCCATACCAGGTGCGGTCAAAGATGGCAATATGGCCTGCCTTTGGCACATTGTTCCAGAACCGCCACAGATAGTGGTGTACCTTTTCAATGTCATTGGGAGCCGCGGTCGGATTCACCCTGTATCCCCTTGGATCCAGATTGCTGGTCAGACGTTTGATGGCTCCGCCCTTGCCTCCTGCGTCCCATCCCTCAAAACCGATGACAACCGGAATCCTGAGACGGTAAAGTTCGCTGTGAAGCTCCGCCAGGCGCTTCTGAAGCTTTTTCAGCCGGGTCTTGTATTCCTCCTCCGTAAGGCTCTTTGAGAGGTCGATGCCGGAGAGGACACCGTTCTTAAACCGCTCCCTTGTCTTGGTCTCCTGCCTCTGCGCCGGCTTTCCCTCTTCCGGCCTGCGGCGCTCCAGCTCATATTCCAGGCGGTCCATAACCGAGCTGACGATTTTGAGGGCGGCATAATCCTTGTCCACCGCTTCTATGATGACCCAGGGCGCATAGTCCGTATCCGTATTCTCCAGCATCTCCTCATTCATCTTCAGATACCGGCCGAAATCCTTATTCCTGTTCCAGTCCTCGTCCGTCACCCGCCAGGATGTCTCCTTGGACCCCTCTAACTTCTTAAAACGCTTCTTCTGCTCGTCCTTGTCAATGTACAGGAAAAACTTCATGATGACAGTGCCGTCATCACACAGCTGCTTCTCAAAGGACAGGATATCCTGGTACGCATCCCCAAGCTTGTCCTCCGGTGTAAGGCCGTCAAAACGGTCCACCTGGACGCTGCGGTACCAGGAACGGTCAAAGACAGCGATCCGGCCCTTTGCAGGCGTCTTTGTCCAGTAACGCCACAGGAAGGGCCGCATCTGCTCGTCCTCCGTGGGGCGGTCGCAGGCATAGACATCAAAGCCCCTGGGATCCAGGGCCTGTATGAGCCGGTTAATCTGCACTCCCTTGCCGGCAGCTCCCATTCCCTCAAACACCAGAATGACCGGAATTCCCGCGTCCTTGCATTCCCTCTGCAAAAGCCCAAGCTTCTCTTCCGCCTCGTCCATGACCTTGCGGTACGTCTTCTTGTCCACTTTTTTACTTAAATCAATCTTTTCAAGCATATGGTCTCCTCCTTCTCTTCCTGTTTACTATTTTATTCAGTATATCACACTTTCAACTATAATAAAATAAAAAATAGGCAGGGGAAGGCAAGACCGGGAAAGCCCGGACACAGATAGCCAGGACACAGATGGCCGGGACACAAAGACGCCCCTCTCCGCCTCACCTCAGAAAAAGCCCCGCGGGGAAATCATCCTCCGCGAAGCTTCCTGAATGCTTACCATAGGCAGTCCGCCTACAGTTCCGTGATCACGAATATATCATAGATGGCTCTGATAGCCGTCTCAAAATCATCGTTCTCCACGCCGATAATGATGTTCCACTCGCTGGATCCCTGGTCGATCATCTTCACGTTGACCCTTGCATGGGCCAGGGCGGAAAAGATGCGTCCGGCTGTTCCTCTGGTGGAGCGCATGCCCCGTCCCACCACTGCAATCAGAGCCAGATCCGACTCCAGTTCCACGGTGTCCGGCTCCACAGCCCTGTGGATTCCGGCTATGACAGACTGTTCAAACTCCTCGAATTCCGACTGGTGCACATAGACGGTCATGGTGTCGATGCCCGAGGGCATGTGCTCAAAGGAAATGCCGTACTGCTCAAACACGCTGAGCACCTTTCTTCCGAACCCAACCTCGGCATTCATCATGGCCTTCTCTATGTTGATGGAGCAGAATCCCTTTTTGCCCGCGATACCGGTGATGGTGTAGCGCGGCTTGCGGCAGGTGCTCTCCACAATGAGGGTTCCCTTGTCCTCAGGCCGGTTGGTGTTCCTGATATTGATGGGGATGCCTTCCTTGCGCACCGGGAAAATGGCGTCCTCATGGAGAACGCCGGCTCCCATGTAGGAAAGCTCCCTCAGCTCCTTGTATGTAATGGTCTCGATAACTTCCGGATTTTCCACGATTCTGGGGTCTGTCACCAGAACGCCTGACACATCCGTCCAGTTCTCATACATATCTGCGTGGATGGCCTTTGCCACAATGGAGCCTGTGACATCGGAACCGCCCCTGGAAAATGTTTTAATGGTTCCGTCCGGCTTGGAACCATAAAAACCGGGAATGACCGCCTTCTCCACATGCTCCAGGTGCTCAGACAGCTCCCGGTTGGTGTGCTCCGGCTCAAAGTTTCCGTTCTCGTCAAAGAAAATGACTTCCGCCGCATCCACAAACTCAAATCCCAGGAAGTTGGCAGCCACGATGCCGTTTAAATATTCCCCGCGGGAAGCCGCGTAATCCCGGCCCGCCTTTGCCAGAAAATTCTCCTCTATCCTGTCAAATTCGTGGTCCAGGTTCAGGTTTAAATCCAGGCCGTCGATGATATCCATATATCTGCTCTTAATCTTTTCCAGGATTTTCTTGTAGGACCTTCCCTCTGTCACTGCGTCGTAACAGGCGTAAAGCAGATCCGTCACCTTCTCATCCTTATCGCTTCGCTTGCCTGGTGCGGAAGGGACCACGTATCTTCTGGACTTATCAGATTTAATGATATCCGCAACTTTCTTGAACTGTCTTGCACTGGCCAATGAACTTCCGCCGAACTTCACCACTTTTTTCATTTTGTCTGTCTCCCTTGTTTCTTTCTATGCGCCGGATATGGAGCGTATTTCATAAAATATCTCATAAAATAAATGCCACTTTATATGTATAGCGTTACAAGTGCAAATAATACCTTACTTTGTTATGTATATCAATACTTTTAAAGGAAAAAATTTGCGCACAGGAGACATTTGTTTTTCTATGACGGACTTTTCACAGGGAATGTCCATGCACCGGCTCACGATTTCGCAGAAAGTTCACCGGCGCCGGCGCCGGCACAGTCGCAGGCACAGGCACAGGCGCAGGCACAGACGCCGGCGTGGTCCCCATTATGCCCCGTATTCTTTCATCTCTTCACCCACAGCGGCTTCGCAGGATCGCATGGCCCGTATGGTCTTGTCCATAAGCTCCTCCAGGGTCCAGCCCAGCCCCTCGGCCCCTTCCCTGATTACATCCCTGGAGCATCCGGCCGCGAAGCGCTTGTCCTTAAACTTCTTCTTAAGACTGGACACCTCCATGTCCATGACGCTCCCGGACGGACGCATCCTGGCCGCGGCCCCAATCAGGCCCGTAAGCTCGTCCGACGCAAACAGAATCTTTTCCATCTGGTGCTCCGGCTTCACATCCGATACAAGACCATACCCGTGGCTGCATATGGCATGGATGAGCTCATCCTCCGCCCCTGCTTCCCTCAGAAGCTCCGGCGCCTTGACACAGTGCTGCTCCGGGTACATTTCAAAGTCAATATCGTGCAGCAGGCCGGCGATTCCCCAAAAATCCTCCTCCTCCCCATATCTCTGGTCCTGGGCAAACCAACGCATCACGCCTTCCACGGTAAGGGCGTGAAGGATGTGGAACGGTTCCCTGTTATATTTTTTGAGAGCCTCTAAGGCCGTCTCCCTTGTCAGTGCTGTTTTCATCTTTCCTTAATCTCCTTTCCTCTGTATGAAATCATATGATATCAATTATAAACAGCCGGAGTTTAAAATGCAATACCATCCGGTTTTGCTTTTATTGACGCAAGGGTCCATGAATTGTATACTGGATATAACCATATCAACGCGCGGGCAGCGGGGTGCAAACCCCTCTCCCATCACAGGAGGACATATATGACTTATCGTTTAGCAACCACAGATGACCTGGACCGGCTGGTAGCCATGTCGGACCAGGCCAAGGCATCCTTTAAGGCAAAGAACATTGACCAGTGGCAGAAGGGGGAGCCCAACCGCCAGGTCATGGAGGCCTCCATCCTCCAGTCCCAGCTTCATGTACTTGAGGACAAGGGACAGGCCATTGGGATGATTACCATTGTCCCCGGACCGGAAGCCAGCTATGCCTCCATCGACGGAGCCTGGCTGAACCAGGAGCCTTACTTCGCATTCCACCGGGTATGTGTGGAAGAATCCATGAAGGGCCGCGGACTGGCCGCCCTGCTTTTCTCGGAAGCAGAACAGTATGTCCTGAAAACAGGCGTCCGCAATATCCGCATCGACACCCACCCTGACAATCAGGCCATGCAGCGCGCCCTGGCCAAAAGCGGCTACATCCGCTGCGGCACACTTGTCCTCACGGAAGGCAGCGAGGCGGGGGATTTGAGGGTGGGGTATCAAAA
>JAJQEA010000176.1 GCA_021201905.1 Clostridia bacterium
ACTGGCCGAACTGCCGTGTATCCTGTTCTGTCTGGGAAGATATGGGGCCCGGGTCATCAGCCACCACTACAACCATGCCTCCCTTTACTCCCACATAAGCCAGGCTCATCAGCGGATCTGAGGCCACATTTAACCCTACCTGCTTCATGGTGACCATGGTCCTGGCTCCGGTGTATGCGGCCGCGGCCGCCACCTCCATACCTGCCTTTTCATTGACAGACCATTCTACATAGATATCTCCGGGATTATGCTTGGCCACCGTCTCCAGTACCTCCGTAGAGGGCGTTCCCGGATAACCGGAAACCACCTGAACTCCCGCCCGGACAGCTCCCAGGCCGATTGCTTCATTTCCCATTAAAAATGATTTGGACATTCCCCTTCTCCTTCCCAACGTTCTGATATGTTTTGATACTATTATATGAAAAAAGACCTGTCCTTTCAAGAAAGGACAGGCCTGAATCTCAAACTGCCTGTGGTACCACCTTAACTTTTTAATACTCTCCCAAACATGCACGGTACTACAGTACTGTACATGCTCTGCCCTTAACGCTGGCATGCGGTCCAGATACTTGGCGTGTAAGCTTTCAGCCGACAGCCTTTCCCCTTTCCCTCAGCGGTCCATTTGCCGGCCGGCCTGTTACAGGGATTCCACCATCCCCTGCTCTCTGTAAACGCCCTCTACGGTTTGATCTCCGCCTCAACGGTTTATTTCAATTTATTATACAAGTTTTCCCGCAGATATCAAACATTTTTTAGCCGGAATCCCGCGCCGCGTTATCTACTGGTCATTGGTCAGCTTGAAGTAATCCAGAACATAAAATACCAGGCTTAAAATCATGCCTACCACGCAGGCCAGTACCATACCGGTAAGCTGCACATTTCCAAACTTCACGGCAATTCCCGACAGTCCTGTTACAAATATGACTGAGGTAAGTGCCAGATTTCTGGAATTTCCGTAATCCACCCTGGAATCCACCAGAATACGCAGACCTGAGGTTCCAATCATACCGTAGAGCAGGAAGGAAATACCGCCGATAACAGGACCGGGTATGGTGCTGATAAGGGTGGAGAACTTGCCGATGAAGGAGCACACAATGGACAGCACAGCCGCTCCCGCAATCACGCGCACGCTGTATACACGGGTGATTGCCATGACTCCGATGTTCTCGCCATAGGTGGTGGTGGGCACGGAGCCTATCAGTCCTGATATCATGGTGGAGAAATTATCTCCGAACAGGGAACGGTGGAGGCCCGGATCCTTTAACAGATCCCTGCCCACAATCTTGCTGGTGACTACCTGATGTCCGATGTGCTCAGAGGTAATGACCAGGAGCACCGGAAGAATAATCATGATGGCTTCCAGATTGAACTTAGGCGCACTGAAATTGGGAAGGGCAAAAACAGGGGCCGCAGCCACCTCTGCAAAATCCACGATACCGCAGGCCAGGGCCGACACATAGCCCACAATGACCGCTATGAGGATAGGGATAACTGAGAAAAACTTTCTGAACAGGATAGACCCAAACACAGCGGTTCCCAGGGTAAGGACAAACACGATTGTCTTTCTGGGGTCCAGCACTTCGTCCAGGAGTCCTGCATTGCTGGCCGCAGAACCGGAGAGCTCCAGTCCGATAAGCGCCACCACCGGGCCCATGGCTGCCGGGAGAAGGACCACTTCAATCCACTCTGTTCCGAATTTATATACGATGAATGCCAGGATACATCCGCAGAAGCCTACTGCCACGAACCCTCCCAGGGCATATTCATATCCGAAATTACTGATAACCACGCCTGCCGGCGCCAGAAATGCAAAGCTGGATCCCAGGTAGGCCGGCGCCTTTCCCTTTGTCACTCCGATAAAGAGCAGGGTGCCCACGCCGTTCATGAACAGCACCACAGCCGGGTTTATGCCAAATATAAACGGCACCAGGATGGATGCGCCGAACATGGCGAACATGTGCTGGATGCTGAGGGGTACCAGCAGGTTAAAGGGTACCTTGTCCTCTACTTGAATGATGCGTTGATTTTCCATTGTCTTCCTCCTTTGTTGTTCACTTGCTTCATACTCTGTTTCCTGCCGCGCGCCTCCGCCCTGAGCGGTTATGCCCCCGGCTTATCTTACCCCTCTCAAAGCACCGTTCGCAGACAGAGAACGGGTAATCCCATGACAGTTCCTTCCCGCAGGCTGAACATTTGCGGGTGTAGCTGGCACATTCTGTCCTTAAAATACGGCTGATTTCCTCCTCTGTGCTGCGCCTCTCCTCTGCCAGGTTCTCCGCCTGTACGGGAAGCCCCACCTTCCTGGAAAACTGGAAATAAAGGTCCAGCATTTTATAGTAACTCTCCAAATCATACAGGTCTTCCCCAGGACTGTAAGGAAACTCCAGTTCCGTCACGTCACGGTACTCCCTGTAGTAATCCTTCCACAGGTCCATGACCATTTTATTGTCTATGTCAATGGAACAGGTGATGAGCTTATAAATTTCCTGCCGGGAATATTCCCCCATATCATCCCGGTGTACATGCTCAAAGCTCATATACAGTGCCAGCAGCTCGTCCACCTCCATCTTCTCATAGATGGACGGCGTATCCATGCCGGCCCATATCTTAACCAGCGTATCAATCTCAGCCGGAAGGTTAAGGAGCTGCTCAGGGAATCCCACATAGGCCTTCATGATGGGCATGGGCATTCTGGAAAGACCGTCCTCAATGACCTCCGCCTCGTCAATGGCAGCCACAAATCCCTCGTCGTAAAGACCGTATCTTCCGGCCCGTCCCGCAATCTGTTTTATCTCCTCCGGATTCAGGGTCCGCTTATTTACCCCGTCAAACTTGCGTGTCTCCACAAACACGATTCTGCGTATGGGCAGGTTTAACCCCATGCCGATGGCGTCCGTGCTGACCACCACCTCTGTCTCCCTGGCCAGGAACCTGCGCACCTGTTCACGCCTGGTGGCGGGAGGCAGGCTTCCGTAAATAACGCTGCAATGAATTCCCTCGTTCTCCAGGTGGGCCGCAAGGGCCAGCACTGATTTCTTGGAAAATACGATGAGGGCATCACCCTTTTTTAAATCACGTTTCAGATTATACGGCTTTTTCTCCATGGTCAGACGCGTGTTTCTCTTATGGCGCACCACCCTGTACTGGTCGCCGCACCGCTTAATCATCTGCACCACAATATCCTCTGCCTCCGGAGCCATGCACAGGTGGATTTCCTCTGCCCGAAGTCCCAGCACCGCCCTGGTCCAGTTATGTCCGCGGTAGGGGTCGGCTATCATCTGGCACTCATCCACCACCACGATATCGAAATATTCATGATCATTCAGCATCTCCACGGTACAGGACTGATAGACAGCTCCGGGCACCTCCAATGTCTCCTCTCCGGTGACCATGGAACAGGACAGGCCCTCTGTGTTAAGTTTGTCATAGACCTCCAGGGCCAGCAGCCTTAAAGGCCCGAAGTAGGCGCCGTGTCTGCACTCCTTAAGACGTTCCAGGGCGTCGTGGGTCTTGCCGCTGTTGGTAGGGCCCACGTGAAGGATGAACCTGCGTTTCATCTCCCTGGCCCCCGGATACTCCTGCTCCGGCTTTTGTTTCACAGATTCCAGAATGCCCCGCTTGATTGTTTTGGGAATGTAGAACAGCTGGTACGCTCTCTCAAGGGAATTGGTGAGGAGATAACGGCGGATGCCCTGCATCTTCAGCACCTGCTCCAAATCCTCATGGGACAGGCCGTTTACGTACTCCAGGTCCTTCCTGGCAAGGGCTTCACAGAATTCCCTCATCTGACGGCAGCTGGACTCCCACTGCTCCAGGGCCGGCCCTGTCAGATGACCTTCCTTGTGCATGAGATAGGCGCACACCTTTGACAGCATGGCATGGACATCGCTGAGCTCGTTGGACTTTACCAGCGGCTTTAAGTTGGCCTCCGTCAACCGGCTCAGGCGTTTCCTGAGTTCGGCACCTGTCATGGCCCGGTAGCGTTTGTTCACATTTCCAAAGAACAGGTCCTGGTAATATTCCGCCAGATACTGCTCGCACTCCTTTTTTATCTCCATGGACTTCCTCTTTCTTCCAAATATTCGCAAAAGCAGCCAGACGCATATGTTTCCATATCCATCTGGCAGCACATTAAACCATGGTTGTATCTACAAAATGTTCAAACCCCGATATACCATATTCTGCACACACGCTGTTGATTCCATCCACGATTTCCTCCCGTGAGTAATTGGCGGTGTAGAGTTCGTCATCCTTCAGCTGGTTGAGGTACATGTAAAATGTAAGGGCCATCTCCAGACAGTCCAGGCTGTCCGTGTCCAGCTCGTCGGTAAGGAGGTTCTCAGCGTCATTGATGTTTCCCTCATCCACCAGGTCCTTAAGCCTCTTGTACACCCGGTCAAGGTCCGTATACTTGTCCTCATCCTCCGGCAGGTCATAATCAATATCGTTCTTTCCAAGAACCAGCCTGGCAATCGCCCTCACCAGATCGCTGATTGTTCTCATAACATAATCATCCTGATATCCTATATCATTTCATCTCCTGAATTTAGTGGATTCTGTTTTTTGCACATTTAAACTTAGTATAGTTGATAACCCTTCCTCTGTCAAGCAGTCTGTTGCCACAATGATGAACCCCAATGATAAACCGTAACAGTTCAGACGGCGGAAAAATTGGTGCAGAAGCGGGTGTTAAGCTGGCTTATAAAACCGATTCTGCACCGATTTTCACATCGGATGGACATCCGATGCTTCTTGACCGGCTTTTTCGGTCAAGAAGATGCGCCGTCTGAACTGTTACGATAAACCAACGGCAGATAGGGACCTGGCTGCCATGCACCAAAGGTTTTGCGGCACATACGCTATCCTAAGACTCAATCTGCCCGCCTGCAGGCAGATTTTATATTTCAGGAGTGACTGGATGGAACACCCACATTTTATCATCGCGTTTACCGGCAATCCCCATGCAGGAAAAAACACTATATTCAGGAATCTCACCCAAGGAAAATGGTTTTGTAAGGACACTGCAAAAAGCGACTCACCATTTCCAAATAGAATCTTTTTGTATGCCAGTTATAAATATAGAGCCATAGAATTCCCTGGTATTCTCTCCCTGTCCTCCCCTGTGAAGGAGGCCGGATATACCGCCGAGTATATTTGCTCCGGCAAAGCAAATGTCATTGCCGTCGTCGGCCATGCATTACAACTGGATCGCCTTCTGCATCTTCTAAAGGAAATCATAAGTCTGGAACCAGTAAAAGACAGACAGATTCCCATTGTTCTCTGTTTAAGCTGCTGTGACGAAGCTGAACAGAATGGTGTATTCATTGATATATCCCTCCTGCACGATGTACTCCAAATTCCCATCGTTCTCCTTCATGGTTTCGGCCGCGAACAGATGGATGACCTAAAAGCTGCCTTTCACTATTCAGTCCAGCCACATCACAAAAGGGAATTTCTATATAACTGTCTCGACTTCTCACCTGCAAAACTTGCCAAGGAATGCGTTATAATAAAACAACCAAGCTTACATCATAGTAACGAAAGCCGCTGTGCAGTTGCATCAAAAAACAGTCTTACCTCTTTAGCTGTGTTACTGACTTTTGTATTTTGGATTTCGTCCTCCTGGACAGGATGGTTTATGGAGCGCCTATGGCCTGTCCTCTTTCAGGCAGAGACAAACTTGGCCGCCTTCGTTTCCTGGCTGGGAATGCCAGTATGGTTTACCGGATGTATCGTGCACGGAGCATTTCAGTCTGCATGTTGGGTCATTCTTGTGGCGCGGCGGCGGGGGGGGGGGGGGGGGGGGGGGGGGGGGGGGGGGGGGGGGGGGGGGGG
>JAJQEA010000045.1 GCA_021201905.1 Clostridia bacterium
CCCATACCCCACTCACATTTTCCCCTTTAATTTCCCCCCTTTTTATGATATGATAATAAAGCTGTAATAGAATCAGAACGCCCCGCCCAAAGCCCGGGCGTATTTGAACCATCATATAACACATACAGATAGGAAGGTAATCATATGAAATTAGGTATCGTAGGACTCCCCAACGTGGGCAAGAGTACCCTCTTCAATTCCTTGACAAAGGCAGGTGCGGAATCAGCCAACTACCCGTTCTGTACCATTGACCCCAATGTAGGCGTGGTTCCGGTTCCCGACGTCCGCCTGGACAAACTTACCGCCATGTACAACTCAGAAAAGACCACCCCAGCTGTAATCGAATTCGTGGACATTGCAGGTCTGGTAAAGGGCGCCTCCAAGGGTGAAGGTCTGGGCAACCAGTTCCTGTCCAACATCCGCGAGGTGGACGCCATCGTACATGTGGTACGTTGTTTTGACGATCCCAATGTAATTCATGTGGACGGCTGCATTGACCCCCTCCGCGACATTGAGACCATTAATCTGGAGCTGATTTTCTCCGACATTGAAATTTTGGAGCGCCGCATTGCCAAGCAGTCCAAGGGTGCGTTCAACAACAAGGAACTGGCAAAGGAAGTGGAGCTGTTAAAAGCCATCAAGGCCCACCTGGAAGACGGAAAGCTGGCCCGCAGCTTTGAGCCGGATGACGATGATGCCAGGGAGTTCATCAATACCCTGAACCTTCTTACATGGAAACCCGTGATCTTTGCTGCCAATGTGGCTGAGGATGACCTTGCAAACGACGGCGCGGACAACCAGTATGTCCAGTCAGTTCGTGGATTTGCCGGTGAGAACAACTGTGAAGTATTTGTTATCTGCGCTGAGATTGAACAGGAAATCGCTGAACTGGATGACGACGAGAAAAAGATGTTCTTAGACGACCTGGGCCTTACGGAGTCCGGTCTGGAGAAACTGATTGCGGCCAGCTACCACATCCTGGGCCTTATGAGCTATCTGACAGCAGGTCCCCAGGAGAGCCGTGCATGGACCATCAAGGTGGGAACCAAGGCGCCCCAGGCAGCAGGAAAGATTCACAGTGACTTTGAGCGTGGTTTCATCCGAGCCGAGGTAGTCAACTACGATGACCTGATGGCCTGCGGCAGCATGAATGCGGCCAAGGAAAAGGGCCTGGTACGTTCCGAGGGCAAGGAATACGTCATGAGGGATGGCGACGTTGTGCTGTTCCGCTTTAATGTATAAGCATCTGTTGCCTCGCAACTGTAAATAAAATCATTTATTCAGGTTTTGTAAAGCTTAAACCTTCATGATTCATATGACAATGAAAACCGGCATCCTCCGCCACTGCAAACCATGGATGATGCCGGTTTCTTCCTTTTCTCTTTCTACCTGTCTCTTTGATTCTATCTCCTTCCTTCTATCTCCTCCTATCTCCTTCCCCATTTACCATCACCCTCTCTCCTTCAGCCGGACATTCCACCCTCCCCTCTTTGGCACCCCCAACTCCACGGAGCGTTTGTTGTATTTATCCTCCATATGGGCTATGATATTCAAGGAGGTGAAGAAACATGGATTGCAGCAAAGTAGGAAACCTGATTTATACCCTGAGGACAGAAAAGGGAATGACCCAGAAAGCCCTGGCCGACGCCATGAACATCAGCGACAGGACCATTTCCAAGTGGGAGCGCGGCGTTGGATGCCCCGACGTATCCCTGCTCAAGGAGCTTTCTGATGTATTGGGAGTTAATATTGAAAAAATACTGCTGGGCGATTTGAAGCCCAATGAAAAGGATGGAGGAAATATGAAACGAATCAAATTCTATGTATGCCCTGTCTGCGGCAATGTAATATCCAGCACGGGTATGGTGGACATCTCCTGCTGCGGCAGGAAAATGGCCCCTCTGGAAGCCAGGCCCGCGGACCTTTCCCACAGCGTGTCTGTGGAAACAGTGGAGGGCGATTATTATATCACCCTGGAACATGAAATGGACAAACAGCACTATATCACCTTTATGGCGTATGCCGTCTATGACAGAGTGCTTATGATGAAGCTGTATCCTGAACAAGCGGCCCAGGTACGTTTTCCCAGGTCCGGCCATGGAGTGCTGTATATCTGCTGTAACAGCCACGGGCTCTTTTCGGTCAATCTGTAAATATTCTGCTGATTTATGCTTCTACGGTAAATACAGATACCACAAGCACACCAATTTGACTTCATAAAGCTGGTCCGCCAACCATTTAATAATCAATATAACACGTTTTTCCGATAGATTCAGGCTTAAATTCACACATTTTTCCAAAATCCTCATGTCAAACAGCCGCACTGCAGTGGATACAGTGTGGCTGTTTTTGCCAGTGTTGTTTTTATTCTGTAAAATAAGTGCAAAATCAGAATGCAAAATTGACTTCTGAGCATATTATAGTTATAATAAAAATATGATTTTGCAAAAACTACGCAGAATGGAGGAAACCGCTATGCTGTTAGAGTTTAGAGCTTCCAACTATAAATCTTTCAAGGACGAATTGGTATTCTCCCTTGTCCCTGCTCCCAAACAAAAGGGGCTGGATTATAGTGTACTGGAAGAAACAATTGGAAAGAAAACTTATAAAGGACTATGCTCCGCTGTCATTTACGGCCCAAACGCCTCTGGTAAAACCAATATTATCGGTGCAATGGATACCTTTAAGTCAATTGTCCTGCAGGGTAACCTTCGCAATGATGATGACAAGAGTTATCCAAATGCTGCAGCCAGCGCCTTGGAGCTGATTCCGAACAGTTCAGCAGAAACCAGTGAGCCGGTTTGCTTTGCAATCAAGTTTATCACGGAAGGGTTGCTGGTTGAGTATGACTTTTCTGCGGATCTGGGAAAATTTTTAGAAACCGAACATCCCCGCAAAGTTTTATCAGAAACACTATGCATCAACGGTTCTGCCGTATTTTCGAGGAACGGTGGTCTGGAATTTGAATCGTTAGATGCGATCCAAGGAATTCAGGTAAATGCCTTTGAGCAAAATGCAGAGGGCGCAATTGCATTGGCGAAAAGCAATCTAAACGATGAAGAACTGTTTTTGATGAATGGCTTTAAAACAATGTTTAGTTCCAAACTGGTTGCACGGATCAGTTATTGGCTTGATAATCAATTTATGGTGATTTACAGGGCTGATGTGATGCATCTGATCCGGAAATTCAGTGATCCCAAAAAGAAATCGGTTTATGTGGAAAAGACATTGAATGAAGCTGCAGCCTACTTTGGAATCAATTCAAATGCCCTTGGATATATGGTGGAGGGCGATAGTAATGAAGCAAAACTCTGCTCCATTTTCAAGGAATCTCAAAAAGGTACAGCCATTCCAGCCGAACTGTTCGAGTCATATGGCACAATTCGTTTTGTAAATATGTTTCCGCTGGTAGTCAATGCCTTGATGAATGGAAGCACTTTAGTGGTAGACGAATTTGATGCGTCCATCCACCCAATGGCGCTGATGAATATCATCAATATTTTTCACAACGATGAGATTAATATCCACCACGCCCAACTGGTTTTTAATACCCACAATCCGATTTTCCTAAATGCCAATCTCTATCGACGTGATGAAATCAAATTTGTGGAACGCGATGATACTACCCATTATAGCAGCCACTATGCTCTTTCTGATTTTGGAACCACAGGAAAAACCGGTGTCCGTAAGAACGAGGATTATATGAGAAACTATTTTGTGGATCGCTACGGTGCCATTAAAGATGTTGACTTCACACCGATTTTTGAAAATTTACTGTCCCACAGAAATGAGGTGTGATTCTATGCGAAAAGAAAACCGAACTTACTACTTCTCTGTCGAAGGTGAAACCGAAAAGTGGTATCTGAATTGGCTGCAAAATACGATTAACGCCGATCCTGATGCAAAATACACGGTCAAGCTGGACAGTAAAATTCAAAAAGATCCACTCGCTCGTGCCAAACAAATGACCGTCATTGGAAAAACAGAAATCACCCACATATTTGATTATGAGAGCGAAGACCCCGTTCATGTGCAGCAATTCAGGACAGCACTGGATCGGATGAAAGAAGCACAAAACTCCGGGAAAAATATCAAATATCGACTGGGGTATAGCAATTTTACATTTGAGCTTTGGATTATTCTTCATAAGAGTGACTGTAATAGACACCTGACGCACCGCAGTCAATATCTTGCGCTGCTCAATCGAGCCTATGGGGAACTCTTCGAAAATTTGGATCAATATAAACATGAGGATAACTTCAAGCGTATCCTCAAACAGTTAACACTGGATCATGTTCGAGCTGCGATACAGCGTTCCAACGCCATCATGCAACGCAACCAAGTAGATGGCTGTGTTTTGCAATAGTATAAGGGATATAAATACTACAAAGAAAATCCGTCACTTTCCCTTTGGGAGACTATTGAAAAAATTTTATTGGATTGTGGAATACAGAAAGAGGTGCGTAAAAAGCCGTAGAAAACGGGAAGACGATTCCAATTCCCCATTCAGATGTCAAGCAGCCCCTTCTCTCAAATTGCCATTGACATTTCCGCCCATATCCTGTATGATACTTTATGGACCGACGGTCGGTCTATAGAGTATCAAGGAGGGTAACGCATGACACGCATTGTCAAGGAGGCCGACGAACGGAGAAATGAAATTCTGGACGCCGCAGAGACGCTTTTTACAGGAAAAGGGTATGAAAAAACCACCATCATGGACATACTGAATCAGGTGGGTATTGCGAAGGGTACCTTTTATTATTATTTTAAATCCAAGGAAGAGGTGATGGATGCCATCATCGAACGTTTCGTTGAACAGGACGTACAAAAATCCAGGCTGATTGCCGCGGAGACTGGAATGTCGCCTGTGCAGAAAATATGCCGGATCATAGCAGCTCAGCAGCCCCGGACAGATGGTCCCAAGGACAGGATGATTGAGGAGTTCCATCTGCCGGACAATGCCCTGATACACGAAAAAAGCATTGTCCGATCCATTCTGGCCCTCTCCCCTATCCTGGGCGAGGTGGCTTCCCAGGGAGTGAAGGAGGGCCTGTTCTCCACGGATCATCCCCTGGAGGCCATACAGATCCTGCTGGTCTCCGGCCAGATACTGTTTGATTCCTCTATGTTTCCATGGACGCCCCGGGAGACGGAGCAAAAGATAAACGGATTCATAGAAGCCATGGATGCTGTCCTGGGCGCTGAAAAAGGGACCTTTGAGCCCATGAAACAGATTCTGCTGGCAATAGCGGCTGCGTTCCCCCGGAACCAGAACCACGGAGGTCAGTATAATGGCCAATCATCCCACATCGGGAAACCTGAATTTCCGTCTCATGGTAACCGGACAGATTATTTCCATACTGGGCTCTGCCCTGCTGCGCTTTGCCCTGTCCCTCTATGTGCTGGACGTCACGGGCAGGGCGGACATTTACGCCGCCCTGTATGCGTTCTCCAACATTCCCCTGCTGATTTCCCCTGTGGGTGGAGCCATTGCCGACCGTTTTAACAGGCGCAATCTGATGGTGCTCTTTGACTTTACCAGCGGCACGATCATTTTCCTGTACTATTTAAGCCTCTGCCTGGGCGGGACTTCCATCCCTCTTACAGGGGCTGTCCTCATCCTGCTCTCTGTCATCAGCTCCATGTATGGACCGGCGGTGACGGCCAGCATTCCCCTTTTTTGGTGAGCGAGGAACGTCTGGAGGGGGCAAATGGTCTCGTAAACGGGGTCCAGGCCCTCTCCGGTGTGGCGGCCCCGCTGATTGGCGGCATGCTCTA
>JAJQEA010000087.1 GCA_021201905.1 Clostridia bacterium
TGGATGCAGATTGACTGGCATCCACCCCTGTTTCTTGTATTGGGAGAATCTGTTTTACTTGTTTTTCTTGCCATCCTTCCCCTTCTTGCCCTCTTTCCCGTCCTTCGCCGCCTTTTTATCGCTCTTTTTTGATTTTGAGGATTTTTTGGGTTCGGATTTCTTGGGTTTGTCGCCTTTGGGGGAGTCTGATTTCCTGGATTTGGAGGAGGCTTCCTTTTCCGCGGGGGCGGCTTCGGAGGCAGGCGGTTCCTTGGGGGCGGGCTGTCCCTCCGGGACGAACTCTATGATATCGCTGATATCACAGCCCAGCAGTGTGCAGAGGGTATCCAGGGTGTGGGTGGATACATGCATATTTTTTTTCAGCCGTCCTATCTGGCCCGCGCTGAAATTGTAATGTTTGATCAGTCTGTACTGTGTCATGCCCTGGGCTTCCATAGTGGCCCAAAGCCGGTCATAGCGTATCATGGCTTATCCTCCTTTTGGCTTTTAGAGTCCGTAAAACCGGGCTTTTTGATGGCTATTATCAATAATTGGATTATACCATGAAGCAGGCATAAATACAAGGACCATTGGCAGAAATGGGAATAAAAGAGAGAAAAATGGGGATAGTAGGAATGACCATATGTCACACTGTTTTCATATATAATTAGGAGGAGATTCCATGACTGATTTTAAGACCAGCGAGACAGCTAAGAACCTTATGAGAGCCTTTGCCGGAGAGAGCCAGGCCGGAAACCGCTATACCTTTGCGGCGGGGCTGGCAAAGGAGCAGAAGATGCCCATGGTGGAGGCGGTATTTTCCTACACCGCGAACCAGGAAAAGGAGCATGCGGAAATATTTTATGATTATCTCAAGCCGCTGGATAAGGAAACCATATTCATAGACGGAGGTTATCCGGTGGATTTGGAAAAGAACACCCTGGCCCAGCTGAATGCGGCGGCCCACAACGAATATGAGGAGTATGACGTGGTGTACAAATCCTTTGGGGACATTGCGCAGAAGGAAGGATTTTCCCAGATTGCGGCCACCTTCCGTATGATTGCGGAGATTGAGAAGACCCACGGAGAGCGCTTCCAGTATCTGGCAGATCTGCTGGGAGCCGGGAACCTGTATGTCAGCCAGCAGAAGGAGACCTGGATCTGCACCAACTGCGGATATATATATGAAGGGGAAGAACCCCCTCAGTACTGTCCGGTCTGCCGCCATGACCAGGGCTATTTTGCCCGCAGGGAGCTGGCGCCATGGTATTTGAGAGAAAATAACCGGTCAAAGTAGGAATACCGGCAAAATAAGATTTTACAAAGAGGGTGAGTGGGTGGTATAATGTCCACGCAGGCAAAGCCCGGGGCCCTGATGGGACACAGCCAAATCAGGGCCGGCGGCGCTTTGGCAAATGAGACGTAAAACGGATTATCACCTATTAAGGAGAACAGATAAATGCCAAAACCAATTCAAGCAGTCATATTTGACCAGGACGGACTTATGTTTGACACGGAAAGCCTGGCCGCCACCTCCTGGTTTCAGGTGGGACCTAAATACGGAATCCATGTGGATGCTGATTTCCTCCGGGGAATCCGGAGATGCAAGCCGGACAAGGTAAAACAGGTCTGCACGCAGCAGTTCGGTGAGGAGGCCATGAAGGACTATGACCGGTTCCGGGAAGAAAAGCGCCAATACTCCTACCGCTGGATTGCACAGCACGGTGTCCCGGTAAAAAAGGGCCTTAAGGAACTGCTTATATACCTGAAGGACCACAATATTAAGACGGCCGTGGCCACGGCCAGCAGTGAAAGCTGGACCCAAGGCAATGTCAGGGGAGCCGGGGTGGAAAATTATTTCGACGATTACATATACGGGGACATGGTAACAGAAGCAAAGCCAAACCCGGCCATCTTCCTGCTGGCAGCCCGGCGGCTGGGGGTGGAGCCGGAGGCATGTGTTGTGCTGGAAGACAGCTTTAACGGAATCAAGGCAGCCGCGGCAGGCGGTTTTAATCCTGTGATGATTCCTGACCAGGACCAGCCGGACGAAGAGATAGGGAAGCTGCTCACTGCCTGCTGTGACAGTCTTACAGATGTCATCGGCCTCTTTGAGACCGGAAGGCTGTCATTGAAACAGCCATAGCAGCCCTGTAAAAAAGGGGTCATCTGATAAAGGAATGAACGATATGTGGAAAGAAGCTGTTTCCCTGGCCGCGGCGGCAGGCGCTGCCTGTGTGCTGCGGTCTGAGTACGAAAAAAAGCATTTTTCAGTGGAAGTGACAGAAATCATTTCCCCTAAACTGGAGAAGGACAGGAACCTGGTATTCCTGTCCGACCTTCACAACAACGAGTTCGGCCGGGACAACGGGGAACTGGTGGCGGCGATTCACCGTCTGCATCCGGACGCGGTATTATCCGGCGGAGACATGATGGTCTGCAAGGGAAAGCGGGACATAAAGGTCCCGCTGAAGCTGTTTCGCCAGCTGGCGGCCAGCTATCCGGTTTACTGCGGCAACGGAAACCATGAGAACCGCATGGTGTGGGAGCGCAGTTTATACGGGGACCTTTACGAGGAGTACAGGGACGCCATGACTGCCATGGGCGTTCATTATCTGGAGGACAGTTTCGCCTTCCTGGGAAGGGACCTGAGGATTGCGGGTCTGGATCTGTCGCCCTGTTTTTACCGGAAGGCCCTGTACCAGAAGGCGCCCATCATGCCCGAGGGCTATATGGAACGGAAACTGGGAAAAGGACCTTCTGCCTGTAAGGAGGAGCCCTTTACCATACTTCTGGCCCATTCTCCCCTGTATTTTGATTCCTATGTCCGCTGGGGGGCGGACTTGACCCTGGCCGGGCATTTTCACGGAGGCACAATCCGCATACCGGGGTTGGGGGGAGTCATGACGCCCCAGTACCAGTTTTTTTTACCCTGGTGCGCCGGGGATTTTGAGCGGAACGGAAAGCGGATGATTGTCAGCCGGGGACTGGGAACCCACTCCATCAACATCCGCCTGAACAACAGGCCCCAGCTGGTGTTAATCCGTTTGAGAAGGGCGTGACAGACATATTACCATAAAATGAATACCACTGACAGGTGAAAGAATGGAAACCATATCCTATAAGCTGGAGCATTTTGAGGGTCCCCTGGACCTGCTGCTCCATCTCATTGAGAAAAATAAGATAAACATATATGATATTCCCATTGTGGAAATCACGGCCCAGTACCTGGACTATGTGCGCCATATGGAGCGGGAGGACTTAAACATTGTCAGCGAGTTCCTGGTGATGGCGGCCACTCTGCTTGATATCAAGGCCAAGATGCTCCTTCCCAAGGAAGTGGATGAGGAGGGGGAGGAAATAGATCCCAGGGCAGAGCTGGTTATGCGCCTGCTGGAATATAAGAAGTACCGGCTGATGGCAGACGAACTGGCTGACCGGGAGGATGGGGCCCTGAGGCATCTCTACAAGCCCTCCACCCTGCCGCCGGAGGTGGCGAAATACGAGCCTCCGGTGGACCTGGACAAGCTTTTGGACGGGCTTACGCTGGCTAAGCTGCAGAGAATTTTTGAGCAGGTGATGAAGCGCAAGGAGGATAAGATAGACCCTATCCGAAGCAATTTCGGAACCATACACAGGGAACCCGTAAGCCTGGAGCAGAAGATAGGAAACGTACTTCTCTACGCCAGGAGAAAGCGCAGATTCAGTTTCCGGGAGCTCCTGGAGGGACAGCCGGATAAGCTGGAGGTGGTGGTCACCTTCCTGGCGGTGCTGGAGCTGATGAAGATAGGAAAGATTCATCTGAGCCAGGAGGAGACCTTTGGGGATATGGACATAGAGACGCTGGAGCAGGAAGGCGAGGAAGAGGAGCTGGATTTGGCCCAGCTGGGTGATTTTGAAGGATGATGGATGGAAGCGTATGAGCAGTCAAGACAGAATAGAGGCACTGGAGGCCGGGACCAGTGTGGTTGAGACACGGACCGGAAAGCTGGCCGGAAGTGAGAAACGAGAAGCAAAGGAACAGGAAGCAAAGGAGCAGGAAGGGCAGATGGAGTTTGCCTTTCCACCCACAGAGGATGAAAAAGAGCAGGAGGCAGTCATAGAGGCGGTTCTCTTTACCATGGGAAGGTCGGTGGAGCTTCGCCAGCTGGCCGCAGCCATCGGCCAGCCGGAGGAAGTGGCCAGGAGGGCGGTGGAACGCCTGATAAAGCGGTACCGGTCAGCCAGAAGCGGCATGGAGATAACCCAGCTGGAGGACAGCTACCAGATGTGTACCAAGGCAGCCTACTATGAAAACCTGATACGGGTGGCGTCCGCCCCCAAAAAGCAGGTGTTGACGGAGGTGGTGTTGGAGACCCTGTCCATCATTGCTTATAAGCAGCCTGTGACCAAGATGGAGATCGAGAAGATACGCGGGGTCAAGTCTGACCATGCGGTAAACCGTCTGGTGGAATATAATCTGGTCTATGAGGTGGGCCGCCTGGACGCGCCCGGCCGTCCGGCCCTTTTTGCCACCACCGAGGAATTTCTGCGCAGGTTCGGCGTGGGCTCAGTCCAGGATTTGCCGGACCTGGGGCCTGAGCAGGAGGCGGAAATCAAGGCGGAGGTGGAAGAGGAGCTGCAGCTTAAGCTGGAGGAGCTGACGGTTGAGGCTGCGTCAGAGGAAGCAGCCGTGACAGCGGAGGAAGCGCCCGGGGAGGCCAACATGACAGCGGAGGAAGCGCCCGGGGAAGCAGCCGTGACGGCAGAGGAAGCGTCCGGGGAAGCAGCCGTGACAGCGGAGGAAGCGTCCGGGGAGGCAGCCGGGACGGCAGAGGAAGCGCCTGGGGAAGCAGCCATGACGGCGGAGGGAACGTCCGAGGAGCCCGACGTGACAGCTGGGGGGCAGCCGAGGAAGTCTGACGTTTGAATGTATGATCCCCCGTGTTTGTACACGGCGGAGATTCCCAAAGCAGTACATGAGGAATATACTAAAATAAAAAGAAAAAGTTGATATCATGCTTGGAAGTCTGATTTTAGTATTTGCTCTCTGTACAGATACCTTTGTGGCCAGCCTTGCATATGGAGCCAACTGGGTCCATGTGGGCTGGGGAAAGGTAGTTTTGTTAAACGGTATATGCAGCGGATGCCTGGGCCTGGCTCTGGGGCTGGGCAGCGTTATAAGCTCTGTCCTTCCGGGGGATGTGACCAGGATCATCTGCTTTGTAAGCCTGTTTCTGCTGGGATTCATCAAGTTCCTGGATTACAGCATCAAGGCCTATATCAACCGCCATTGCTGTATCCGCCGCAATCTCAGCTTTTCCCTGTCAGGTCTGAAGGTCATAGTCAATATTTACGGAGACCCCATGGCGGCGGACGTGGACGGCTCCCAGTCCCTTGGGTGGAAGGAGACTGTATTCCTGGCCCTGGCCATGTCCATTGACAGCCTGGTGGCCGGAACCATGGCGGCTCTGCTGGATATTCCCGTGGCCGCAACCCTGGCCCTGTCCTTTGCCGTGGGAGTCTGTATGATGTACGGCGGCCTGTGGCTGGGGCGCAAGGTGGCTTCACGCTTCCGGTGCGACCTGTCCTGGATTAGCGGCGTCCTGCTGATGGTCCTGGCTCTGATGAAGGTCCTTCCCTGACGCGGTGGGATGGCTGAGAATGTTTTCAGACCGTGCCCATGGTGTGCTTTATCCTGACTGTTTGCCAATTTATGGATATGTTACCATGATTTTACCAGTGAGAAAGACAGGTAAGGGAAACGGGAAAGGAAAACAGAAAAACAAAGCCAAAGCGAAAAAAACATAAAAAACTCATAAAAACACGAAAAAAGCAGCCCAGCCGGCATGGGGGATTCCCATACGCCGGTCCGGGGCTGCTTTTGACTGCCCTTTTATCGCTATATGTCCTTTGCCTTGGCTGACAGTCCTTCCATGTAGGCTTCTGCCTTTGATTTATCCAGAGGGTCCAATTTATCATACAGGTCCATAATCCGCCTCTGCTGTTCGTTCAGGGTAACCTGTACGCCATCGGTGCTGTAGAACTGGGCCATGGTTATCCCCATGACTTCGCAGATACGCCGTATGGTCAGTATACTGGGAACCGTGGTACGTCTGAACAGGTTGCCTATATTGTTAGGGGAGGTATCCATCTCCAGTGCCAGGCGGTAATGACTCCACCCACGCTCTCTGCAAAGTTCTTCTATGCGCTCCAGCTCATAACTCATCATGTTTTTCACCACCATTGTCTATTATCTACAAAATCTTTTGTATTATTGTATCCCAGAGGTGAAAAAAACATTAGGCTGAAATGTAGTAGTGGGGGAATTCACTATATAATGCATAAATACACGTACAATGCATTGCTATACCAGACGGTCGTTATCCCCATAACCCAGCAGGTCATTGGGAGTGGTATGGAAATAGTCGCAAAGTATCTTGAGCTCTATGTCCGTCACAAGGCGTTTGCCTTTCTCGATTCTGAGGATGGTCAGTTCGCTGAAATAATAGCCCTGAACCTGGAGCTGGGCAGCCATTTCCTTCTGGGATAGTTTTCTGCTTTTGCGCAGCTTGAAAATCTGATTGCCAATCAGATTTCTCTGTGGCTGGGAATTGTAGGAAATTTTCATAGATGTCCCTCTGTTCGGTGTAATACTTCTAAAAGTGAAGTTCCTATATGATTGTAATGAATATGAATATATCAAAGTTTCTAATAAAGAAGGAATAAAAAATAAAGTAGAAAATTCCATGGGATTATGATAGACTTGTAAAAGTATAAAAGAGACAGGAGAAAATTATGCAGAGAATCGCGAAATTTCATAAAGTTAGCTTTGAACAGTTTAAGGCAGACTGGGCCGATACCTTCCCGGACACGCCGGAGGAAGAGATCATACATATTTATGAAGGAATCCGGCTTCCGGCCAGGGCCACGTCCGGATCTGCCGGATATGATTTCTTTACCCCGGTTCCCCTTACCCTGGCTCCCGGCGAGAGCATGAAGGTCCCCACCGGCGTCAGGGCAGAAATTGACGGGGGCTGGGTGCTCCAGATTTTCCCCCGCAGCAGCCTGGGATTCAAATTCAGGCTCCAGCTGAACAACACGGTGGGAATCATTGACAGCGACTATTTTTATTCGGATAATGAAGGCCATATGTTCATTAAGGTGACCAATGATTCCAGGGAGGGAAAGACCGTGGAACTGGGACAGGGCGCGGGATTCGCTCAGGGAATTTTCATTCCCTACGGCATCACCGTGGACGACGAATGCAGTGATGTGCGCAACGGCGGTTTTGGAAGTACGGATGCAAGGTAGGTAGAATATATGGGAAGTCATGGACAGAGGTCATACAGCAGCGGGCGAAAGCCCCAGCCAAAGGGGCAGCGCCCTGGATACGGAGGCAAAAGGCCGGTCTCCAATGCGGCCCGCAGGCGCCGCAGGAAAAACCGGATTATAAGGGCAGTCATTGCATGGGCAGTCTGCATCTTTCTTGTGGGGCTGATTGCAGTGGGAACATTCCGGCTGGTGGCGCATATAACCACCTCCAAGAAACGCCAGTTCCGCGAGGAGGGCATAGAGAAGCTGGAAGCAGGGGACTATGCAGGTGCCATCGGATCCTTTGATACGGCTCTTGAAAAGTCCGGCAAGGGAGCGGAGGAGTTTAACCGGGATGTGCTCTTATACAGGGCGGACGCAGAGTTTATGCTAAAGGATTATAATGCGGCTGTCCACACCTATGATCTTCTTCTGGAGATGAAGCCGGACACACCGGAGTATATGTACAGGCAGAGCAGCTGCTATGCCCGTCTGGGAGATACGGATAATGCCATTAAGCGCTATCAGGAGGCGGATGCGCTGGATAAGAAGGACAAGCCGGTGCCCGGCAGGCAGGAGGCCCTTCTGGCCGCCGGAAGCGCCTGCGTGGATGCCAAGGAATACGATAAGGCCATGGCGCTTTATGAAAATGCACTTAAGGATGGGATGGAACATGGTGAAATCTATAACCAAATGGGTCTATGCCAGATGGCTGCGCAGGATTACCAGAGTGCTTATGATTCATTTGACAAAGGGTACCAGGTAGCGGCTGCCACCCAGGCTGGGGCTCTCCAGGAGAATGACCGGAAAACAGGCAAAGAGACGGACAAAAAAGAAAAAACGGATGGGGACGCCGGGAAAACCCAAAGCGGAGAAACGGTAAACGGGGAAAGCGCCCAGGCAGGCATGGCGCAGGCGGACGGTTCCAGGGAACTTTTAAAGGAGCTTTCGTATAACCGGGCCGCTGCCTGCGAACACTTACAGCAGTATGATAAAGCCCTGGCATTGTTTGAGGACTTTGTGAAGGAGTTTGGCCCCGACGAAGACGCGGAGCATGAGATTGCATTTTTGAAGACGAGGTAGGAATGGCGGAGTTAATTGATTTGAGTGAATTGCAGGAAAAGGTAATACTGGTGGCGGTGAGCACGGCTGAGGAGGAGGACACGCCAGCATCCCTGGATGAGCTGGAGGAGCTGGCTTCCACGGCCGGAGCCGTGACCGTGGCCAGAATCATCCAGAACCGGGAAAAGGTCCATCCGGGCACTTACCTGGGGAAGGGTAAGATAGACGAGGTGAGGGAGCTGTTGTGGGAAACCGGGGCCACAGGCGTTATCTGCGACGATGAGTTGTCACCGGCCCAGCTCAGGAACCTGGAAGACGCCCTGGACACCAAGGTTATGGACCGGACCATGGTCATACTGGATATTTTTGCCTCCCGGGCCAGCACAAGGGAGGGCAAGATTCAGGTGGAGCTGGCCCAGTTAAAATACAGGGCCGTGCGTCTGGTGGGCATGCGCAATTCCCTGTCCCGTCTGGGAGGCGGCATAGGCACCAGAGGGCCCGGCGAGAAAAAGCTGGAGACAGACCGCAGGCTTATCCACCAGCGAATCGGCCAGCTTAAGGAAGAGCTGGCGGACGTGAAGCGCCACCGGGAGGTGACCAGGCAGCAGAGAGAGAAGAATTTTGCTCTTTCCGCGGCGATTGTGGGCTATACCAATGCGGGAAAGTCCACCCTGCTCAACCGTCTGACCGGGGCGGGAATCCTGGCGGAGGATAAGCTTTTCGCCACGCTGGATCCCACAACCAGAAGCTATACCCTGGAGGATGGCCAGCAGATACTGCTTACAGACACCGTGGGATTTATCCGCAAGCTTCCCCGTCATCTGATTGAGGCCTTCAAGAGTACATTGGAGGAGGCGCACTACAGCGATATCGTCCTGCATGTGGTGGATTGCTCCAATCCCCAGATGGACATGCAGATGCATGTGGTGAAGGAGACGCTGAAGGAGCTGGAGATTGTGGACAAGACCATCGTCACTGTGTTCAACAAGGTGGACCGGTTCCGTGAGCTGGAGGCCATGGGGGACAGCAGCGTCATGGAGATTCCCAGGGATTTTTCGTCAGACTACCAGGTGCAGATCTCAGCCAGGACCGGAGAGGGACTGGAAGAGCTGCAGAAGGTGCTCCAGGCCATTATACGCAGCAGACGGATTCTGCTGAAAAAGGTATTCCCATACAGCCAAGCCGGACGCATTCAGACCATATGAAAGTATGGCCAGCTTCTGGAGGAGGAATACCAGGAGGACGGAATCGCGGTAAAGGCATATGTGCCGGCAGAGCTATTTGGAAAGCTATATTCCGACTAAATGGAATGGAATTAAACTAAAATGCCCCCTGTCCGAAAAACCACGCAGGTATGCGACTTTGCGGGGAACTGGGGAAAAGAGTTATAAGTACAATTAATAAGACATAATATCTGGGATAATATAAAATGTTATTCATAGATATTGTGTTTTATATTTCCATCTGCTATAATGGGTACGTAGCTCGCTCCATACGGGGCGGGCCCTGCGTTTTCACAGCCGTGAGACAGCTGTGTCATTCCGGGTTTAAGAGACGCGGAAAAAGGGTTGAATAAAGTGTACGTGGGTTGAAAGGAGCAAGTGGTATGATTCAGGTAGTTAAAAGGGATGGGGAAGTTGCCGAGTTTAGTCTGAATAAGATAACAGAGGCCATCAAGAAGGCATTCAGGGCAACCTCCAAAGATTACAACAATGAGATTCTGGAGTTATTATCCTTGAGGGTGACTGCGGATTTTCAGAATAAGATGAAGGATGGAAAGATTTCTGTGGAAGAAATCCAGGACAGCGTGGAGCACGTCCTTGAACAGACCGGATATACAGATGTGGCGAAGGCCTACATTTTATATAGGAAGCAGCGGGAAAAGATACGGAACATGAACAGCACGATTCTGGATTACAAGGACGTGGTGAACAGCTATGTGAAGGTGGAGGACTGGCGTGTGAAGGAGAATTCCACGGTAACCTATTCCGTGGGAGGGCTGATTCTCAGCAACTCAGGCGCCGTGACAGCCAACTACTGGCTCAGCGAGATTTACGACCAGGAGATAGCGGAGGCACACCGCAACGCGGATATCCACATCCACGATTTGTCCATGCTCACAGGATACTGTGCAGGCTGGTCCTTAAAGCAGCTCCTTATGGAGGGCCTGGGAGGCATCACGGGAAAGATTACCTCCTCGCCGGCCAAGCACCTTTCCGTGCTCTGTAACCAGATGGTTAACTTCCTGGGAATCATGCAGAATGAATGGGCCGGAGCCCAGGCATTTTCTTCCTTTGATACATACCTTGCTCCCTTTGTGAAAGCAGATAATTTGACATATCCGGAGGTGAAAAAGTGCATTGAGTCCTTTATCTACGGAGTGAACACCCCCAGCCGCTGGGGCACCCAGGCGCCCTTCTCCAACATCACCCTGGACTGGACTGTTCCAAATGACATGGCAGAGATGAATGCCATTGTAGGCGGCAGGGAGATGGACTTCAAGTATAAAGACTGCAAGAAGGAGATGGACCTGATTAACAAGGCGTTCATCGAGACCATGATTGAAGGCGATGCCAACGGACGGGGATTCCAGTACCCCATACCCACGTATTCCATTACCAATGAGTTTGACTGGTCAGATACAGAGAACAACCGGCTTCTGTTTGAGATGACATCCAAGTACGGAACGCCCTATTTCTCCAACTATATCAACAGCGATATGCAGCCCAGCGATGTCCGCAGCATGTGCTGCCGTCTCCGCCTGGACCTCAGGGAGCTGCGCAAGAAGACAGGCGGTTTCTTCGGCTCCGGCGAGAGCACCGGTTCCGTGGGCGTGGTGACCATCAACATGCCGAGAATCGCTTACCAGGCCAAGGACGAGGCTGACTTCTATGCAAAGCTGGACCACATGATGGATGTGTCCGCCCGCTCCCTAAAGACCAAGCGCCAGGTCATAACAAAGCTTTTGAACCAGGGCCTGTATCCCTACACCAAGAGATATCTGGGTACCTTTGAGAATCATTTTTCCACCATCGGCCTCATTGGCATGAACGAGGCAGGCTTTAATGCCAGATGGGTGGGAAAAGACATGACCCACAGGGAATGCCAGGAGTTCACCAAGAACGTGCTGAACCATATGAGGGAACGGCTGTCGGATTACCAGGAGCTGTACGGCGACCTTTACAACCTGGAGGCTACTCCGGCTGAGTCCACCACCTACCGTCTGGCCAAGCATGACAAGCAGCGCTATCCCGACATTATCACTGCCGGGGCAGAGGAGGATACGCCGTATTACACCAACAGTTCCCACCTTCCCGTGGATTATACGGAGGATGTATTTGACGCGCTGGACATCCAGGATGAGCTCCAGACCCTGTACACATCGGGAACCGTGTTCCACGCGTTCCTGGGTGAGAAGATGCCTGACTGGAAGGCCGCGGCTAACCTGGTGCGCACGGTGGCTGAGAACTACAAGCTGCCTTACTATACGCTGTCGCCTACCTATTCCATCTGCAAGTGCCACGGATACCTGATTGGGGAGCATTTCACCTGTCCTATCTGCGGGGAGAAGGCAGAGGTCTACAGCCGTATTACCGGCTACTACCGCCCGGTCCAGAACTGGAACGAAGGCAAGACCCAGGAGTACAAGAACCGTACAAACTACAACATAGGCCAGTCCCAGTTAAAGCATGGGGTGTCCAGAATCGTGGCAGATACCAGGGAACGGGTCAACAGTGCCAGGACAGAGGTTTCCCACCAGGGGAAGGAAAAGGGAGGCGCCTCAGCCCACCTGTATCTCTTTACCACCAAAACCTGCCCCAACTGTGTATCGGCCAAGGAGTTCCTGAAGGGACAGGATTACCAGATTATCGACGTGGAGGAGCGTCCTGACCTGGCAGAAAAATTCGGCATTATGCAGGCGCCTACCCTGGTGATTGTCAGCGGCGGCATCGTACAGAAGTTTGCCAATGCTTCCAATATCCGCAGGTTTGTGGAGCAGAATCATACAAGTACAGTAAAGGCATAAGGGCTGGAAGATGGATGTATTGTTTATGTTTATGGGAGCGCTGTGCCTGGCAGAGGGGATAGACCTGTTTACAGGAAATGATTTCCTCATGTTCGTGGGCTCCACCAAAAAGGAGGACTACGACCTGAAGAAGGTGTTCCAGGTGGAGAAATGGATTTTCCTTGTGGACGCTGCCTGTAGCTTAGGAGTGGAATTTAACCGGTTTCCGGATGTGGTGGAAACCATTCTGCTGGTTGTGTTCGGAGCCACGTTGGCTGCCCATGTGTATGTGTTTAAGAGTAAGAAATTCCGAAAGGAAAGATAGCAGAGAAATGATGCGGACCGCCGCTCTCAGTGATTGGGAGCGGCGGTTTTTTCGTGGATAACGGTTGATATAGTAAATGTGCACAAAAAGATTGGGGTAAAATGCTGGATTTGAATGAAATAACACATCATTACTTGACAAAAAGCTGTAGAGCTATATACTAGTAGTATAGCTGTACAGCTAATGCCGTAAGTACATTGGAGGAGGAAACATGAAAACTTTAAAGGAGAAGCTGAGAGACAGGGATACATTGTCAGGGATGCACATATGCCTGACAGAACCCTGTATCAGTGAGATGTGCGCCGGGTTGGGGTATGATTTTTTGTAGATTGACACGGAGCACACAGCCATTGATTACCAGGTGCTGCTGTACCATCTGATGGGTACGAAGGCAGGCGGCACGGACACACTGGTGCGTATTCCGTGGAATAACCAGGTGCTGGCAAAACGGGTGCTGGAGATGGGACCCACGGGGATTATCATTCTAATGGTCAACACAGCCCAGGAGCTGGACGCGGCCATGGAGGCTACCCTGTATCCGCCCTATGGAATCAGGGGGTTCGGTCCGTTGCGCGCAGTGAGGTACGGGCTGGATGACGCGGATTCATTTATTGAGTCATCCAGGCAGCAGCTGGTCCGGTGTGTCCAGATTGAGACTAAGACAGCGGTAAGAAATCTGAAGGAGATGGTCAGGAACCCCTATGTGGACTGCTTTATTCTGGGGCCCTGCGACCTGTCCGGTTCCATAGGAGAGCTGAACCGGGTATTTGAGGACCATACCAGCAGTCTGGTTGATGAAGCGGTGGCAATTATCAATGAGAGCGGAAAGTCCTCCGGCGTATCCACAGGCAGCAATGACCCGGAAATCATCCGCTACTGGCATGAAAAGGGAATTAATGTCATATCCGCAGGTTCCGATTATGTACATATCATGGACGGAGCCCGGAGGGAACTGAACATGATGAGACAGATTCAGGCAAAATAGGGAGGGTAAACACCATGAAAAAACGCATGATTAGTATTGCATTAGTTCTTGCTATGACCGCAGGTCTGACCGGGTGCGGCCAAAAGACAGCTGAGAGCAAGAGTCCATCGGAACCAAAGGCAAAGACAGAAGCAGTTTCAGATGCTTCGGAGCAGGCAAAGACAGACACCGGCGCCGATCTGCCGGAGGTAAAGCTGGTGTTTTCCACACAGTCCAGCGGCGATGTGAATTATGTAAAGGCCATGCATATGATAGCAGATGAGATATCAGAAAAAACCAACGGCAAATTCACCATGGAAATCCACGAAAACGGAAGCCTGATGACCCAGGAGGGTGAGGTGGACGCCGTTGCCAGGGGAAGCCTTGACATGATGTTCAGCTCACCGTTCCTGATTTCCGACCAGCTGCCATACCTGACCATGTTTACAGCAGCCTATATTTTCCAGAATGAACAGCACATGAGGGCGGTTATGGATGGTGAGATCGGCCGGAAGGTAGCGGATGATGTGGCTGAGAAATTAAATGTGCGCTGGCTGTCAGCCCTTTACTGCGGAGCGCGCCATCTGGATATGAGAGATGTGGGCAGGGAAATCACAAAGCCCGAGGATTTAAACGGTGTCAATTTGAGAATGCCTAATTCATCTGCATGGCTGTTTATGGGTAAGGCGCTGGGTGCGAACCCCACACCTATGGCTTACGCGGAGATATATCAGGGACTTCAGACCGGAGCCATTGACGGGCAGGAGAATCCCCTTCCCACCACCATTGCCCAGAAGTGGTATGAAGTGACCAGCCAGATTGTGCTAACGGGCCATGTGATTGAGCCTATGTGTATTGCTATCAATGAGCAGAAGTGGCAGTCCCTTCCACAGGAGTACAGGGATATTATGACAGAGGCAGTTAAGACGGCCACGGCATGGTGCGACGAGGCAAACCTGAAGCAGGAGCAGGAAGCGATTACGTTCCTGAAGGAGCAGGGGCTGACTGTTATTGAACCGGATCTGGATGCATTCATGGAGTATTCCGAGAACTATTATCTGAACGACAAGGATATGGTAAAGGATTGGGATATGGATTTGTATCATCAGATTAAGGACTTGAAATATGAGTGAGAGGTATTCTGAATGGACATATGGAAGAAATGCTTTCAGGCTTTCATGGATTTTATTGAGATTTACATGCCCATGTGCTGGTTTGTTCTGTTGTTTGTGGCATTTATCCTGCAGATAATATCCAGATACATATTTAATAATCCCCTAGTATGGCCCTATGAGCTGGCGCAGATTTCCTATGTATGGATTATTACGCTGGGATGCTGCTATGCACAGAGGACAGACGATAATATTGTTTTTTCTGTGATTTATGAACTTGTGGGGGAGAAGGTCAGGAGGCTGTTCCGGCTCCTTCAGGATATCCTGATCGTTGGCCTGTTAGTCTATCTGGTTTTGCCGGCCCTGGAGTTTTACAAGTTTTACTTTACCAGGTACAGCACGGTATTCAAGGTTCCTCTGGGATTTGTGTACCTGGGATTTTTCCTGTTTCAGATCATTACCATTGTCCGGTACTGCGGGGACCTGGCAGGCTGTTTTAAGGAATTTCGGAAAGGAGGAAAGGCGGTATGAGTCATGCCATGATGATTTCCCTTGGCCTGCTGGTGGTGTGTTTTGTCATCAGGATGCCCATTGCCATAGGGATGATTATATCCTCCACCCTTTATCTGGCTGTGAAAGGCATGGACCCCAGCGTGGTAGTGGAAATTTTTACCAGTAAAATGTACAACAATTTTATTCTGCTGGCTGTCCCGCTTTTTATCTTTGCTGCGAATATAATGAATTCCAGCAAGGTTACGGATAAAATATTTGACTTTTCCAAGGTCCTGGTGGGGCGGTGGAAGGGCGGCCTGGGACATGTGAATGTCATTGCGTCCCTGATATTTTCCGGAATGACAGGCTCCGCGGTAGCCGATGCGTCGGGGCTTGGAATCATGGAGATTGAGGCCATGCGCAAGGAGGGGTATGACGACGGCTTCAGCGCCGCCATCACAGCCGGATCCGCTGTGATCGGCCCCATCTTTCCTCCCAGCATTCCCCTGGTCATATACGGGGTCATTGCCGGCGCGTCCATTGGAAATCTGTTTTTGGCAGGCATGGTGCCTGGAATTATACTGGCTCTGGCTCTGTGCATCTACGTCTGCTATATTGCGAATAAGAGGAATTATCCCAGCGGAAGAAAATATGCCGGTATGGAATTTGTTAAGATGACGGTGAGCGCCATTCCCGCCCTCCTGACTCCCATCATCCTGTTGATGGGAATCTATACAGGCATCATGACCGCCACAGAGGCCGGGGCAGTGGCAGCCCTCTACGCCCTTCTCATATCCGTTTTTGCGTACCGATCCATGACATTGCCGGAGTTTATACAGGTACTGAAGAGTACGGTGAAGTCTACGGGGCAGATTGGCATTATGCTGGGCGCCGCCTATGTGTTTTCCTATGTGATTGCGGTGGAGAATCTTCCATCCCTGGCGGGAAATCTGATTTTATCATTTGCCACCACAAAGGTTTCCTTCCTTATTTTTGTCAACATCATGCTGTTTATCCTGGGTATGCTGCTGGATTCTGCCGTCCTACAGCTGGTCCTGCTGCCCATCCTGTGTCCCATAGCCCAGTCCTTTGAGATTGACATGGTTCATTTCGGGGTGGTATTTACGCTGAATACCATGATTGGGCTTTGTACACCGCCCTTTGGCATGCTCCTGTTCATTGTGACGGGAATCAGCGGGGAGAAGATGAGCACCATCATAAAAGAGGTTATGCCCATGGTTGTTGTGATGATCCTGGTGCTGATACTTATAACATTTGTACCGGAAGTCATTATGTGGCTGCCGGAACTCTTTGGCCGATAAAATTCTTGTATCTTTTCAATTGTTGTATTAAGATAAACAGGAGGGGGATATGTAACCGCCGGGATTTTTAGAATATTAAGATAGAGATGGGTAATGTATATGGAAGATCTGGATTTCAAAGTTAAGAAGAAAAATTTATATGAGACAGTGGCTGACCGTATGGAGGACATGATTCTAAGTAATTCGCTGCGGCAGGGGGAACGGCTTCCAAGTGAGCAGGAGCTGGCATTGAAATTCGGAATCAGCCGTAATGTCATGAGAGAATCCTTGAAGCTGCTTAAGGAGCGGCAGCTGATTGTGCAGAAGAACGGGGAAGGGACCTTTATAGCAAAGCCTGAAAGCGGAAGCGTCACAGAGATTCTTAACCGTATGCTGCGGCTGGATGATATCGGATATATGGATGTATATGAAATGCGCAAGCTGCTGGAACCCTACGCCAGCAGGGTGGTGGCTGAAAAAAAGGAAAATCTGGATTTCGAGAAGCTGGAGCAGTACCTGCAGGGAATGATTGAAAGCAAGGATGTATGGGATATGCGTATTGACTACGACATCCAGTTTCATATCTGCATAGCTGAGGCAACCGGGAATCCGCTGCTGATTTGTTTTATTAAATCCATGGTGAGTCTCTGGAAGACCATTCTGCTCAGGGGAATTGTGAAGCAGCAGGAGGGACACCAGGATGGAATTGAATTCCACAAGCGAATCATCGAGAGCCTGAAAAAAGGAGACCCGGATGAGGCGGAAGCAATCATGAGGGCTCATATAGAGAAGTCTGCCAAGATGTGCTGGGTGGAAGATACGCAGTAAAGAAATAAAAAACGGAAACAGGACGGCCTGCCGGGTATTTTAACCGGGCGGCCGTCCTGTTCTTCAATGCTCAGGCTGTTTCGCTCTGAATACTGTCCCTGAGCTTATCCACCGCGTTTCTGAAACCTTCATCCTCCAGAAACTGCTTATAGTAGGCATCCTCCAGCAGGCTCTTAAGGAGAAGTTCGCGCACTTCCCTTGTGGCGGCAGGATGCTCCCCGTCTATGGTTACGGCAGGAGAGAACAAAACGGGATTGGGCTTCTGGACCGTGCCGGTGATGGCGTCCACAAACTGAATCATGCTGTCCAATGCCTGCCGGTCCTGTCCGGCCCGCTGGTAAGCCTGGGCAAAGAACCCCGGACTCATGCCGTTTCCCACGCCCAGCAGTTCTTCCAGCCGGCGGTAAATGACGCACAGCTCCAGTGTCCTTGCGGTGTCAGGCATCATTTCCGGGTTCATCATCTGAATCAGGAGGCCCTGTACCTGGCGTGTCAACACATACAGGCGTTTCTGTATGACCTCCAGGGCATGGGAAGCTTCCCCCTTTTTCAGGTACAGCATTGCCCGGATGGAGGTGGAATTGGTGCTGTGCTGGGGCAGTTCGTTTAAAAGGCTTTCGGCCTTGTCCAGCCCGCCTTCCAATATGGCGATGGAGGCCAGATGGGATACCGCGGCCTGCCAGTAAGCCGTAGCGCCGCTTGCGCGCACTTCCTCCAGAAGCTGTTTCTTCTGCTTCATCCAGCTGTCCTTAATCTGCTGGGGCTGGGCGGGAAACAGCATGGCGAACAGGTCAAACAGGGTGACTGCCCTGGATTTTAAGGGGATGCTTGAGGGATAGGTGTGCAGAAGTGATTGAACCATGCCCTCCGCGGCTTCATACCCGTGGTTCCTGGCTGTCTCAACGATTTCATTCAGACGGGCGTCAATCTGCTCCTCTGTCAGGGTATCCTCAAACTGCAAAAGGGTGTCCACATTGGTTCCCAGGGCCCGGGCCAGAGGACATAAAAGAGAAATGTCCGGGCAGGAGGCGCCTGTCTCCCATTTGCTGACAGCAGGAGGCGACACGCCCAGGGAAAGGGCCAGCTGCTCCTGCGTCATGGATTTGGATTTGCGCAGCGCCGCAATGCGCGGGCCTATATTTATCTCCATGTAATATTCTCCTTTGCTATCATATAGTTGTCCGGCCGGATATGGTTAGTATAGACCATAGAACGGCGCTGCACAATGGAGGCGCAGTTAAACAGCGGGAGGATTTTCTTAACCGGCAGTTAAGCATGGAGGCCGGAGCATGCCTATAACTGGGACAGCAGCCGGTTATCCTCCGCGGCCTTCCTGAAAAATTCCAGAAACAGCCTGGTGGACAGTTTAAACTGGGTATCCTTCCTGAAAATGGTATAGAGCTGCCGCTTTAACCCCGGATGGTCCAGCAGGGGAACCTGCTTTAAAAGGCCCAGCTCCAGCTCCTGGCGCACCGCATATTCAGACATGATGGAGATGCCCTGGTGGTTGCGGATACCGCGCTTGATGGCCTCGATATTGCCTGCCACGTAAAGCCTGGAGGGGTCCAAGGAAAGGCGTCCCTCCTTTTCCAGGTAGTTCACCAGGGAGGTGTTGGGATTGGAAATCAGCAGGGTTTCCTCTGCGATTTCCTGAAAGAGAATCCCCCTTTTTTCCGCCCACGGATGCCGGGGATGGACCACCAGCACAAGGGGATCCTCCATCAGCGGCTCGCAGCAAAGCACATCCGTGCCAACGGAGGCGGGCTGGGAGATAATGCCCAGGGAAAAATCACCCCCAATCACATCTGATATGGCGCTGCGGGTGTACTGGATGTGGTTGATCACGGTTATGTAGGGATAGGACTGGCGGAACAGGTAAATCAGCGAGGGTATAATGTAGGTTCCGGGAGTGCTGGAGGAGGTGATGCGTATCTCGCTTTCCTCCATAAGCCGGGTCTGCAGCAGATGTTCCGATGCGGATTTCCACGTATTCACCATCTGTCTGGCATAGGGCAGGAAAATTTCTCCCTCCCTGGTCAGCTCCACACGCCGGCCCAAGCGGTTAAACAGGCCGCATTCCAGGGCTGTTTCCAGACGCTTGATGCGCATGGAGACGGCTGCCTGGGTACAGAACAGGCTTTCCGCCGCCTTTGTGAAATTCTTATGCTTTTCCACCTCCAGAAAACTCTCTAGGGACTCCAAATCCATGTGTGTGTCCTCCAATCCATAAACATTATTAATTGTATTTTAGTGGAAACAGAGGGAAAAGTACAGGGTTTTCAATGGGAAATGAAAGAGAAAACGCCAACTATAAAGAAGTCTTATGGGAGGCGGGGCCAAAAGGGTAACTATAACGTTCTGTTATGGCAGGATATAAGGATTATTGATTGGATCCGGACTGGGTTTAAAGCTACAATGGTAACATCAAAGCAGTTACAAAATCAAACAGAGTACCGGAGACGGTACAAAAAGGAGAGTGGGTATTTTGAGCAGCATACCGGCAAAGGTAAAAAAACAGAAAAGCCCCTTTGAAATGCGCATGGCGTATTTCGGGCTACCGGCAGCGTTAGTGGCACTGACGCTGATCTGGACCATGAGGACTCCTGCGGGACTGTCCTATTCAGGCAAGATGGCCATGGGCATCTTTGCGTTTGCACTGATTCTTTGGGTGAGCAACGGGATTCCAAACTATGTAACTTCGTTGATTGTGATTTTTCTGCTGCCGGCAGCGGGGGCCTGGACAGAAAAAGCCACCCTGGGCGTGTTTGGCTATGAGGTAATCTGGCTGATGATAGCGGCCTTTGTCATTGCCTCAGGCATGGAAAAAAGCGGACTTGCAAAACGTCTGGCGCTGTTTCTGGTCACGCGGTTTGGAAAGAGCGTCAACACGGTGCTGATTGTGCTGATGGTCACCAATTTCCTCATTGCCTTCGTGGTGCCGTCCACAACAGCCAGAGCCGTGATGCTTCTTCCTATTGTTATGATGATCATGGAGGTGTTTGAGGTGGGAAACACCACGCCTCAGGACCGGAATTTCGGAAAGCTTATGGCGCTGCAGGGGATACAGGCCAACAACCTTTCCACCGGAGCCATTGTGACGGCCACTTCCTCCCAGATACTGGCTATCAGCTTCATCAAGGACCTGACAGGCACGGAAATTTCCTGGATGAAGTGGTTCATTGCCTCCGCGCCGGTTGCCATCGTCACGCTGGCGGCCAGCTTCCTTATCGGAAAAATGCTTTTTAAGACCGGAAACCGTTCTGCTTCCGCGGAAAAGATGACAGCCCTGGAGGAAGAGTACAGGGGTTTGGGAAAAATGAACGGGGTGGAAATCCGGGCGCTGATTATCTTCCTTATCACCATCTTTTTGTGGGCAACAAACGAGTACCATGGGGCCATGTTCGGTTTCGACATATCCCTGGTTGTGGTAGCCATTGTGTCGGCAGCCATCTTCCTCATGCCCCATGTGGGAATATTGACCTGGAAGGAAGCAAAGATACCATGGGATCTGATGATTTTCAGCTGCGGCGCTTATGCGGGAGGGCTGGCTCTGGACGATACGGGCGTGGCCACCTGGGTCCTGAACAGCGTGTTTGACAAGCTGGGAGTGGAGAATATGAGCTTTATGGTCCTTTACGCGGTTATTATTTTCATTGCAAGCTTCTCCCACTTTGTGTTTACCAGCAAGACGGTCCGTACCATCATCCTGATTCCCACCATCATTTCCATTGCCCAGGTGGCGGGATTCAATCCGGTGGCCCTGGCCCTGCCGGCATCCTTTATAATTTGCGATACCATTACGCTTCCGCCTCACAGCAAGGTGAACCTGACCTATTACAGTACAGGAAAATTCACGGTCCTGGAGGAGATGACATACGGTGTCCTGACTCTGCTGGCAAAATGGGGCATTATGGTGGCGGCGTCATTTACCTGGTTTAAAATGATTGGGATTATGTAGGAGGTCAATATGAAGGGAAATGGATGTATTACGTTTATGATGGCAGCAGCGCTCAGCATGGGCCTTGCCGTCACCGCCATGGCGGAGGAGCCGGGCGGTACAAATCTGGGAACCATGACTGAGATGGCGGACCGGGTGGCGCCTGAGGGGGAGGATGCGTCTGTTCTCTCCCGCATAAAAGGCGTGACCGACAGTGAGGGGCGTCTGGCAGTACCTATGTACCATGATGCAGAGCTGGTGTCTGTCCAGGCAGAGGCAGGTACTCTCAAGGGAGAGCCGGAAACGCAGCGCTCAGGCATGACCTCTTATCTGGTGGCGGAATTTGATGAGGCGGATTACCAGGTGGAGCTGACCCTGAACTGGCGGGAGGAAGGCGCTTACAAAATGAAGGCGGCTAAGACAAGCGGCACAGCACCGGGCAATCTGAAGGCTGTCACCTATTCCATGGTAAACACGGCACCGGTGACAATCGGTTCCTACAGCCTGAAGCTGGCAGTGCCTGAGGGATATGAACTGGCAGGAATCGTCGGATACGATCCCGAGGAGGAGTATGGAATATTTACAGAGGAAGGCGTGAAGTACGGCTCCTATGTGTTTGGGGAGGTAGCTGCCGGACAGGAATGTGAGATGACCGTGAATATTAAGGAGGCGGGAGGCAATCTGGCGCTGTCCATGTGGGGAGCCACGATCCTGATTTCAGCTTACTTCCTTTATAAGAATAAAGGGATGCTGAAGGAGGCAAAGGAACTGGCCGCGAAAAAGAAGATGGGAGGCAACTCATAATGAGAAAGAAACAGGGATTACTGGTTATCATGGACGGCCTGGGAGACAGACCCAATCCTTCACTGGGGGGAATGACGCCCCTTGAGAGCGCCTCCACCCCCAATATGGAACGCCTGCTTAAAATGGGCATGTGCGGAAATGTATACCCCATTGCGCCGGGGATTCCCGTGGGTACGGACGTGGGCCATCTGCAGATATTCGGCTATGACAGCAGCAGGGTGTACCGGGGCCGGGGCCCCTTGGAGGCCAGCAGCGGCGGACTGGAGCTGATGGACGGGGATGTGGCGTTCCGGGGGAATTTCGCAACCGTTACAGAGGATAAAGTGGTGGTGGACCGCAGGGCTGGGCGTATCAGCCAGGGAACGGAGCTTCTGGCAGAGGCCGTAAACGGCATGGTGCTGTCAGACGGTACCCGGGTGCTGGCAAAAGAGCTGACCGAGCACAGGATTGCGGTGGTCCTCAGGGGAGAGGGATTAAGCGACACCATCAGCTGTACGGACCCGGGAACCACGGAGGAGGGGAAAGGGGTGTCCAGACCCAAGGCCCTGGACGGCACCGCGAAGGCGCAGAGGACCGCGGATGCCCTGTGGGAATTTACGGAAAAGGCATACGGCATCCTAAGGGAGCTGCCCCTCAATAGGGAGAGGGTTGAAAAGGGACTTAAGCCGGCCAATATCATCCTGACCAGGGGAGCCGGCCAAAAGACGGAGATGGTTTCCCTGAAGGAAAAGTACAATATCAGGGCGGCCTGTGTGGCAGGAGATAAGACCGTGGGAGGTATTGCCCGTCTGGCCGGCATGGATTACTATATCAGGGACAGCTTTACAGGCAGCTTTGACACGGACCTTATGGGAAAGGCCGGGCTGGCGGCCGGGCTTTTAAAAGAAAAGGGCTACGACTGGGTGGTGCTCCACATTAAGGGAACGGACCTGGCGGGCCACGACAACCGGCCGGATAAGAAGAAGGATATTGTAGAGAGGACGGACCAGATGCTGGGCTATCTCCTGGATGAGCTGGATTTGGAGCAGTGCTATATTTCCTTTACAGCGGACCACTCCACGCCCTGCCAGGTGGGTGACCACAGCGGGGATGGCGTCCCCACCTTTATTGCGGGCAGCGATGTCAGGAGGGACAAGGTGGAGTTGGCCGGGGAGCGCTATTTCATGGAGGGAGCCCTGGAGGGGCTGACAGCCAACGACATATTCCGGCTCCAGATGAATTACATGGGATTCATGGAAAAAGTGGGATCCTGATACCCAAACCGTGTGTTTGTTCCGGGGCAAAAGGGCAGGACAAAACGTGTGTTTGCCAACTTGACACGGGTCGGGAAACATGGTACGATAAAATATATTCTTTTGTAGGATAAGACGGTAGAGCAATCTGCCGTTTTTTTACATTTGGTACGTGGGAAAAGCCCCCGCCTTCATGAAATGGGGCAGGAGCTTTAAGACGTGCCGGAGTGCTTTGGGATACATCCGCCCGCTTCTGTTAATCCACTTTTGCTTTGTCTAACGCCGTGTTGATGGCGTTTAACAGGGCTGTGGAGGTATAGCGGGAGGTGCTGGGATATGTAAGGTTCTCCGTGGACTGATTGCTTATAATCTGGCTGGCCAGATCATCCAGGGTGGGCTGCATCAGCGGGTACATGGTTGTGACGGCTTCGCTTAATGGAACCAGGTCAATGGAGGTGATGCGGTTCTTGTCCACTGTTACCTTTACATTCACATCTTCGCTGCCAAGGGTCAGTGCCGCGCTGTATACACCCGGCAGGTAGCCGGCAGGCTCAGCGGAAACGGAAACGTTGTCCTTCCCAGGCCGGAACATGATGAAACAGAGGGTAATTAAAAGGATGGCAAGGCCTACGAAGATTGCGGTGTAGATGATTTCCTTCATCCTTAGTACCACAATTTTGGTTTTAGAGCTCATAGTCAGGACCTCTAAGATAGTTTGTTAAAGCTTATGTTGCAGGGCGGGAAAATATGAGAAGTTTTCATTGTCCCGTCTGCCGGAAGGAGAGAGAAAACGTGGCGTTACAGTTCATATTGGGAGGGGCAGGCTCGGGAAAGACCAGGATGCTCTATGACAGGGTCATAAGGGAGTCCATGGAGCATCCGGAGCAAAAGTATCTGGTGGTGGTGCCGGAGCAGTTTACCATGCAGACACAGAAGGAAATCATCCGGCTCCACCCCAGACACGGGATTATGAATATTGACATCCTCAGCTTTAAGCGTCTGGCCTACCGGGTATTCGAGGACCTGGGAGTCAGAATCCCGGTTGTTCTGGATGATATGGGAAAATCCATGGTGCTGCGCAAGGTGGCCGGGTTAAAGAGAGGAAAGCTGTCCCTCTATAAGGGCCATCTGGAGCAGTCCGGCTTCATCAGCCAGCTTAAGTCCCAGATTTCGGAGCTGTACCAGTACGGCATCACACCGGACATGCTGAGGGAGGTGCGGGGGGAGACAGACGCCCCGCTGCTGGCCCAGAAGCTGGAGGACCTGGAGGTGATTTACAGCGGTTTCAGGGAGTATATAGCGAGCCACTATATCACGGCGGAGGAGATTCTGGACATCCTGTGCAGGGAGCTTCCAAAGTGGGAGCCACTTAAGGACAGCATCATTCTTCTGGACGGATACACCGGCTTTACCCCGGTCCAGTACAGACTGGTGGAGCTGTTTCTGATGCACGCCAGGGATGTGGTGTGCACGGTGACCATTGATTCCAGGGAAAACGCCTACAGGGAGAGCAGTATCCAGTATCTATTTTATATGAGCCGCCATACGGTGTGCCGTGTGGCTTCCATGGCAAAGCAGCACGCAGTACCGAAGAAGGAGGACATAATCTGTAACCGGCGTCCGGCCTGGCGGTATGATGAGAGTCCGGAGCTGGATTTTCTGGAACAGAACCTGTACCGGTATTCCGGCAGAACCTGGGAGGGGAAGGTGGAGCGCATCCAGGTGTACAAGGGACGTAACCCGGCAGGGGAGGCAGCCTATGTGTGCAGCAGGATTGAGCAGATGATAAAGGAGGAAGGGATGCGTTACCGGGATGCTGCCGTCATTACCGGGGATCTTCCATCCTATGGACGGGAGCTGGCCCACCAGTTCGATGAGGCCGGGATTCCCTACTTCCTGGATGACAAGAAGAGTATTCTGGAAAATCCCATGGTGGAGCTGATACGGGCCGCCCTGGAGATGGTGAAGGATTTCTCTTACGAGAGTGTGTTCCGGTATCTGAAGACAGGTCTGGTGTATGAGAAGGATGGGAATATAGAGGAGAGAGTGTCAGCAGATACAGAGGAGAGTGCGGAGGAGAATACAGCTGAGAGAGCGTCGGTAGATACAGAGGAGAGTGCGGAGGAGGCAGATACAGCAGCGGATACGGCCGGGAATGCCGGGGAGGCGGATGCTGCGGGCGGATTCGACGGTTCCAGGGAACATGTGGAGCAGATGACGGACCGGCTGGAAAATTATGTGCGGGCCCTGGGCATCCGGGGGTGGAAGCGCTGGGATTCCTGTTGGGAACGGCAGTACAGAGGCGGCGAAAAGCTGAACATGAAGGAGCTGAACGAATACCGTATGTGGATACTGGAACCGCTGCGGCCGGTGCGGGAGGCTTTTAAGGCAGAGGAAGCCACCATTGCCTCTGTGACGGCAGCTCTGCGCCAATTTTTGGAGCATATGAGGCTGAGGGAAAAGCTGGAGGAATACAGGGATTTCTTTCTGGAGCGAAGAGAGCCGGGGGATGAGAACCTGGCTAGGGAATACGGCCAGGTCTATGACCGTGTTCTGGAGCTGTTTGAACGGCTGGAAGGTCTGCTGGGGGCGGAAAAGGCGGACATGAAGAATTATATCCAGATTCTGGACGCCGGCTTCCAGGAAATCCAGGTGGGTGTGATTCCGGCCACGGTTGACCAGGTCATGGTGGGGGATATCACCCGGAGCCGTCTGGAGGCAGTGAAGGTACTGTTTTTTGTGGGGGTGAACGAGGGTACGGTTCCTCAGAGAAAGAGCGGAGCCAGCCTTTTATCGGACCGTGACAGGGCGGCCCTCAGAAAAATGGATATAGAGCTGGCCCCCACGGTGAAGGAGGATGGCTGTATTCAGAAATTTTACCTGTATCTCATGATGTCAAAGCCCTCCGGACGGCTGGTGCTCACCTATGCCGGACTTACACCGGACGGCAAGAGCCAGAGACCCTCCAATCTCATGGGAGAGGTGGGAAAGCTGTTCCCGGGAATGGAAACCCTGGACGAGCATTCCGTGGAGTGGCCGGTGCGGACCGGAAGGGATGCCAGGGAGCTGCTTATAAAGGGCCTCCGGGAAATGCAGGAACAGGGTGAGGATGCCAGGGAGCGGGAGGAAGCGGCCTTTATGCAGCTTTTCCAGCATTTTTACACATCGGCGGAGCACCGGGATAAGGTGAGGCAGCTGGTGGACGCCGCTTTCTATTCCTATGAGGAAAGGGGAATCGGCCGGGCGGCTGCCAGGGCTCTTTACGGCAGGGAACTGCAGGGCAGCGTCACCCGTCTGGAACAGTTTGCCTCTTGCGCCTACGCCCATTTCCTGCGGTATGGACTGGAACTGATGGAGCGGCAGGAGTATGAGCTGGAAGCAGTGGACATGGGCAACCTGTTCCACCAGTCCATCGACCGGTGCTTTGCCTGTATGAAGGACAGGGGGCAGGATTGGCGGGATTTGACCGAGGAGGGGAGAAAGAGCCTTGTAAAGGAATGCGTGACCCAGGTGACGGAGGAATACGGCAACACAATCATGTCCAGCTCAGCCCGCAACGCGTACCTGGCAGGCAGGGTGGAGCGGATTATGGACCGCACCATATGGGCCCTGGCAGAGCAGGTGAAAAAGGGGGATTTTGAGCCGGTGGGATTCGAGGTGTCCTTTTCAGCCATTGATAACCTGAAGGCCATGCGCATCGGCCTGTCAGAGGATGAGGAGCTGCAGCTTCGGGGGCGCATTGACCGTATGGACCTGTGCAGGGACGAGGACCATGTCTATGTGAAAATCATTGACTATAAGTCAGGAACCACATCCTTTGACCTGGCTGCCCTGTTTTATGGATTGCAGCTCCAGCTGGTGGTTTATATGGACGCGGCAGTGGAGATGGAGGAGAGGAGACACCCGGACAAGGAGGTGGTGCCTGCCGGCATCTTCTATTACCACATAGGTGACCCGATAGCGGATAAGCAGGAGGGCATGGATGAAAAGGATATCGAGAAGCAGATATTAAAGCAGCTCAGGATGAACGGGCTGGTAAACAGTGAACTGGATATTATCCATCATCTGGACAGGGAGATTGAGAAGGAATCCGATGTGATACCCGTGGCAATCAAGGACGGTTATGTCCAGGAAAGCCGTTCCTCCGTGGCCAGCACCAGACGCTTCCAGGACCTGCACCGGTTTGTGAACCGGAAGCTTAAGGAGGCCGGGCAGGATATCCTGGTGGGAAATGTGGACTTAAAGCCTTACAAACAGGGAAACAGGACGGCCTGCGACTACTGTCCCTACCATGCTGTGTGCGGGTTTGACACCAAGACGGCAGGCTATGGATACCGCAAGCTCAAGGGACTTAAGCCTGAGGAAATCTGGGCGGAATTGGAAGCTGAAGGAGACGAGGAAACAGATGGCAGTGAATTGGACCAGTAAACAGCAAGAGGTAATAGACAGCAGGAACCGGAACCTTCTGGTGTCCGCGGCAGCGGGCAGCGGCAAGACGGCCGTGCTGGTGGAACGTATCATCCAGATGATAAGCGAAGGAGACCATCCACTGGATATTGACCAGCTGTTGGTAATGACGTTTACAAATGCGGCCGCGGCAGAGATGCGGGAGAGGATAGGCGCCGCGGTGGAGCAGAAGCTGAAGGAGCGTCCTGAGGACGAGCATCTGTGGCTCCAGGCCGCCCTGATTCCCCAGGCCCAGATTACCACCATTGACAGCTTCTGCCTGAATATCATCCACAGCCATTATAACAGTCTGGACATAGATCCGGCCTTCCGCATGGGGGATGAGGGGGAGCTGTCCCTTTTGAGGGGGGACTGTATGGGGGAAATGCTGGAAAGCTGCTACGATGAGGCGGATGGGGAATTTGCCAGGTTTGTGGAGCATTTCGGCCGCGGAAAGTCAGACCGGGGAATCGAGGATGTGATTCTCCAGGCGTGGCAGTTTTCCCAGAGCCATCCATGGCCGGGGGAATGGCTGGCATCCTGCCAGAAGGAGCTGGAGGAGGAAAGCATCCTGGAAATGGAGCAAAGCCCCTGGATGGTTTTTCTGATGGAGGACGTGGCCAGACAGATGGAGGAGCTTTCCGGGCAGCTGGGGGAAGCCCTGCAGGTGTGCCTGGAGGAAAACGGCCCCCTGGCATATGAGCCCATGCTCATAAGCGACAGGAGCAAAATAGAGGCCATAGGAAGGGCCGCGGCCACAGGAAGCTTTGAAGCCCTGTATAACAGCCTGCAGAATATGAGCTTCGACCGTCTGGCATCCATACGGAGCAAGGATATTGACGGTGACAAGAAGGCATTTGTAAGCGCATGCAGGGACCGGGTCAAGAAGGCCGTGGCAAAATGCAGGGAGCTCTACGGCCAGCAGAGTCCGGAGGAAGTGGCGGAAAGCATGAGAGGGACCAGGACGGTCATACGGGAACTCTTAAGGCTTACAGGCATGTTCGACCAGGCATACAGGGATGCCAAGAGAGAGCGGAACGTGCTGGATTTCAATGATTTGGAGCATCTGGCGCTGGAGGTTCTCTATGAACGGGAGGAAACAAGGGACAAGGAAGAATCCGGGAACGGAGAGGAAACAGGGGACAAGGAGGAATCCAGGAACGGGGAGAAAACAGAGCTCGGGGAGAGAACAGGGATTGGAGAGAAAACAGAGATTGGGGAGGGGACGGTTTCCCACCGTCCGTCCCAGGTGGCAGACGAGCTGAGCCGGCAGTACGAGGAAATCCTGGTGGACGAATACCAGGACAGCAACTATGTCCAGGAAGCATTGATTACCAGCATTTCCAGGGAACGGTCCGGCCAGCCCAACGTGTTCATGGTGGGGGATGTGAAGCAGAGCATATACAGGTTCCGTCTGGCCAGGCCGGAGCTGTTCATGGATAAATACGAAGCATATTCCAGGGAAAGCGGGCCGTACCAGATGATTGAACTGCAGCAGAACTTCCGGAGCAGGGAGTCTGTGCTGGCCAGTGTCAATGATGTGTTTTATCAAATCATGACAAAGAACCTGGGAGGAATCACCTATACGCCTGAGACAGCCCTTTATCCCGGCGCGAAATTTGAGGAGGTGAGCAGGGAAATGGTTTTGGACCCTGAGTCGGATGGGGGAGAGTCCGGCAGCCGGGAAGAAGCCCCGGTTTCCTTAAAAGCAGGAACGCCTACGGAGCTTCTTCTTGTGGATACGGGCGCGGATACACTGAGACAGCTGGATGAGGATTCCCTTGATTATACGGCCAAGGAGCTGGAAGCCCGGCTGATTGCCGGAAGGATACGCCAGCTGGTAAGCGGGGGCCAGGGTATTTTGGTGTGGGACAAATCCAGGGGAGGTTACCGCAGGGCACGTTACGGCGACATGGTTATCCTGCTCAGAAGCATGAGCGGATGGTCAGAGGTGTTTGTAAATGTGCTGATGAATGAAGGTATCCCGGCATTTGCCCAGACCAGGACCGGATACTTCAACACGGTCGAGGTGGAGACCATACTCAGCCTTCTGTCTGTAGTTGATAATCCCATGCAGGATATTCCGCTGGCCGCAGTCATGCGCTCGCCCATTGTGGGAATGGACGATGAGGAGATGGCCTGGATGATGGCCGCCTACAAGCGGAATTCCAAGAAGGGCCAGGACCGGGGGGTATACGGGGCGTGGAAGCTCTGGCTGGAGGAAGGACCGGAACCGGAGGATGGATTGGAACCGGAGGATGGATTGGAACGGAAGGAAGGGCCGGAACCGGAGAATGGAGCGGCTCCAGAGAATGGCCCGGTGCCGGAGGATGGATCCGATCAGGAAGAAAAGCCTGATATGGAAGAGGGATGGATCACAGTGGGCTTATCCGGCATACCTGTTAAGACAGCCCGATCCATATCGCTTAAATCCCGAAAGCTTCGGCTCCTTATGGAACGGCTGCGGGGGGAGGCAAGACACCTGCCCATCCATGAGCTGCTGTACCGTGTATACAAGGAGAGTGGTTATTGCGATTATGTATCCGCCATGCCGGCCGGGGAGACGAGACGGGCCAACCTGGACATGCTGGTGGAAAAGGCGGCTGCCTATGAATCCACCAGCTACAAGGGGCTGTTTCATTTTGTAAGGTACATTGAAAAACTGAAGAAATTTGATACGGACTTTGGAGAGGCCAGCGTGGCCGGTGAGCAGGACAACACGGTGCGCATCATGAGTATTCACAAGAGCAAGGGTCTGGAATTTCCGGTGGTGTTTCTGGCAGGCCTGGGCAAGCGGTTTAACAAGCAGGATGCCTACGGCCAGATTCTTCTGGATGCAGATTTGGGGGTGGCAGCGGATTTCCTGGATTTGGAGCTGCGGGTCAAGGCGCCAACCCTTAAAAAGCAGGCGCTCAAGCGCCGGACGGAGCTGGAAACAATGGGGGAGGAGCTCAGGGTGCTCTATGTGGCCATGACCAGGGCAAAGGAAAAGCTGATTATGACGGCCGCGGATAAGTCACTGGAGAATAAGCTGGGAAAATGGAAGGATATCCCCCTGTCCCAGGGCCAGCTGCCCTATACCATACTGGCTTCGGCCAGCTCCTGTCTGGACTGGCTCCTTATGGCGCAGCCCGCAATCCCGGCTTCCCATATGGAAATGCGCCAGATTCAGGTAAAAGACCTGATTGGCGAGAAAATCACCCGGCAAATCATACGGAAGATGAAAAAGGAAGATCTTCTGAATGTGGATGGAAAAAAGGTGTACGATGCTGCATTTGGAACACGTCTCAGGGAGGTGCTGGAATATGAGTACCCCTATGAATCAGATACCGGACTGTACGCCATGGTGTCTGTATCTGAACTCAAAAAGCAGAGCCAGATAGGACGGTCGGAGGATGCCATTGGCACGGACCGTGGCAATCTGGAGGGAATCGCCCTCGGCGAGTTAGAGGAGCTGGCCGGGAGCCGGGATATGGCAGGCTCCGGCCCCGGTGAATCCGGAGAACAGAAAAAAACAGTCCCAGCCGGTCCAAACCGGGCCGCCCTGCGCGGAACCGCATACCACGCAGTCCTGGAGCACATCCATTTTCATGAGATACACGGCCTGGCAGAGGTAAAGCCGGTGGTGGATAAGCTTCTGGAGGACGGCTTCCTGGACCAGGAGGCCCATGACTTCATCCATCCCAAGGTCATTTGGAATTTCCTGTCCAGTCCCTTGGGAAAGCGAATGGCGAAAGCACAGTCAGAGGGGCGTATCCATAAGGAGCAGCAGTTTATCATAGGCATACCTGCCAGGGAAATGGGACTTGGTGACTCCGATGAGCTGGTACTCATACAGGGAATCATCGACGCCTATCTGGAGGAAGAGGACGGACTGGTCCTGATTGATTACAAGACAGACCATGTGCCGGAAGGAGATCCGAAGCAGGGAGCAAGGATGCTGGCAGAGCGCTACAGGGTCCAGCTGGACTATTATGAGCGCGCGTTGACACAGCTGACCGGGAAACAAGTAAAGGAGCGCATTATTTATTCCCTTGCGCTTCAGATGAGTATAAATGTATGAAAGAAGGAATCAGGATGAATCAGAAAAGAGAAATAAGGACCGTATCCCTCATTGGACTGGGAGCCATCGGCTGCTTTCTGGCCAGTCATCTGGGCCCCTTGCTGGGGGATGGTTTGCGCGTGATTGCGGGGGGAAGCCGTCTGGAGCGTCTGGAGCGGGAGGGCGTTATGGCCAATGGGGTACGCCACCATTTCAATATCGTATCACCGGAGGAAGCCTGCGGACAGAATTATCCGGATTTGGCTATTATCATCACCAAGTTTCCGGCCCTTCCCCAGGCTCTGGAGGACATGAAAAACCAGATTGGGCCGGATACCCTTATTATGGCTCCGTTAAACGGGGTGGAGGCAGAGGATAAGGTGGCAGAGGTATTTGGCTGGGATAATCTGCTGTATTCCCTGGCAAAGGTAAGCGTGGTCATGAAGGACGGCTGTGCCTCCTTTAACCCCAAGGCGGCCCGGATTGAAATGGGAGAAAAGCACAATGAGACAATGTCCCCCAGGGTACAGGCCGTGAAGGAGCTGTTTGAACGGGCTGGCATACGTACCGTTGTTCCGGAGGACATGGAACGGGCCATCTGGTATAAATATATGTGCAATGTCAGTGAGAACCAGAGCGCCGCCGTCCTGGGCATTCCCTTCGGGGCCTGGAGCGTAAGCGATGATGCCAATTTCATACGTGAGGAACTGATGCGGGAGGTTATAGCCATTGCCCGAAAGAAGGGAATCAGCCTTTCTGAAAAGGATATGGAAAAACAGGCCAGCGTGCTTAGGGATGTGCCTCCTGAAAATAAGCCGTCCACCCTCCAGGACATTGAGGCAGGCCGCAAGACGGAGGTGGAGATGTTCGGAGGCACCATCATCCGCCTGGGCCGTGAGTTGGGAGTGCCTACTCCTTATAATGAAATGTTCTACCATGGAATCAAGGTGCTGGAGCAGAAGAATGAGGGGCTGTTTTAGGAACATACGGACTCAGACGGGCCGGGGAGCGGCAGACGGGAGTAAGGAAAGACAGGGGTAAGGAAAGACAGGGGTAAGGAAAGACAGGGGTAAAGAAAGACCGGGGTAAATAAAGAAGTGAATAAAGATAGACGGATGGACCGCGGGAATTGTCCATCCGTCTTTTGGTTACAGCCTGCCTATATAGCCACAGGAATCTTATCGCTGAAGGCGTGATACTGGTAATTTTCCAGCCGGAAGCTGCCGGTGGTGAACTGGTAGAAATCCCGGATGGAAGTATCCATGGCCAGGGTTGGGCCTGGGTAAGGCTCACGCTTTAACAGCTCCTTTACCATGGGTATGTGCCGGTCGTAGATATGGGCGTCTGCGATGACATGGACCAGCTCGCCGGGTTTCAGGCCGCTTACCTGGGCCAGCATGTGGAGCAGGACAGCGTACTGGCATACATTCCAGCTGTTGGCTGTCAGCATGTCCTGGGATCGCTGGTTTAAGATGCCGTTCAGGGTATTTCCGGAGACATTGAAGGTCATGCTGTAGGCGCAGGGATAGAGGTTCATCTCGCATAAATCATGGTGGTTGTATATGTTGGACATGATCCGGCGGCTTAAGGGATTGTGCTTCAGATCGTACAGGATGCGGTCTACCTGGTCAAAATCCCCTTCCTTATAATGGTGCTTTACACCCAGCTGGTAGCCGTAGGCCTTGCCTATGCTGCCGTCCTCATCTGCCCATGAATCCCAGATGTGGCTGTTCAGGTCGTGGATATTGTTGGATTTTTTCTGCCATATCCACAGAAGCTCGTCCACCGCCGACTTAAAGGCAGTGCGCCGCAGGGTGATGACGGGAAATTCTTTTGTAAGATCGTAGCGGTTCACGATGCCGAAGCGCTTGATGGTGTGGGCCGGGGTGCCGTCCTCCCATACGGGACGCACGTCATAGTCTGTATCCCAGACGCCGTGCTCTAATATATCGTTGCAGTTCTGTATGAATATCTGGTCTGCGTAGCTCATGTTCATTGTCCTCCATTTTAAATATGGAACCATTATAACAGAGGACACCTTTTCTTTCAAAGGGTTTCATGATATAATCGGTCAAGACCGGTGAATGGGGCAGGGATGAACAGACATTAGAAAAAAAATGGGAGGCACTCATATATGAATCTGATTGTTGCAGTGGATGAGAAATGGGGAATTGGCAAGGACGGCGGTCTCCTTGCGCATCTCCCGGAGGATATGAAGTATTTCAGGGAGACGACCAGGGGAAGGACCGTGGTCATGGGACGCAGGACACTGGAGAGCTTTCCAGGTGGAAAGCCCCTGAAAAACCGTGTGAATATGGTCCTTTCCAGAGATGAGGCGTATGCCCCTGAGGGCGTTCAGGTGTACCATAGTGTGGAGGACGTGCTGGAGGCATTAAGGGACTGCCGTGAGGAGGATGTGTTCATCATCGGCGGAGGCATGATATACAGGGAATTTCTTCCCTATTGCAGTAAGGCATATGTGACCTACATTCACCGCACCTTTGATGTGGACACGGATTTTGAAAATCTGGATCAGGATGAGAGCTGGAAACTGGAGTCGGTCAGCGATGGCAGGGAGCATGAAGGGATTTCCTTTGAATTCAGAGTATACAGAAGGGTAAGGTGAGGGGACATTGAATCTTTGCGTGACAGCGGACAGGCATTGGGCCATAGGCAAGGACGGAAGGCCTCTGGTGACCATTCCGGCCGACCGGCAGATGTTCCTTAAGGAGACGGCCGGCAAGGTGGTGGTCATGGGGCGCAGGACCCTGGAGGGGCTGCCGGGAAAACAGCCCTTTGGAAACCGGGTAAATATTGTCCTGACCCATGATATGCAGTATAAGGTAAAGGGCGCGGTGGTCTGCCACAGCCTGGAGGAGGCCCTTAATGCCTTTCAGGATTACGATGAAAGCGATATCTATATCATAGGAGGGGAGAGTATTTTCCGGCAGTTCCTCCCCTATTGCACAACGGCCCATGTGACCAGTATTGATTATACCTATGACGGGGATGCATATTTTCCTGACCTGGAAAAGGAAGAGGGATGGTATCTGGCGGAAGAGGGCGAGGAACAGACGTATTTTGACCTCTGTTATACCTTCCGGAGGTTCCAGAGAAAAAAGTAATAAAAAATTGTTCAACACGCTGAAAAAAAAGAAAATAATTTTTGAAAAAATTTAAAAACCGGTTGTAACATGAAGCAGAAAATGTTAATATAAAGCTTGTGCGAGGGTAAATTCTCACAAGCTTCTAAAAAAACAGGAGAACGGGGGAATATATAGTGAAACAGGATGGAACATTATTTACACTTGAAAATGATGAGCTTCTAGTTACTGTTGCCCGCCATGGTGCAGAACTTACCAGGATTTATGACAAGAAGGCGGACCGCGAAGTGCTTTGGCGCGCCGAACCGTCTGTGTGGGACAGACACGCCCCGGTGCTTTTTCCCTTTGTGGGAAAATGTTATGAGGGGACGTATGTCCATGATGGGAAAGAATATGGCATGACGCCCCACGGCTTTGCAAGGGATATGGATTTTGAACCCCTTCTCTGCGATATGGACGAATGCTGGTTCCGTTTGAAGGACACGCCGGAGACATTTGAGAAGTATCCGTTCCATTTTGAGGTGGAGATTGGTCACAGGCTGGAAGGCAGGACCATCGAGGTCATGTGGAAGGTCACCAATACGGATTCAGGAGAGATGCTGTTCATGATGGGCGGACATCCTGCTTTTCAGGTGCCGGAAGGGAAGAACATATACGATTTCACCTTTGAATTTAACCGGAGAGGGTGCAGGGAGGGACAGTTTACGGATTGTCTCCATTATCTTGCGCCTGATGCAAAGGGCTATGAGAAGGAAGAACTTCAGGGAGATTTAAAGCTGTCAGAGGACCGGGTGCCGCTGACAAAAGGATTTTTCGATACAGCTCTTACATATATGTTTGACAAAGCACAGGTCAGCAGCGTAAGCCTGATTGTGGATGGAAGCCCCTATGTGACGTTGGAATGCAGCGATTTCCCATATTTGGGAATATGGACAATGGAGGCCACCCATCCCTTTGTATGTCTGGAACCATGGTACGGTATCTGCGCATCAGATGGATATAAGGGGGAATTGAAGGACAGAAGGGGAATCATATCTTTGCCCGGATGGGAAAACTGGCAGAAGAGCTACCAGATCCGGGTTGAATAACAATGAATGTCACGTCCGGACGCGCGGCGAAATCCAGCTGAGGACGCGAGTATATATTACTAGGAGGAGAACCATGTATAAGATTGTAAAATCAGAATGCCTGGCAGATAAGATATATCTGATGGACGTGGAAGCACCGCGTATAGCCAGGGCCTGTCAACCAGGCGAATTTGTTATTGTCAAGATGGACGAAGTAGGAGAGAGAATCCCGTTAACCATCTGTGACTACGACCGTGAGAAGGGCCTGGTAACCATCGTGTTCCAGATTGTGGGAGCATCCACAGAGCGTATGGCCGGACTGAAGGCCGGGGACAGCTTTGCAGACTTCGTAGGTCCCCTGGGCCAGCCTTCCGAATTCGTGAAGGATGACCTGGAGGAAGTAAAGAAGAGACGTTATCTCTTTGTAGCCGGCGGCGTGGGAAGCGCGCCTGTTTACCCGCAGGTAAAATGGCTGAAGGAGCGCAGCATTGACGTGGATGTGGTGGAAGGCGCCAAGACCAAGGACATGCTGATTTTGGAAGAGGAAATGAGATCTATTGCAGGAAACCTCTATATTACCACAGATGACGGTTCCTATGTGCGCAAGGGCATGGTAACCGACGTTGTTAAGGATTTGGTGGAGAACCAGGGCAAGAAGTACGATGTCTGCGTTGCCATCGGACCTATGATTATGATGAAATTTGTCTGCAAGCTCACCAAGGAGCTGGGAATCCCAACCATCGTCAGCATGAACCCAATCATGGTGGACGGCACAGGAATGTGCGGCGCCTGCCGTGTAAGCGTTGGCGAGGAAGTGAAGTTCGCATGTGTGGACGGACCTGAGTTTGACGGCCATCTGGTAGATTTCGACCAGGCCATGAAGCGCCAGCAGATGTACAAGACAGAGGAAGGCAGGGCCATCTTAAGGCTGCGTGAGGGAGCTACCCATCATGGCGGATGCGGAAACTGCGGAGGTGAGGAATAATGGACATATTAAAGAAGATACCCGTAAGGGAACAGGACCCAAAGGAAAGGGCAACGAATTTCAAGGAAGTGTGTCTGGGATATAACCAGGAAGAGGCACAGGAAGAAGCTTCCCGCTGCATTAACTGTAAGAATGCCAAATGTATCCAGGGATGCCCGGTTGCCATCAATATACCAAAGTTCATTGCAGAAGTAAAAGAAGGAAAATTTGAGGATGCGGCAAATACCATTGCAGAATCCAGCGCCCTTCCCGCAGTATGCGGACGTGTATGCCCCCAGGAGAGCCAGTGCGAAGGCAAATGTATCTGCGGCATCAAAGGCGAGCCCATCTCCATCGGAAAGCTGGAGCGTTTCGTGGCAGATTGGTCCAGGGAAAATGGATTCGTACCGGCTAAGCCGGAGAAAACCAACGGCATCAAGGTAGCTGTCATCGGTTCCGGCCCTGCAGGACTGACCTGCGCAGGCGACCTTGCAAAGATGGGATACGAGGTAACCATCTTCGAGGCCCTTCATGAGCCAGGCGGCGTGCTTACATATGGAATTCCTGAATTCCGTCTTCCCAAGTCCGGGGTGGTACAGCCTGAAATCGACAACGTAAGGAAACTGGGCGTTAAGATTGAGACCAATGTTATCATCGGAAAATCCGTGACCATAGACGAGCTGATGGATGAGGAAGGCTTTAAGGCCGTATTCATCGGTTCCGGCGCAGGACTTCCCAAGTTCATGGGAATTCCAGGCGAGAATGCCAACGGCGTATTCTCTGCCAACGAGTATCTGACCAGAAGCAACCTGATGAAGGCCTTCCGCGATGATTACGATACGCCAATCTACCTGGGCAAGAAGGTAGCAGTTGTAGGCGGCGGAAACGTTGCCATGGATGCTGCCAGAACAGCGCTCCGTCTGGGCGCAGAGGTGCATGTGGTTTACAGAAGAAGTGAAGCCGAGCTGCCTGCCCGTGTGGAGGAAGTACATCATGCCAAGGAAGAGGGAATCATCTTCAACCTGCTGACCAATCCGGTAGAGATTCTGACCGACGACAACGGCTGGGTTAAGGGAATGGTAGTGCGCAAGATGGAATTAGGCGAGCCGGATGCATCAGGCCGCCGCAGACCGGTAGAGGTTGCCGGATCTGATTACACCATTGATGTGGACGCTGTCATCATGTCCCTTGGAACCTCACCAAACCCACTTATCTCTTCCACCACAGAAGGTCTTGAGACCAACAAGTGGAAATGCATCATTGCAGATGAGAGCAACGGAAAGACCACCAAGGAAGGCGTATACGCAGGCGGCGATGCCGTAACAGGCGCTGCAACCGTAATCCTTGCCATGGAGGCAGGCCGTGCAGGCGCAAGAGGAATCGATGAGTACCTCAATGGAAATAAATAAGTAAATTTGGAATTTGAAATGTAGAGAGCCGGTATCCGGGGACTGTCTGTAGCGGACAGAATAGCCTGGATGCCGGTTTTTTTTTGGTTCTTTGACAGAAATGTTTTTGAGGGGATGTTTTTTGAAGGAGGTGGGGTGGTAAAAAGTTTCCATTTGGAAAAATAACGGGATTTACGTTTACAATTCTTTTGAGGAAACAGGGGGTTGTGGAAGGAAACTACGGAAACAGGAGAGAAAGAAAAAGAGTTGGGTATTGACGTTTTAAGGGTATATATGGTATTCTATATAAAATCGCATGGAAGTCTCTGTGCAGGATTCTTATTTGCAGTTTCATGGTCATTTGGCTGGTTCAGCCGTTTTTCACGCAGGAATAATTGAAAAAAAGGTGGTGGTCTGTGTTTTAGTGTGTTATTCGGGATATAGCGGTGTTTTTTTATAATATCTGTAAGTTTCATAGTTTCTTATAGTCAGTACTGTTTATCAGTAGTCAATCATGTTCGTAAATCAAAATTCACGAAAAAAATCAGAGAGATTATTTGTACCTTGAAGCGGAAGCATATTATTTTGCGTGCTTTGAAATTATTTTGTGCGCCCGGAACTGTTATTTTATCAGAAGAAGGGGAATTTTCTCCACTTCCAGGGGTGAAGGGATGAATTGCCGGAAACAAACTTAAGGGAAGTGGCGGGCAAAGGGATATGG